>NZ_JBSEFH010000091.1:0-544 GCF_053570585.1 Pseudochelatococcus sp. B33 | reverse complement strand
TTCCGGGCAGGGCATACGGTTTGTTACACTTCCGGTAATTCCGGAAACATGGCGGACATGTCCTCCCTTCAGAACATTCTCCATCAGCAGATGCCGCAAGCAGTGGCCTATAACGGAGTTTTCCATGACGACGATCGACAAGGTACTTTATACTGGCAGGACCCATACCACGGGCGGGCGCGACGGGTTCTCGCGCAGCGACGATGCGCAGCTGGAGGTCAGGCTGTCGTCTCCGATGCGGGCAGGAAGCGGGTCATCAATGCGGGCTGCTGGCGGTGCAAGCCATAGCGGGCGATGTTCTCGTAGCCGGAGCGCTTCAACAGCGAGATGTGGTCAGAGTCCCGCCAGGCGCTTTGTCGGTGATTGCGCGCGTTTTGAGCTCACGATATGGAACGCGGGGACAGGTCCGGATAGAGAATTTCGACATGTCGCTGAAACGTCGAAATTCTCTAATTTTTTGATTTAACGCGTTTTCTTCACGAAAGCCGGTATCCACTTTGCTCGAAAACGCTTTAACGCGCCGCTAGCGGTGGCTCCACCATGG
>NZ_JBSEFH010000090.1:0-549 GCF_053570585.1 Pseudochelatococcus sp. B33 | reverse complement strand
GGGTCAGGTGCCGACGATCAGCGCGCCCCAGATCACGCCCACGATCAGCTCGGCGACGAGAATGGGTTGCCGAGGCGCCCAGCGCCAAGCGGCCTCATAGGTGCCGACGATCAGCGCAGCGGCTGGAATTGCGGCCCCGATAGGCCACCAGCTGCTGGAGGCGAGCGACACGAGCGCGAGGCCGGGGACAATGAACAGGTGCCTGATGAACAGGGCGGTATGATCGCTGCTGCCTGCCAGGCGCGCGATGACACGCTCGACCGGGTCGGCACCATCGACAGGCGGCGGCAGCCGGCCGAGGTCGTACCACCTCCCCCATGCCGGGACAGCCCACACGAGATAAGCCAGCGCCCACGCCGCGGCGACGGGTAGCGGATGGATCGTCCACACCAGCAGGCCGACGACAGGGGCAACGTACCAAAGCGCCCGGCCCGGCAGCCGCAGCCACGTCAGCCAAGTGTCATCGCCCCTCGCCCGATTGAGCGCAGCGAGCGCGAGAATGATCAGGAAATGCATCTTGCTCTCCGGACATAAAAAATCCGCCATTGC
>NZ_JBSEFH010000089.1:0-581 GCF_053570585.1 Pseudochelatococcus sp. B33 | reverse complement strand
CACCTGCTCGACCGCTACAAGGAGTTCAGGCACGACTGGGAGCGGCAGCATCTGGAGGCGACGCGCGACCTCGTTTTCCGCAATTCCTTCAAGGACATCGAGTATATCCTGTCGACATGCTACGGCAACGGCACGCGTTTCGAGTTCGAGTGCTACGACATCGCCCATCTCTACAACCTGAAGCATTTCCTCGATCGCGGCCTCGTCAAGCCGCCGCTCTTCGTGCAGTCGGTTTTCGGCATTCTGGGCGGCATCGGCACGCATCCCGAGGATGTGGCCCATATGAAGCGCACGGCGGACCGGCTGTTCGGCGATGCGTACCGGTGGTCGGTGCTCGGCGCGGGCGCGGCGCAGATGCCGATCGCGGCGATGGCGGCGGCGATGGGCGGCAACGTCCGCGTCGGTCTCGAGGACTCGCTGTGGGCCGGGCCGGGACGCCTTGCGACATCGAGCGCGGAACAGGTCCGGCAGGTGCGGGGCATCCTCGAGAATCTCGGTTTCCAGATCGCGACGCCCGACGAGGCGCGCGAACTGCTGGCCCTCAAGGGCGCTGAAAACGTCGCCTTCTGAACCAGGCCCGG
>NZ_JBSEFH010000088.1:0-593 GCF_053570585.1 Pseudochelatococcus sp. B33 | reverse complement strand
CCCGGTTTCGAAGGAAACGATGATGACGCTTCTTATCATTGCCTATATCGGGGGCGCGCTGACCATCCTCAGCCCGTGCATCCTCCCCATTCTCCCGTTCGTCTTTGCCCGTGCCGGACAATCGTTCGCCAAGGGCACGCTGCCGATGCTCGCGGGCATGGCCGCCACCTTCGCGCTTGTCGCGACGCTTGCCGCTGTCGGCGGCGGCTGGGTCGTCCACGCCAATGAATACGGACGCCTTGCCGCCATCGTCCTGCTCGCGGTCTTCGGCGTCGGCCTGCTCTCGCCGCGCGTGGCAGGCTTGATCACACGGCCGGTCGTCGCTTTCGGCAACAGATTGCTGAGCGCGTCGGCCGGCTCCGGGGCGGTGACGACCACCACGCGAGCCGTTGCGAGCTCGCTCATCCTCGGCGTGGCGACCGGCCTGCTCTGGGCGCCCTGCGCCGGACCGATCCTCGGGCTCGTGCTGACGGGCGCCGCGCTTCAGGGCGCGAGCCTGCAAACGACCTTCCTCCTGCTGGCCTATGCGGCGGGAGCGGCGACCTCGCTCGCCGTCGCCTTGCTCGTCGGCGGCAGGATTTTCGCCGGCATGA
>NZ_JBSEFH010000087.1:0-603 GCF_053570585.1 Pseudochelatococcus sp. B33 | reverse complement strand
TTCCGCTTCTATCAACGCTTCGGCTCCCGGCTTGCACACCTGCATGAAGCTGAAGTGCATCGCATCCGGGATCATCACGAGGCGCGTGCTTTCCGGCGGCAGATGCCGGTCCAGCCAGCCGGATTCCAGCGTCGCCGGCAGATCGCCGATATCGACGCCCGCGCCGAAGACGAGGGCCGGCAGCCTGATGGCGGCGAGGCTGTCCGGGGTGAAGCCGCGCGCGAGCCCAAGGTCCAGCGTGACGAAGGCCTTGACCCGCGGATCGCGCATCTCCCGGCCGATGGCTGGATCGGCCAGCCCGAGTTCGCCCGAAAGACCGCAGGTGCGCGGGCTGGGATGGTCTTCGCAATCCCGTGCGAACAGCGCAGGATCGAACCGCGCCCCGGCGAGCGCGGCGACCGTCCATCCGCCCAGCGAATGGCCGATCGCGGCGATGCGGCCGATATCGATCGGGCCGGCCCATGCGGGATCCGCCAGCACAGCGTCGATGGTGCGGCTCAGATCGCGCGGCCGCTCCCAGAGCGTCGCCGCGCGCGCCGGATCGCGGTCGGAAGTGGTCGTTCCGGGATGATCCGGGGCAGCGACGACATAGCCTGCTTCGAC
>NZ_JBSEFH010000086.1:0-625 GCF_053570585.1 Pseudochelatococcus sp. B33 | reverse complement strand
ATACAGGCCGAAGTTGATCGATCCCATGTTGAGCGAGGCAACCTCGGGCTTGAACTGCGCGGCGGGCCGCACGCGCTCCTCGACGCTCATGTAGGGACTGCCGCCGGTGGTGATGTTGATGGCCGCGTCGGTCTGCTGCTTGATGCGTGACAGGAAACGGCCGAAAGCCTCCGGCGTCTGGTCCGGCTTGCCGGTTTCGGGATCGCGCGCGTGAAGGTGGAGGATCGCCGCGCCGGCTTGCGCTGCGGCGAGCGCGTCGTCGATGATTTCATCCGGCGTGATCGGCAAATGCTCCGACATGGAGGGCGTATGGATCGCACCGGTAACGGCGCAGGTGATGATGACCTTGCGTGATCTGGCCACGTTAAACTCCCCGAATATAATATTTATTTATTGATCGATAACTTGTCGCGACAGCGCATGTGTCAATCGAAATCGACTGAGTGGCCGTCCATTCATGCCCGGCCCGTAAACGGCGTGGCGCCGGGCGCGCGCGACACGGCGCCATCGATCACCTGTACGGGCGTCAAGCTCCAAGTCCCGCGATAGCCGCTTTGAGCATCGTCTTTCTCCCGGCGGAAGTGCCTACTTGATGGCCTGCGGATTGATCGGCGAGCCGGTGCCG
>NZ_JBSEFH010000085.1:0-626 GCF_053570585.1 Pseudochelatococcus sp. B33 | reverse complement strand
GCGGATCCGGCCGTCGGCGTCGATCAGGTAGTGGGCGGGCCAGTAGCTGTTCCGGAAGGCACGCCAGATGCGATAGTCGTTGTCGACCGCCACCGGATAGCCGATCTTGTAGCCCGCAACCGCCTTCCTGACGTTGTCGATCTTCTTTTCGAAGGCGAATTCCGGGGTGTGGACGCCGATCACCACGAGGCCCTGGTCCTTGTACTTGTCGGCCCAGGCGCGGACATAGGGCGTGGTGCGGATGCAGTTGATGCAGGAATAGGTCCAGAAGTCGACGAGCACGACCTTGCCGCGCAATTCGTCGATGGCAAGCGGCGGTGAATTCAGCCATTCGACGGCGCCCTCCAGCGCGGGCGCACGGCCTTCGACGGGCAGATTGCTGCGGAACGGCTGCATCGCATCGGCAGCGGCGGTCATCATGCCGGGGCCGATGGCTTCCGGCTGCATGTCTGCGGCGGGCTCGGCGTGCAGCCGGTCGATGACGGCGTTCTCGAGCAAGGTCGTGCCGGCATAGGAGAGGCGCGCCAGCAGGCCGGTATCGAGACCAAGCGCGATGGCCGTGACGCCGGCAAGCACCGCCGCCCCCAGGCCCTGGCGGATGCGTTCGCTCACGCCCAGCGAGCGCC
>NZ_JBSEFH010000084.1:0-632 GCF_053570585.1 Pseudochelatococcus sp. B33 | reverse complement strand
ACGGATCCGGCCGTCGGCGTCGATCAGGTAGTGGGCGGGCCAGTAGCTGTTCCGGAAGGCACGCCAGATGCGGTAGTCGTTGTCGACCGCCACGGGGTAGCCGATCCTGTAGCCCGCAACCGCCTTCCTGACGTTGTCGATCTTCTTTTCGAAGGCGAATTCCGGGGTGTGGACGCCGATCACCACGAGGCCCTGGTCCTTGTACTTGTCCGCCCAGGCGCGGACATAGGGCGTGGTGCGGATGCAGTTGATGCAGGAATAGGTCCAGAAGTCGATGAGCACGACCTTGCCGCGCAATTCGTCGATGGCAAGCGGCGGTGAATTCAACCATTCGACGGCGCCTTCCAGCGCGGGCGCGCGGCCTTCGACGGGCAAGCTGCTGCGGAACGGTTGCATCGTATCGGCAGCGGCGGTCATCATCATCATGCCGGTGGCGGCGGCTCCCGACGGCATGCCGGCAGCGGGTTCGGCGTGCAGGCGGTCGATGAGGGCGTTCTCGAGCGAGGTCGTGCCGGCATAGGAGAGGCGCGCCAGCAGGCCGGTATCGAGACCCAGCGCGATAGCCGCGACGCCAGCGAGCACGGCCACGCCCAGACCCTGGCGGATGCGTTCGCTCACACCCAGCGAACGCT
>NZ_JBSEFH010000083.1:0-640 GCF_053570585.1 Pseudochelatococcus sp. B33 | reverse complement strand
CCGACCCTTGAGCAACGCAGGGCCGCGCTGGCTGACGCC
This sequence comes from Pseudochelatococcus sp. B33, assembly GCF_053570585.1. Lineage (NCBI taxonomy): Bacteria > Pseudomonadati > Pseudomonadota > Alphaproteobacteria > Hyphomicrobiales > Chelatococcaceae > Pseudochelatococcus > Pseudochelatococcus sp. B33. The sequence goes on along the minus strand of NZ_JBSEFH010000083.1, from coordinate 601 downwards.
GTCCGGGAAAAGCGCTGGGAAGTCGAGACGGGCGGCACCATTGTTAACAGCGTGCCGATCAGAACTGACGTTGGCAGTCAGGGCAAGATCGCCGATGCCGTTGCTCTGCTGGAGCGCGACCTCGATTTGACTACCGTCGATTTCGAAGCGCAGCCCGGTATCTGGGTATCCCTCGATCTGCCCATGCTTACTGCCATCGGCATCGCTGTCGGCCGCCACGTGCAGGCCGCATACAGCCGGTCCCGCGCGCTGCACGAGGCCATTGAGGCTGCAGAGAGCATCGAGGCGCTGGAGGCCATCGACATTCAATCCGGCTGGCCGCCAAACGGTTGACTGGCCCTAAAATCCTTCCCGACCCGCCGCCACCGAGCGGCTTTTTTTACGTCTGGAGCAATCCCATGATCCGCACAATCCTCGCGGCGGCGCTCGCGCTCGCCGTCACCGCCTGCTCATCTCGCGACACGAGCAACTGGGGCTCGATTGCGATTGGCGTGGGCCACGTCGTCAACGCCGACGCCGCCGCATCCAATGGTGCAGCAGCAGATAGAGCGCAGCACCGCCGATAAAGGCAAACAGCAAATCCATCCGTCCACCTGCCGCC
>NZ_JBSEFH010000082.1:0-727 GCF_053570585.1 Pseudochelatococcus sp. B33 | reverse complement strand
AGGGCGACGAATACGATCCGCCGGCGGATGGCCCAATTGTCGGGCGAGACGTGGTTGATATCGTCCGACATCACGACACCGCCTGACGAAGCGCGGCTTCGAATTTGCGGGCATAGACGGCGATGGCCTCTGCCTTGTCCGTGCCGTTGATGATCCTGCGGGCGTTGACGTAGTCGCGGCGACCGCCGGACAGATAGTCCGCAAGGCCCTTGCCGGTGAACCAGCCCTCCTCCATGCCGCTTCGCAGGACCTGCGCGGCGATGTCGGGCTCCATGGCGCGGTCGGGCTCGGCCACCAGATCGACACCGGTGACGTGGCTGGCCTTCTCGTAATTCACTTTCCAGGTGAGCTGTACATAGCCCCTGCCGCAGTAGAGCGCGCCATCACCGGGCCGGGTGTTGCCCATGCTGCGGGCGCGGGCCGGGTTCTGGCCGGTCACGTCATAGAGGCGCATGTAGTAATCGCGCCCGCCGCGCTCCTTGATCGGCTGCATGGTGGTGGCGGTCTCGTGATAGGCCGTCGCCAGCGCATAAGCGCCATACGCGATCGGCCATCCGCGGATCGTTTCGAGCAGGACATTCAGGCCGTCGACCTGATCCTGATTGAATGAGCCGAAGAGCGATCGTTTGATCTCGGCGAAAAAGGTATCGTGGTCGAGTGCCATAGCGGCTCCTCCAAATGAAAAAAGCCGCCAGAGCGGCGGCGGACAGGTCGGGCTGTGAGGATG
>NZ_JBSEFH010000081.1:0-739 GCF_053570585.1 Pseudochelatococcus sp. B33 | reverse complement strand
CAGCTCCCCGGCCAGCCAGTTGAGATTGCGCCAGCTGCCGCCGTAGCCATGGGACAGCACGACCAGGGGATGGCGCCCTTGATCCGGTGCGGCATCGATGATGGCCTGAATACCGACGAACGCTCGGTTCTCGCCGACGGGGCCGGACGGAGCGGTGTCCCGGGTCGGATACCACAGGCTGACGTTCAGCGGGCGCGGGTTATCGGCATTGACGACGATCTGGCGGAATCCTATCCCGCTCGGCTGTGCGGCGGCAGCCGTCAGAAACAGGAGTGCACTGAGGGTGGAAACAAATTTGAGCATTGCAGGCCTCGTGATGGCGTGAGCCTGCATTGGCCTGCATCGGAATGGCGAGCGCCGCGACCTGGAACGCGATTCAGGACCGGGCAAAATGTCAGAAGCGCAACGTGCTTCCGCACCAGGGACGTTCGGCAGTGGGATACCGCAATTCGAACGAATGGTCGCACATATGACCGCGCCTGGCCACCGCTGAAGGTCGGGATGGGGCAGGCGCGTCGTCCGACTGGCGCTCACTGCAACACGGGCATTACGGCGCCGCCATCCGGCGCGTCGAGGCCTGGCCGTTACTCGGATGACCGTGCGCTGGCCGTGTTCGTCGAAGCCCGGCAGCGTCTCACCATCGGCCTCAGCGATCATGTCGCGGGCCTGGAGTTCCCTGCGCTTATCGCTCGTCTAACGGTGCGCTCCTGCCCTCGCGACCGACCGAGGATGGAGGCGC
>NZ_JBSEFH010000080.1:0-854 GCF_053570585.1 Pseudochelatococcus sp. B33 | reverse complement strand
CTAGGATGGGGACTCAATCATATCCATGCGATGACTGCTGAGACGAGTGCGATGGCAGCGAGATAATTGGTTGCGATGCGGTCATATCGGGTTGCGATACGCCGCCAGTTTTTGAGGTGGCAGAAAAGGCGTTCGATGACGTTCCTGCGTCGATAGGCTTTTCGATCCAGAGGGTATGGCGTTTTTCGCGCTGCCGATGAGGGTATGACCGCTTTGATCTTATGCCCAGCAAGCCAGTCCCGCAGGCTGTCGGCGTCGTAGGCTTTGTCAGCCAGCAGGCGCTTTGTGGGGCGGGCGGCTTCCAGCAGGGGAATTGCCATCCTGATGTCGGCGATGTTTCCCGGCGTCAGGCTGAAGGCGACCGGTCTGCCGCGATCATCGGCCAAACAATGGATTTTGCTTGTTCTTCCGCCGCGTGACGTACCGATCGCTTGCGCCCACGCCCCCCTTTTGAGCCTTGCGCAGAGCGATGCGCCTTGATGTGTGTGCTATCGATGGAAAGTTCCGGCGGAACCGGACCTTTGGCGGCCATCTTCTCGAAAATACAATACCAGATACGGCGTCGCGCCCAGCGGTGATATCGATTGTAGACGGTCTTTGCAGGACCATACTCAGCAGGAACATCACGCCAGCGGCAACCGACCTTCAACACGTGCAGAATACCGGAGATGATGCGCCGGTCATCGACCCGTCGGGCGCCGGGCTGGTTCTTGGGTAGATGCGGTTCGATCGCATCCCATGCTTCATCGGAAAGCCAGAAAAGATCGCTCATCAGGAGCCTCCTTGCCGTCAAAACCTGAACAGCAAGGAATCAGTCAATATCGGCAATAAGTTGATTAAGTCCCAATCCTAGG
>NZ_JBSEFH010000079.1:0-930 GCF_053570585.1 Pseudochelatococcus sp. B33 | reverse complement strand
GTATCGGGAGGAAAGCATGAACATCAAAGTCGACGCGAATGCCATCCGGCAGGCTTCTCAGGAATTGTCGAACTGGGGACGGTGGGGCAAGGACGATCACATCGGCACCCTCAACCATGTCGAGCCGCATCACATCGTGGCGGCGGCCGGGCTCATCAAGACCGGGCGCGTTTTCGCCCTCGGCATTCCGCTCGACGCGAAAGGCCCCCAGAACGGGCTGTTCGGCGGCCGCTTCAACCCCATTCACCAGATGCTCGCCACCGGCACCGACGCGGTGGCCGGCCAGCAGGACTGGAACAAGATCCGCTACGCCGACGATACGCTCAACCTGTGCGTTCAGGGCGCGACGCACTGGGACGCGCTCGGCCACGTCTTCTACGAGGACAAGGCCTACAACGGCCATGACGCCCGGCTGATCGACTCGCGCGGCCTTTCGGTTCTCGGCATCGAGCATTCGAAGAACCGCATGGCCGGGCGCGGCGTGCTGCTCGACATCGCCCGCTTCCGGGGCGTGGACTGGCTCCAGGACGGCGAGGGAATTTCCAACGACGAGCTCGACGCCTGCGCGGCGCAGCAGGGGGTGGAGATCGGCAAGGGCGATTTCGTCATCATCCGCACCGGCCAGATGGAGCGCTGCCTTGTCGAGGGCGAATGGGGCGGCTACGCGGGCGGCGACGCGCCGGGCGTGAAGTTCGAGAACTGCTACTGGAGCCACCAGAAGGAGATCGCGGCGATCTGCTCGGACACGTGGGGCGTGGAGGTGCGGCCGAACGAGACGACGGACGTCAACCAGCCCTGGCACTGGGTGGTGATCCCGGCGATCGGGCTTTGCATGGGGGAGATCTTCTACGTGAAGGAGCTGGCGGAGGACTGCGCCCGGGACGGCGTCTACGAGTTCTTCTTCTGCGGCCCGCCGCTGATCATCACCGG
>NZ_JBSEFH010000078.1:0-1143 GCF_053570585.1 Pseudochelatococcus sp. B33 | reverse complement strand
ATGCCATCATCGGTGTTGATCGACGAAGGGAACACACCGTCACGGGCTCGCGCAATACGCCTGAACGGTGGAGTGCCCCCCCTTTTTCACCGGACACCCGGCTACTGGGCCTGAGCTCTGATGAACTCCCTCGGGGAGCGCATCTTGAGCGCTGAATGAGGATAGATTGCATTATATCCGTTGCGCTGGACCTCGCGTAGCGGCGAGCGTGCACCTTTCGCCGCGCCGGTTCGCGTTTCGACCTCCACTTCCATGATCCGATCGGCCGCGAAAGCCAACATGTCGCGCACGAGGTCGCCATCGGCCCGCTTCTCAACCAGCTTGATTAGCGCCATTCTCTCATCGGTCATCGTCGTCTCCGTTTCAGGTTCCAGGTGTTGCAACCCGAACCTTCTCGAAGATCGGCGATGACCGCCAGCGTCACAGTCGACCACGCACTGCGCTACGCCGATGGCTCCGCACACGGCATCCTACACCAGCTCTCGGGACACGGCCGATTGACGTGCAGATAGTCACGCTTGAAAGTCTTCACGAACACATCGGACATGCCATTGGACTCGGGGCTCCTCACCGGTGTGAAGCAGGGCACGAGGTTGAGTGCTGTCGCAAAATCGCGTGTGTCTTTCGCGGTGTAGGGGCTGCCGTTGTCGGACAGATGCTCGATCGCATGCGGCGCGCGCACCGAGCCGCCGTCCCTCAGAACTGCCGACCACAGGTTCGTCCGATGCCACGGCCGCCGCTCCTCCTTCGCTCAAAAGCCGGCGCCAACGGAACAGAAGATTGGGCGCCACGCGGTTGCGCCGGGCAACCGAAGAGACCGTCTCTCCCGGTTCGAAACTCTCCTCGATGATCCGCAGCTTCGCCTCCGCCGACCAGTGCCGGCGAGCGACCCCCGTGATTATCCCGATACGCTGATAATCCTCCGACATAAGCCTGTCCTCAAGGATATCCTTGAGCCTTCATGCTTACGCCGGGTGTCCGATTGAAATGGGGGGCAGTTCAGCCTGCTCCGAAATTCAACGATGGCATTATCGAGCTTCTGCCGGCGATGAGGTCGAAGCCCGCCGCTATCGGCATCCGCGTTTGCACAGTTCCCAAGACTCGTCGCATCATAGGTCTTAAACATAAATCGTGTCGTAGATA
>NZ_JBSEFH010000077.1:0-1187 GCF_053570585.1 Pseudochelatococcus sp. B33 | reverse complement strand
ATGACCGACGTCTTCATCTGCGACTATATCCGCACGCCGATCGGCCGTTTCGGCGGGGCGCTGTCTCCCGTGCGCGCCGACGACCTGGCCGCGATCCCGCTCAGGGCGCTGATCGACCGCAATCCACAAGTCGACTGGGAAGCCGTGGACGACGTCGTCTTTGGCTGCGCCAATCAGGCGGGCGAGGACAACCGCAACGTCGCCCGCATGGCGCTGCTGCTGGCGGGGCTGCCCGTCGGCGTGTCGGGGACGACCATCAACCGGCTCTGCGGCTCGGGCATGGACGCCGTCATCACCGCCGCACGCGCAATCAAGGCCGGCGAGGCGGAACTGCTCGTCGCCGGCGGCGTGGAGAGCATGTCGCGCGCGCCCTTCGTGCTGCCCAAGGCCGAGACCGCCTTCTCCCGGCATGCCGAAATCCACGACACCACGATCGGCTGGCGCTTCGTCAACCCGCTGATGAAGGCGCAATACGGCGTCGATTCCATGCCCGAGACGGGCGAGAACGTGGCCGAGGATTTTGCGGTCAGCCGCGAGGATCAGGACCTGTTCGCCGTGCGCTCGCAGGCGAAGGCCGCCGCAGCGCAGGAGAACGGCCGTCTTGCCAGGGAAATCGTGCCGGTGACGATCCCGCAGCGCAAGGGCGACCCGCTCTTGGTGGCGAAGGACGAACACCCGCGCGCCACGACGCTCGAGGCGCTGGCGAAGCTGCCCACGCCCTTCCGCAAGGGCGGCACGGTGACGGCGGGCAATGCCTCGGGCGTCAACGACGGTGCTGCGGCGCTGATTCTCGCCAGTGCGGAGGCGGCGGCCAGATACGGTCTCACGCCGATTGCGCGTGTGCTGGGCGGCGCCGCGGCCGGCGTGCCGCCGCGCATCATGGGCATCGGCCCCGCGCCCGCCTCGAAGAAGCTCCTGGCGCGGCTCGGGCTTTCGGTGGCGGATTTCGACGTGATCGAGCTGAACGAGGCGTTCGCCAGCCAGGGCCTCGCCACCCTGCGCGATCTTGGCATCGCCGACGACGACCCGCGCGTGAACCCCAACGGCGGCGCCATCGCGCTCGGCCATCCGCTCGGCATGTCGGGCGCGCGCATCACCGGCACGGCGGCGCTGGAGCTCTCGCTCAGCGGCGGCAAGCGCTCGCTCTCCACCATGTGCATCGGCGTGGGACAGGGCATCGCCATCGC
>NZ_JBSEFH010000076.1:0-1188 GCF_053570585.1 Pseudochelatococcus sp. B33 | reverse complement strand
GATGGCGAAGGAAAAGTTTGAGCGGACAAAGCCGCATGTGAACATCGGAACGATTGGTCACGTTGACCATGGGAAGACGTCTTTGACGGCTGCGATCACGAAGGTTCTTGCGGAGGCTGGTGGGGCGTCGTTCACGGCGTATGACCAGATCGACAAGGCTCCCGAGGAGCGGGCGCGCGGCATCACGATCTCGACGTCGCACGTTGAGTACGAGACGGCGAAGCGCCACTACGCGCACGTCGACTGCCCCGGCCATGCCGACTACGTGAAGAACATGATCACGGGCGCGGCGCAGATGGACGGCGCGATCCTGGTGGTGTCGTCGGCGGACGGCCCGATGCCGCAGACGCGCGAGCACATCCTTCTGGCGCGTCAGGTCGGCGTTCCGGCGCTTGTCGTGTTCATGAACAAGGTCGACCAGGTGGACGATCCGGAGCTTCTTGAGCTTGTGGAGCTTGAGATCCGGGAGTTGCTGTCGAAGTACGAGTTCCCCGGGGACGACATTCCGGTGATCAAGGGTTCGGCGCTTGCGGCGCTTGAGGACACGAACAAGGAAATCGGGCACGACGCTGTTCTGGCGCTGATGGAAGCGGTGGACGAGTACATCCCGCAGCCTGAGCGTCCGATTGACCAGCCGTTCCTGATGCCTGTCGAGGACGTGTTCTCGATCTCGGGCCGCGGCACGGTGGTGACGGGCCGCGTGGAGCGCGGCGTGGTGAAGGTCGGCGAGGAAGTCGAGATCATCGGCATCCGTCCGACGGTGAAGACGACGGTGACGGGCGTTGAGATGTTCCGCAAGCTTCTGGACCAGGGTCAGGCGGGCGACAACATCGGCGCGCTGCTTCGCGGGACGAAGCGTGAGGACGTTGAGCGGGGGCAGGTTCTGGCGAAGCCGGGTTCTGTGAAGCCGCACACGAAGTTCAAGGCCGAGGCGTACATCCTGACGAAGGAAGAGGGCGGCCGGCACACGCCGTTTTTCGCGAACTACCGTCCTCAGTTCTACTTCCGGACGACGGACGTGACGGGGATCGTGAAGCTTCCGGAAGGGACCGAGATGGTGATGCCCGGCGACAACGTGTCGATCGAGGTTGAGCTGATCGTTCCGATCGCGATGGAAGAGAAGCTTCGCTTCGCAATCCGCGAAGGCGGCCGCACCGTCGGTGCCGGCGTCGTCGCCGAAATCATCGA
>NZ_JBSEFH010000075.1:0-1253 GCF_053570585.1 Pseudochelatococcus sp. B33 | reverse complement strand
CGCAGTCACAGCCATAGGTCTGGGCCTGGCCGCCTGGACCGCGCCGGTCACGGCGCAGGCCGAATGGCCCGAGCGGCCGGTCGAAGTCATCGTCCCCTGGGCGGCAGGCGGTGGCTCGGACGCGCTGGCGAGGATCATCTTTGAACCGCTGGCCGCCCGGCTTGGTCAGGCTTTCCCGCTCGACTTCCGCCCCGGCGCCGTGGGCACGGTGGGGACGGCGGTCGTGGCGCTGAACGCTGCCCCGGATGGCCATACCCTGCTGTTCACCTCGGGCTCACCGATCATCTTTGCCAACTTCATGCCGGGCATCCCCTACAAGCCGCAGGAGGACCTGATCCCGATCATCGAAACCTTCTACGGGCCGACGATGATGGTGGCGCATATCAACACCCCATACAATACGTTCCAGGAATTCGTCGACTACGCCAAGGCAAACCCCGGCAAGGTCAACCTTGCCTTCAACGGGGTCGGCGGCAACACGCATGCGTTGGCCTCGGCCATCCAGCTCAAGACCGGCGCCGAGCTGAACCTTGTGCCCTATAGCGGCGTCGCCGACCAACTGGCGGATCTGCTGAGCGGCACGGTCGATGTCGGCTTCGGCTACAGCCCGGCCTTCGTTCCGGGCGTCGAGGCGGGTCGTCTGAAGTTCATCGCCGCCATGTCATCCAAGCGCAATCCGGCCCTGCCGGATATCGGAGCCTCGGAAGAGAGCGAGTACAAGGGCCTCTATCGGATCAATTCTTATGGCGTGTTCGCGCGCAAGGGCACCCCGCCGGAGGTGATCGAGAAGATCAATGCCGAGATCCAGAAAACTCTGCGCGATCCGGCGGTTCGGGCGGGTATCGAGGCGCAGGGCTTCTTCGTCGTCGAGGACAGCACGCCCGAACAATTCGCCAGCACGATTACGCAGGATGTCGCTCAGATCCGTGAACTGATCGAGAGCGGATCGTTCCAGATCGGCGAATAATCACGTGTTCCGCCCTCACGGCCGCGAGGACGGCAATCGGTTCGGCGGAGTGCGAACTGCAGGGCGGAGCACGCGATGAACATCCAAAACTGCAAGGTGGCAGAAGATCATGCCAACGCCATCCAAGAATTGTCTGGTCATGTCGGCGGGCACGCGCGCGAGGCGGCGACGCTGCTGGAGAATCTCGCAGCGACGAGCGCCCGCGACCTGATCGGAGCAATGGTCGCCGGGCTCCCGCGGAGCTGAGGTCCGGCAGGCGCCCGGATTCGCTGCGGGCGCCTGCCCA
>NZ_JBSEFH010000074.1:0-1536 GCF_053570585.1 Pseudochelatococcus sp. B33 | reverse complement strand
TGGCTTGGGACCAGCCACGCCAATGGCGGGCGCGCAGGTTCTCCGGAATGATGATGTCGAGCGACTGGCCGACCGCGGTAGCGGCGGCGAATCCGAATATCCGCTCGGCCCCGAGGTTCGGGCCGGGCACAGCGAAGCATGGCAAGCGGACTTCAGATGATGCGGTTCTTTCGTAGAAGTGCCTGCTCATCACCCGACACCCAACCGAAAATTTGGGGTCCTCCATCCAGATTCTGGACGAAGTAGTGAACAACGAAATTTATCGCTACGTCCGGCTGACCCTCGCGGGCTTTGCCGTCCAAGCAACATGGGCCAGGCAGTGGCGGTCGTCTATGGGGGATAGGCGGACATTGCGTAGCCGCATTTCCTTCGTCCCGATAGCGTACATAGCCGCTGCTCATTGGCCTGTGTCCGGTTATCTTGACAGTGACATCTAGCGACTGGATCACCTCATTGCGATAGAGGGCAAGCGCGACAAAGCAGCCTATCGGTCGTCGCGGTGGCAGGCTTAATCTTTTTGCTGACCATCGATATCGAGCCACCCGGTTTTCCGAAGAACGATCTCCGCCAGCTCCGCAGGTCTTTTGCCGTCCGTAGGCAGAACAACAATGCCTTCGGTATCTTCGCCTGCCATTTGCCTTGCCTGCCGAAGGGAGCGCTGTGCCTGCTCGTCCGCCCCAGAGCCGATCTCGCGCTGCGCAAGACGCGCCAACAATGTAGGCTCAGCAGCCAACATACGGACTACCGTAATCCGCGCTTCGGGTATGGCGGAAAGTATCCACCGTTTGTCGAAATCCAGGTGCATCATGACTCCTGACATGATCAGGCGCGTGTGCCCCAAGGCTCGGTATGTCGACCAGATCGCAGCCAGGTTGATGCTGCTGACGTCAATCGTACTGGGCTGAATTCTATCAAGCTCATTTGTACTGGGACGCGGGAACACCCTATCGAGTTCATCGGTCTCGATAACTGCGTGAGAGACTTGAGCGGCGACGAGTTGGGCACTCATTTCCCAACTCAGCGTCGATTTACCTACGCCGGCAGGTCCGGTAATCAGCAACAGTTGCATGCCGCCTCGGCTTCCGATTCGATCTCAGGTCCTCTGCCCCGCGCGGCTTGGCAAGTCCAGCACATTTGAACGTCCGCTGCCACCATCTGACACGCTTCCAACCTAGCGCCGACGAAAGATTTGCCGCCAGATTCCGGAAGGTACTGCCTTCCTGGTGACTATCCTGCGATGACACCGTGGTGAACCCGGAACAGATTGTCGGGGTCGTAGGCGGCCTTGACCGCACGCAAGCGGTCGTAGTTGGTTCCCCAGAACGCTTCTTCCCAATTCGCTTCGAAGTAGTCGCTCTCGGAGACGTATGAGCCTTTTGCCGGCAGGCGTGTTTTGAGAGCATCCATGGCGGCAGGGATCTGCTTCGCTTGTCGGCGTGCAAGGTCGACATTGGGCTCGAAGCCGCGGACGCCGGGATAGGCCGGCGATCCTCCTGCGCCACAGATGGCGAGCGCAAAGCTGTCGGCAACAACGGG
>NZ_JBSEFH010000073.1:0-1553 GCF_053570585.1 Pseudochelatococcus sp. B33 | reverse complement strand
CGGGTCGGGCGGAGGGGCAACCTCGCGAGCCACCCCGATTGCAGCAAGCTCCTCATCCGACCACGCGGCGATGATCGCCCATGGATGGAGCGTGTCGGAGGCATCGCGGAAGGGCTTGCCCCATGGCAGGTGCTCAACCGCTCCGTTGCGATCAATTAGATACCGCATCAGACATCTCCTGCGTTATTGGGATAGGAGCGCCCCCCGCCCCACATGGCGCGAAGGGCAGCAATGCCACCTTTGCCGCCACCGTAGTCTCCGCCGCGCTTACCAGTGGCGCCCGGCAGGCCATCCTCACCGCCGCTGCCGCCTTTGCCGCCCTGACCGGGTGAACCGGCAGCACCGCCATCCCCGCTCGGTCCTATCCCGAGCAACCCGACACCGCCGCCACCCCCGCCTTGGCCACCTGTGCCGCCATCCCCGCCCGCGCCACCGCCGCCGCCAGTACCGGGCAGCCCCGCCAAATTATTGCCCTGGCCATTGCCGCCGTTCCCGAGGTATCCGCCTGCGCCGCCAGATCCGTAACGGACGGCCGCGTTATTAGCGTTACCCCCGTTACCACCGCCGTAAGACGCGAAACCGGGTGCGTGCGCGGCCGTTCCGCCGGTGCCTCCGGTAATTGACCCGGCTCCGTTTGCGTAGAGGAGGATCGTATCCCCACGGCGGATGCGCGCGTAAAACAGTTCTTGCGAATTATCAACGTCGATAATCAGGGTCTCTCCGGGCTCCACCGGGCAGTCGTTGCCCCAGGTTAGGCCGCCGCCGGCGCGTGCGCCGCCGGAATTCGACCGACCAACGGCTAGAGCAGAGATGAGGTAGACGCCATCGGGTACGACGAACGTGCCATTGGATGTCCACACTTGCTGTCCGGCAGGGCCTTCGGGGCTAGAGGTTCCCCACCAGGGATTGTCCGCGAGGAATGTCATGGCTCACCAACAATCATAATGTGGATTTCGGTGGAGGTGATAACTTCACCGACAACCTTGAACCGCTTGCCGGAGGCGGGCAGATCCATTGGTCCCATGGGCACGTAGTTGGAGCCGAAAGAGAGTGTCTGAGCGGCAGACCTCGTCACCGTGATGTTGAACTTCTGCCCCGGCTTTGGGTTCGTGGGGTTGCCCAGCGTCCGGTTCACGGTAATCGTGACCGTGAAACTGCCGATACCAGATCCAAGGTTCAGCGCTATCGTCTCCGCATCCGTGAGCGCGACAGGCGCCAGCGCCGCCCATGTAAATTCCGGGGAGAGATAGTCCCTCCCGGTGCCCGAACGGATGTCGGCGGGAATGGAGTAGATGGGGACGTCGATGTCGCCACCACGGCCGACAATCGCATAGGTCGAGGTCGTCAGCGCCTGCACGATGTAATATGCGTCGTCGTCCTGCACGACATAGAGCTGGCGGGGCACCAGCGTCTCCGCCGAAACTCGCGCCTGCATCTCGGCAGGCGTCCTCAATGGGTGCTGATAGGCGATAGACATCAGAGGTCACCGCCGTTGAGCACGACGTTGTTCAACGTGACATTGGAAAGCGTGCCGCCGGTGATGTCGACGTCGT
>NZ_JBSEFH010000072.1:0-1586 GCF_053570585.1 Pseudochelatococcus sp. B33 | reverse complement strand
TGCCGCCTGTAATCGGCAGGCCGCGCCCGCGGCACCGACCGCCGCACCCGCCGCTGGTACACTGCCCGCCTCGAAACCACGCGGGAGGCGGATGATGGAATACTTTTGTGGGCTGGATGTTGCGATCGAGGAGACGGCGGTGTGCGTCGTCGACGATCGCGGCGAGATACACCTGACGGTCAAGGTGGCGACCGAGCCGGAGGTGCTGTTTTCGGTGCTGAAACCCTTCGTGGCGCGGCTGCGGCGCGTCGGCCACGAGGCGGGATCGCTGTCGCCCTGGCTGCATCCGGAACTGCTGAAGCTCGGCCTGCCGGCGATCTGCCTGGAGACGCAGCACGTGCGCGCGGCGATGTCGGCGCAACGCAACAAGACCGACGAGAAGGACGCGCTCGGCATCGCCCACCTCATGCGCACCGGCTGGTTCCGCCAGGCGCATGTGAAGACGGAAAGCTGCTACCGGATGCGGCTTCTGCTGACGCACCGGCGCAACCTGAAGCGCAAGTTCCTCGACCTCGAGAACGCCATCCGCCACTCGCTGAAGAGTTTCGGCATCCGGCTCGGCGGCACCTCGCGCGGCAAGTTCGACGCTGCGGTGCGCGAGGCGGTGGCGGACGATCCGCTGTCAGCTGAGCTGATGGACGCCATGCTGATGGCGCGTGCGGCGTTGTGGAAGCAATATTGCCGGCTGCACGATCTCGTCGTGAAGATCGTCGCCCGTACCGAACTATGCCGGCGGTTCCTGGCGATCCCCGGCGTCGGCCCGGTGACGGCGCTGTCGTTCATGACGGCGATCGACGATCCGTCGCGCTTTCGCCGCTCGCGCGACGTCGCCGCCTATTTCGGGCTGACCTCACGACGATGGCAGTCCGGCACGTCGATCGACGTTCAGGGCCGCATCTCCAAGGCCGGCGACGCCGATGTGCGGCGCGCGCTCTACGAGGCGGCGTCCGGCCTGATGACGCGCTTCAAGGGCAAGGACAAGGTCAAGACCTGGGGCCAGCAGATCGCCAAGCGCTCCTGCCACCGCAAGGCGGTGGTCGCGGTGGCGCGCAAGCTGGCGGTCATCATGCACGCCATGTGGAGCGACGGAACCTTCTATGTCGGCGACCCGGCGGCGAGCGAAGCCGACACCGCCCGGCGCGCGCAGGTCAAGGATCGCAAGCTTCTGGGAGCACATCGATGACCAGAGCGACAACCGTTGAAACGCATTGCGCCCGCACAATGACGGACGCAACCTGACCATACGAGCTCCGCTCCGGCGGATGAGGACCGATGCAGACCAGGAACGACGGGAAGCACGTTATCTTGCCTGCGGCCGCGCCGATCGACAGACGGCCGGACCGCGCTCGAATGCCTGTGATGATGCTCCGTCAGTCCGATGGAAAATTGCACCGCGACGGTTCGGGCGCTGCCACCGTGCAGCCAAAACACCCCGTCGCAGAGTGCGGAAGAGTGCACGGCGCATCGGAACTCCATGCCAACAAGCGGAAGCGTATTATGGACTACAGATTCGTATATTATCGCAGATGGAAGGAGAAACGACGATGGATGCAAAGTCTCGCCAAGCACGGCCGATTAAGAGGGCA
>NZ_JBSEFH010000071.1:0-1740 GCF_053570585.1 Pseudochelatococcus sp. B33 | reverse complement strand
CCGACGTCGACATCACCGGCGGCACGCTTTCCAATGTCACGTTGAACAACGTCGTCCTCAACGGCGGTGACCTCTGATGTCTATCGCCTATCAGCACCCATTGAGGACGCCTGCCGAGATGCAGGCGCGGGTCTCGGCGGGGATACTGGTGCCCCGCCAGCTCTACGTGGTGCAGGACGGCGGCGCATATTACATCGTGCAGGCGCAGTCCGCTTCGACCTTCGAAGTGGTCGGTAGGGGTGCGGAATCCCCTACAGCCGCCATTGTCTCCGCCATCCACGCCGGTTTGGGCGCCGACGTATTTCTCTCCCCGGAGCTTGTATGGTTAGCGATGGCGCCTGTTGCGCTCACAGACGCCGCCACGATCGCACTCGACCTGTCGACCGGCATCAACTTCACGGTGACGATCAGCGGAAACCGGACGTTGGGCAACCCAACGAACGGAAAACCGGGGCAGCAGGGGACCATCACTATGTCGCGCTCGGCGCTCCAAACGCTGTCGTTCGCGTCGAACTGGAGGTTGTTTGGAAACGCCGACCTGCCAACTGACAGCGGCAAGGGATTCAAGGTGATCTACGACGTGATCACGACATCCCTTGTCCATGGCCACATCACGCCGGAGCTTTGACCATGGTGTTGCTCAGGGGGAGCCCCTGGTGGATGGCCGCGAAAAAGAAGGGCGGCCCGCCGCAGCTTGGAACATGGACCAAGCGCACCCCCGCGGGTGGATTCAGCGGCGCATTTCACGGCGCGGCTTACCATGACGGCGTTTTCCTGATTGTTGGCGATAATGGAGAGATACAGCAATCAGTGAATAACGGCGTGACGTGGAGCAGAATTACATCCGGTACTACAAATACTATAATAAAAATTATACATGATGGATCGGATTGGAGAGCTGTAGGCGTCAGCGGCATGCGATTGCATTCCAGCAATGGGGCGTCATGGACTGTAGGAAATATAGGATATACAGGCAGTTTTAATGGCACTATTGATTTCAATGGTCAGTATTATGTTATTGGTATGGGCAATGGCAGAGTATATAGAACCACTAATTTTACAGGGACATGGTCACAGATTACGAGCGGCGTTGGCACGGGCCGTATTTATGCTTCAGCCGCCAATGGCAGCGATATTGTGCACGTCAGCACTCCAAGTAGCAACTCGGGCATAAGGTACTCGACCAACAGCGGTCAGTCGTGGTCTTCGGTTTCTAACACGAATGTTGGTCATTTCGGCGCAGTCTATGGAGACGGTCTGTGGGTGGCAGTCGGCGCTGGAATTATCAGGACATCCACAAATTTGACGCAATGGACACAGAGAACTGTTCCGCCAGCATACAGAGGAAATAATCTGATAAATATCTTATATATTAACGGCATGTTTGTCGGTATATCAGACGCGGCGACTGGCGCATACTATTCATATGACGGTATCATCTGGCAACTATCTAATACAGGCATATCATCGTCAAATGGTATACAGCCAAACGGACTTACATCCAGCGATGATGTAGTTGTTGCCGTAGGCGTAGGTGGCGAAATCCTTACCTGTCAACTGGAGTATTAATCCGTGTCCTATCTAATCACTCGGAGCGGCGTGACTGAGCCGTTGCCATGGGGCAAGCCATTCCGCGATGCCTCCGACACGCTCCATCCATGGGCGATCATCGCCGCGTGGTCGGACGAGGAGCTTGCCGCAATCGGGGTGGCTCGCGAGGTTGCCCCTCCGCCCGACCCT
>NZ_JBSEFH010000070.1:0-1856 GCF_053570585.1 Pseudochelatococcus sp. B33 | reverse complement strand
AGGGGCCATCGAAGGCGCCTGATGAAGCGGCAGTTTTTGGAACTGCGGGCTGGAGCCTTTTAGTAATCGACATGGAGCTCAAAACGGTCGCTAATCGAGAGGCTGGCAAACATCCATAGTGAGCCGCCAGCGATGCTTGGCTGCTCAGGATGGCACGATGTATCGCTGCATCTGCGCGACGCTCCGTGCCCAAGGTTGACATGCCTCAGATCGACAACAAGGTCGGAAGTATGATGAGTATCAGTGCCTCTCTGGCAAAGTCGGGGTACCCTCCAAGCGGAATTTAGCAGGATAACATTCACGGTCGTTATCGTTGAATGCGCCTGCTTTTGTCGTGGCAATAACTGGCGCGTGCCGGTCGTGATTCGTCCGGCGATCATTTCACGAGATTGACTAACGAACCCTAACGGAATATGGTTTCGTTAGAAATTAGGCCTCTGACACCATACCCATGGTTCCAGGAAAAGGTAGCATCAGCATGCCGGTAACAGTTCGTGAAAAGAATGGATTTTCAGAGCTGAAGGACGCGCTGTCGGTCCTGCCCCTCCGAAACGGCGAACAGGAATTTGCCCGGATCGCCAGCGCATTCCTGAGACGTCACGCTAATCGGTTCCGGTTTTCCACGCGATCCGAACCGTTGTCGCAGACGGAAGCGAACGCTCTCAGATCCGTTGGCGCCACGCCCGAGGCCGACCAGCCCGATGCAACGCCGTTGATCCAGACTGCCGCCAACCACTCGGCACTCGTTGCCACGGCCTTACCGCTCGCCGATGCCGCGCGACGGCTCCGAGTAACCGATGGTCGCCTCCGGCAACGTATTGGGGAGGGATCGTTGCTGGCGGTTCATGGGCCGGATGGACGCTCTCTCCGCATTCCCGTTTTCCAGCTTACCGAAACGGGAGAGCTTCCCGGCCTTCGGGTCATCATGAAGGCCATGCGCCGCGAGCTTGAACCCGTTCAGGTCGCTGCCTTCTTCACCACCCCCCAGGTCGATCTGGAAGATGACAAGGGGGAACCCATGACCCCGGTAACCTGGCTTCTGGCCGGCAACAATCCGACGACGGTCAAGGAACTAGCGCGCGGAATTTGATGCCGAAATTTCCCGAGCCGCCATCGCCCGCATTCGTGCGCGAGATCAGTCCCGATTTCGTCCCAGTGAGCGCGGACACCGCGCTGGCCCGGATATTTTTTCGGGGAGGTGACCATCCGACGGAATGGAATTCATTCAGGTTCTGGGGGCCTGCGCAGTCGCGATTCGATCATCATCTGCCAGATAAAAATGGCAAGCCCTCGATTGGCGAGCGCGGCGTCTTCTATGCTGCCGACGCCGGAACTCCCGGGGCGCTTGCCGTCTGCCTTGCCGAGGTCTTTCAGGAAACGCGGATCGTGGACTCGCGAGACAGAGCGCCGTGGCTCGTCGTTTTCAGAACCGCACGGACACTCCAGCTTCTCGATCTACGGGGATTGTGGCCGACACGGGTTGGCGCCTCGTCAGCAATCGCAAGCGGAAGCAAGGCACGGGCGCGGCGCTGGAGCAGAGCAATATACGAAACCTATCCCGATATCGACGGGTTGATTTACCCATCATCAATGGGCGGCAATGCGGATGCCTGTGCGCTACTCGAACGAGCGCAGACCGCTTTGCCATCCACTCCCGATTTCCACCGGGCCCTTGCTGACCCTGCGATGGACGGTCCCCTTCTTGCCGCAACTGCCGCCATTAATTTCGGATTGCTCTGACTACAGGATGTGAAGCGGCTATGTGCGTCGCGAACAAGAGCTAAAACGGTGCTCGTCGTTCAGAGACGAAAAGGGCGGATTGCGGATGTCCAGAATCCCTCGGGCGAAGGGCCGAC
>NZ_JBSEFH010000069.1:0-1989 GCF_053570585.1 Pseudochelatococcus sp. B33 | reverse complement strand
GGGCATAATCACCCTTTGCCCGCCCGACACTCAGGTCCGCCCCGGAGAAAGCCCCGTCAATCGCTCCGAAAGCGTCCAGAGACGCTCGGCCTCATCGGGGTCCATCGCCCAGGGCGCCACGCCCTTGTCGCCTGGCGCCTCGGCCTGCGGCAGGGCGACCTCGCAGTCCTCGCAATAGACGCCGCCGAGGCCGTCGAGTTGCGGGCTCGTCGCTGCCCAGATGCTGGTCGCCGCCCCCTGCTCGGGGCTCTTCAGGTCGCGCGTGGGATCGACGCGGCGGCTGCCGTTCTCGTCGTAGACGTCAAAAGCATTGATCTCGTCTTCGGAGAGATGCCGGGCGAGGTCGGTCAGGATGACGCCCGGATGCAGCGAGAAGGCGCGCACGCCCGCGCTCGCCCCGCGCCGGTCGAGCCCGAGCGCGAAGAGTGCATTTGCCGTCTTGGACTGGCCGTAGGCCTGCCACTTGTCGTAGGGCCGTGTGCGGAAGTCGTAGTCGTCGAAGTCGACCGGGCCGATCTGATGCCCGCGCGAGGAGACGGACACGACGCGCGCCCCGCCGGCCTTCACCAGCGCCGGCCAAAGCCCCGCCACCAACCGGAAATGGCCGAGATGGTTGGTCGCAAACTGGCTCTCACGGCCCTCCGCGTCGCGCGCTAGCGGCGCCGCCATGATGCCGGCGCTGTTGACGAGGATCGAGACCGGCACGCCCGCAGCGACGATCCGCGCCGCGAAGGCGGCGATCGACGCCGGGTCCGTCAGGTCCATCGCCTCGATCGATACGTTGCCGATCCCGGCCAGCGTGCGCTTTGCCTTCAACTGATCGCGCGCCGGCACGATCACGGTCGCGCCCGCACCGACAAGCGCCCGCGTCGTCTCGACGCCAAGGCCGGAATAGCCGCCGGTCACGATCGCGGTCTTGCCGGAAAGATCAACCCCTTCGACCACCTCCCTGGCCGTACTTGCGGCATTGAACCGCGATCCGATAGGCTTTTGCTCGGACATGTCGTCACTCCTTACGTTCTCTTGTGCTGGTGTCCACGCTTCATATCGGGTAGATTTCCGGTGTCTTAAGCCTCGAAACGCTGGATCTTAGTCGTGATCGTCCAGAATGCGCAGGATACCCTTTCCCAAGACACCCTTTCCGATGTGCTGAGCGCCGTCGATGCGCGCACTCTCTTCTCCGTCCGCTTCGCCGCTGGCGGACCCTGGTCGGTCGCCTTTCCGCCGCCGTCCTATCTGAAGTTCAATGCCGTCCGCCATGGCAGCGCCTGGCTGATGCCGGAGGGGGAGGCGCCGGTACGCGTGGAAGCGGGCGATTGCCTGGTGGTCAGCGGCAAGGCCTTCACGCTCGGAAGCGATCCAAAGGTTCGGCCGGTCCCGGCGGCGGAAGTCTTTACAGGCGGCAATCTCGACGTCGCGGTGGGCAACGGGCGGGATTTCGTGCTGCTCGGCGGCAGCGTGCATCTCGATACGGTTGACGGCGCCTTGCTGACCGATGCGCTGCCGCCGGCGGTCGTCATCCGCAGGGAGGCGGCCGGCCCCATCGCCTGGCTGCTGGAACAACTCGATAAGGAATGGAACGACGCGGCGCCCGGCGCGCGCATCGCCTGCAACGACCTGCTGCGCCTGGTCTTCATTCACGTGCTGCGGGCCTATCTGGCCTGCGAGACGCCGCACCATCCGGGCTGGCTTGCTGGCCTTGCGGATCGCCGGCTTGCCCCGGCGCTGCGTGCCATTCATGCCGAGCCGGCGCGCGGCTGGACCGTGGACTCGCTCGCCCGCATCGCCGGCCAGTCGCGCTCGGCTTTTGCCGAGCGGTTCCGGCAGACCGTCGGTGCATCACCGATCGATTATCTCGCTACCTGGCGCATGCGGCTTGCGGCGGTGCGGCTCCGGCGCGGCGACGAGCCTTTGCCGCGCATCGCGCGATCGCTCGGCTATACGTCCGACAGTGCCTTTGCCGCCACCTTCCGCCGCACTCTGGGCCAT
>NZ_JBSEFH010000068.1:0-2034 GCF_053570585.1 Pseudochelatococcus sp. B33 | reverse complement strand
CTTCGGGTGACGACCGCCGCGGATGGCCGGCAGATGCGCGGCTTCCTCGAAGCCAATGCGGTCGACCTGATCGTTCTCGACGTGATGATGCCGGGCGACGACGGGCTCGTTCTGTGCCGCGAGTTGCGCGCCGGCAGGCACAGGGCGACGCCCGTCCTGATGCTGACTGCCCGCAGCGACGAGATGGACCGCATCATCGGGCTCGAAATGGGCGCCGACGATTATCTGCCGAAACCGTTTGCCGCGCGCGAGCTTCTGGCCCGCATCAAGGCCGTTCTGAGGCGAACGCGGATGCTGCCGCCCAATCTGCAGATCAGCGAGGCGGGGCAATTGCTGACCTTCGGCGACTGGCGGCTCGATACGGTCGCCCGCCACCTCCTCGACAGGGAGGGCACGGAAATCGCCCTGAGCGGCGCGGAGTATCGGCTGCTGCGCGTCTTCATCGACCATCCCCAGCGCGTCCTCAACCGCGATCAGCTCCTCAACCTCACCCAGGGCCGCGACGCGGAGCTTTTCGACCGGTCGATCGATCTGCTCGTGAGCCGCCTGCGCCAGCGGCTCGGAGACGACGCGCGCGAACCGACCTATATCAAGACGGTGCGCAGCGAAGGCTACGTCTTCGCCGTCCCGGTCGAGATCTCGGAGCCGCGCCGATGATGCCGGCGACGATTCGGGGGCGTATTCGATCATGGCCGCGCACCCTGCGCTCGCGGATATTCCTCATCCTGCTGGCGGGATTGGGGATTGCTTACGGGCTGTCCTTCAGCGTGCTTTACCTGGAGCGCTCCATGGCCGCGAAAGCCATGATGCTCGGCACGCTGGAGAACGATGTCGCGACGTCGATCGTCGTTCTCGACCGGTTTCCGGCCGCAGACAGGGCGGGCTTGCTCGATTGGCTGAGCCGCGGCAGCTACCGTTTCATCCTCGGGCCGGGCCTCGCCGGCGTGCCGGATACGTCGGCCCACGGGGTGGAGATTGCCGCGCGGATAGAGGAGGCGGTCGGGCACCGCTTCCCGATCCGCCTCGAAGCCATACCCGGCGACGTTGAAAGGCTGCAGGCGCATCTGACGCTCAGCGACGGCAGCCCCCTGACGATCGACATCACCCCGCGGGGGGCGATGCCGATCGCGGGCTGGCTCCCCTACGTCTTCGTCGTCCAGATGCTGCTTTTGATATTGGTTACGTGGTTTGCCGTGCATCAGGCGATCCGCCCGCTCGGCGATCTCGCCGCGGCCGCGGATGCGCTCGCCCCGGAGAGGAAGGGGCCTGCGCTCAGCGAAGCCGGCCCGAGCGAGGTCGCCCACGCGGCGCGGGCCTTCAATGCGATGCGCGAGCGCATATCGCATTATCTGGAGGAGCGCGTCCAGATTCTGGCGGCAATTTCGCACGATCTCCAGACGCCGATCACGCGCATGCGTCTGCGCGCCGAGATGGCGGACGATACGCCGGAGAAGGCCAAGCTCCTGCAGGATCTCGGCGAGATCGAGCGGCTCGTTCAGGACGGCATCGCCTATGCGCGCAGCTCCCACGGCAGCGGCGAGATGACCTCCCGCATCGATCTCGCGTCGTTCATCGACAGCATCGCCTATGACTATCAGGACACGGGAAAGCCGGTCACGGTCGTCGGCGCGGTAACGGGAACGGCCGTCACCCGGCCCCATGCGCTGCGGCGGATCCTGTCGAACTTCATCGACAACGCCCTGAAGTTCGCCGGCTCGGCCGAGATCGGCGTCGAGCGGCGAGGGGAGGGGGACCGAGAGGGGAGCATTGTCATCACGGTGATGGATCGCGGGCCGGGCATTCCGGACGATAGGCTGGAAGCCGCGATGCAGCCCTTCTTCCGTCTGGAGCAATCCCGCAATCGCGAGACCGGCGGCACCGGGCTCGGGCTTGCCATCGCCCAGCAGCTCGCCGCAGCTATCGGCGGCTCGGTGCGGCTCTATAATCGCGCCGGCGGCGGATTGGCGGCGGAAATCGCCATCCGCTGAATACGGGCGGTTCCGAGGGGCCGGCCCCTTGTACGGCAAGGTATCC
>NZ_JBSEFH010000067.1:0-2531 GCF_053570585.1 Pseudochelatococcus sp. B33 | reverse complement strand
ATGGTGAAGGGTTTCGGGTGCCGGCAGGCGTACGAAAGCCTCTCATGCAGGAACCCGCGGGACGCAGGCGGTGAGCTATGGGGATTTCGGAGTTCGGCTGATGTCGGCGATGGCACGACCGCCGCTGAGAATCGCGGACATGAGTGTGGACAGTCCCCTGCATTGTACATGAGGGTAAGACTGTCGTCCCGCCACTCGACCGCGTGCGATCGTGCTGGTGCCGATCATCACGAGCGACGCAGTCAGATCCGTTGCCGCAGGAGGGGCGCCTGCGGCTGATGTTTGGACCATACCGTACCGGGTCATGGAGTGGTCTCCCGTTTCCTCGCCGTCGCATGCGGCGGTCCGCGCGGCTGCTTCCAGCGTTCGAACCCCGCGATAAGGATCATGCGTCCCCCGCAGCAGGGGCACGGCGGCCGGAAGTCTTCCGGTTCGCGTGGTGCGTCGTTATCGGGTGGCGCGGCGACGTCCAGGAGCTCGCGGGCGAGTGCGATGCTGGCCTTGCGTGCGGAGCCGGCGAGCAGGCCATAGTGCCGGATGCGATGGAAGCCTCGCGGCAACACATGGATCAGGAAGCGGCGGATGAACTCGTCGGTGGCGAGCGTCATGATCTGCTGCCGTTCCGCGCCGTCGCGACGATAATTCTTGTAGCGGAAGGTGACGCCGGTCTCGTCGAAGGCGATCAGGCGGCCGTTCGAGATGGCGATCCGGTGGGTGTAGCGGGACAGATAAGCGAGCACTGCCTCCGGTCCAGAGAAGGGCGCCTTGGCGTAGACCACCCAGCGCTTCTTCCTGACAGGAGCAAGGTGGTGCAGGAATGCCTGCCGCTCGGCAAGGCACCCTGTCGATCCGAAGAAGGCGAGCTGCCCGGCATCGTGCAGAGCGACCAGCCGGGTGAGGAAGAGCCGTCGGAACAGCTTGCCGAGCACGCGCACAGGAAGAAGGAATGCCGAGCGCGACGCCATCCATCGGCTTCCGTCCAGCGCGATGCCGCCGCCCGGCACGATCATGTGTATGTGCGGATGGTAGGTCATCGCTGATCCCCAGGTGTGAAGCACGGCGGTGATGCCGATGCGCGCGCCGAGATGCTTCGGATCGGCAGCGATGGTCAGCATCGTCTCCGACGCCGCCTTGAACAGCAGGTCGTAGACCAGCGCCTTGTTGTGGAAGGCGATGTCGGCGACCTCGGCAGGCAGCGTGAACACGACATGGAAGTAGCCGACAGGCAGCAGATCGACCGCGCGCTCGGCCAGCCATGCTCGCGCGGCCGCGCCCTGGCACTTCGGACAGTGCCGGTTACGGCAGCTGTTATAGGCGATCCGCCATTGGCCGCAGTCCTCGCAGGCTTCGATATGACCACCAAGGGCCGCGGTGCGGCAATGTTCGATCGCGGACATCACCTTGAGCTGGGTCAGGCTCAGGTGCCCGGCATGGGTCGCCCGATAAGAGGGCCCGGCAGCACGGAAGATATCGGCGACCTCGATCGAGGGGCGCACGGCTCAGCCGGGAAGTGCCTTATCCTCCATTAACGCCATCAGCCGGTCGAGCGGCCCGGCGACCGCGTGGATTGTCCGGGTCGAGACCTTGGTATAGAGCGCGGTCGTTTCCAGCTTGCTGTGCCCGAGCAGCACCTGGATGACGCGGATGTCGACATCCTGCTCGAGCAGGTGGGTGGCGAAGCTGTGACGCAGCGTGTGCGGGCTGACGCGCTTGCGGATGCCGGCGACTTCGGCTGCCTCCTGGACCGCCCGGTGCAGTTGCCGCGATGAGATCGGATCGGTGCAGCTACGCCCCGGGAACAGCCAGCCGTGCGGGAGCATCACCCCGCGCCGCCTGCCTTCGCGCCACCACAGTCGCAACAGCTCCAGGAGCTGCGGCGACAGCATCGCGTTGCGGTCCTTGCGTCCCTTGCCCTGTTCGACGCGGATCAGCATGCGTGTGCTGTCGATGTCGTCGACCTTCAGGTGCGCGACTTCGGATACCCGCAGGCCTGCACCATAGGCAATGCCGAGCGCGGCCTTGTACTTGATGCCCGGGGCCGCCGCGAGGAGGCGCGCCGCTTCCTCCACGCTCAGCACCTCGGGCAGCTTGCGCGGATACCGGATGATGACCAGCGCACGCGCCAGATCCCGCCGCTTCAGCGTCACGAGGAACAGGAACCGCAGCGCCGAGACCGCGCCATTGATCGTTGCAGGGCCAACGCCGTTCTCATGCTGATCGAGCTGGAAGCGGCGGATGTCCTCCAGCGTTGCGGTGTCCGGCGAACGGCCGAGGAAAGCGGCGAAGCGCCGGACATGGCGAATGTAGTCCTGCTGCGTGTGGGAACCGAGGCCCCGCATGAGCATGTCGTGCTGCATGCGCTGGCGGAGCGGCGAGATCGGTGCATCGGTCGACGGGGTAGCCATGGCAAGTTCCTCTTGTTGAAGGGAACTCCATGATCACCTTGCCCGCCGCTAACTGCTCAAAGGCTAAAAATATCAAACCATCTCAGGCCCTGGCGCCCCTCCCGCGAAGCGGGTTCGTGCATGGGG
>NZ_JBSEFH010000066.1:0-2569 GCF_053570585.1 Pseudochelatococcus sp. B33 | reverse complement strand
TAAAAGCGATCAGTCCCGCGATCGCCCACAGCCGGATCGTCCCCCGATCGGGCAGAACCGGATCGTGATCGAAAGGGATCGGTGCGCCTTCCGCCATTCACACACCCGTCGCGGGATCGGGGTATGGAACGGAACGCTGCGGAAGCGCTGCGAAGGCGTCGTTCTGGTTCGCTTCGCCGCTGAGGAGCAGTATCACCTTTCCAACCCCGACGATCATTTCGCCAGTTCCGTGGTTCTGTTGAAGGCAGCGGTGAAGCCATTGAGCGGGATGGTGAAGACAGGCGGTTCCCCGCCGCCGGAACGGGTGGCATTGACGATGAGCTTCTCGCCCTTCTTCAGTGCGTCCGTCACGACCGTCGGGAACGACAGCGGCACGAGGCAGCCGGCCGGAACGCAGGTCGAGAAGCGCGCGCCCTGTCCGAGATTCTGCTCGTCGATCTTCAGCTTCACGCCGTCATCGAGTTTCAGCCCGAACGGCAGCAGCAACATACCTTCCGTCTTGCCATCCGCCGGGGGCCGCAACTCGATGGCGAAGACGCGCTGGCCGGTCTGGTTGTTGCCCTGCGT
Source organism: Pseudochelatococcus sp. B33 (assembly GCF_053570585.1). Lineage (NCBI taxonomy): Bacteria > Pseudomonadati > Pseudomonadota > Alphaproteobacteria > Hyphomicrobiales > Chelatococcaceae > Pseudochelatococcus > Pseudochelatococcus sp. B33. Next base: position 2,002 of record NZ_JBSEFH010000066.1, on the reverse strand, counting down.
CTGGCTGAACACGCAGACCTTTTCGTCATCGACGATGTTGCAGGCAACGGTCCAGTCGCCGTAGGTCTCGTTGATGGAGGCGGCGCCGTTGGGCAGCGTCGGCACCGGCCGTCCGGAAGCCGAGGCGGCGCGTGTATCGACCTGCGCAATCCGCTGTTCCGTCTGCCGCAGCCGTTCGGGGCCGGTTGCGGGAACCGCCGCTATGGCGGATGAGGTTGGGGCCAGCATCAGAAGAGAAAAAACGATGCCACGGGCGGAAAGGACGTTCGGGAAGCGGCTACGCGACATTGACTGACCTTTTGTTGTGCAAAGAAGCAGCGTCATGGTTCATTCCCTTGCCAGAGCCGCGACGGGTTCGAGGCGGGCGGCGCGCAGCGCCGGCATGAAGCCGAAGACGAGGCCGGTGACGAGCGCGGTCAGCACCGCGCCGAGCAGCGCCGTGCCGGTAAAAATGACCGGCATGGCGAAGGCGTGGGCCGCGACAGTGCCCGCCGCGATGCCGATCACAGCACCCGCGATGCCGCCGGTGCCCGCAACCATGACGGCTTCGGTGAGAAACTGGCGCAGGATGTCGGAAGTCCGCGCGCCCGTTGCCATGCGGATGCCGATCTCGCGCGTGCGCTCGCCCACCGTCATCAGCATCACGTTCATGACGCCGATGCCGCCGACAAGCAGCGAGATGGCGGCGGTTGCGCCCAGCAGGAGCGTCATGGTGTCCTGCGTGCGCGACTGCGCCTCGATGCTCGCCGCCTGGTTGAACACCCTGAAGTCGCGCACGCCGTGCGCCCGCTCCAGCACACGCACGACATCCGCCTCCGTCTCCCTCGCCTGGGCGAGGTCATCGATCAGCACCGAGATCCACGACAGTTCCTGCCGGCCGAAGACACGGGCCGCGCCGGTGGGATAGGGAAACACGATGGTGTCGTCCTCGTCGCTGCCGGCGCCGCCGCTGCCCTTGGCGGCGAGCACGCCGATCACCTGGAACGGCACGCCGTCGACAAGAATGCTGCGCCGGATCGGATCGGAGCCGTCCGGGAACATGCGCGCCGCGAGCTTGGCCCCGATCACGGCAACCGTCGCCAGCCTGTGTTCGTCCTCGACGGTGAAGAACACGCCGCGCTCCACCGGCCAGCTCAGGATACGCGGGAAGTCCGTGGTGATGGCGATGCCCTGGGTGGGATAGTCGATATTGCCGGCTCTCACCGTCACCTTGCCCTGAAGGTAGGGCATGGCGGCAGTGACATTCGGCACCGAGCGGACGTAGGGTACGTCCTCCGGCAACAGCCGGCCGCCGGGGCCGCGGCTGCTTTCCCCGCCAGGGATGACGTAGAGGCGGTTGGCGCCGAAGGAGGCCATGCGGGCGACGACATCCTGCCGGGCGCCTTCGCCGATGGCGAGCAGCGCGATGACCGAGGCGACGCCGATGATGATGCCGAGCAGCGTGAGCATGGTCCGGAAGGGATTGGCACCCAGCGCCCGGGCTCCTGAGCGAAAGGCTTCGTGCATGTCCGCCAGCACCGACACCGCCGATGTTTTTTTGGATAGAACCTGGAGCGTGGGACCGAGGGCTGATGATCCTTCAAGGTGAGGACCATCGGGTGCAGCCTGTTCTGCCCCGTCGTTCCCGCTGTCACTGACGATGCGTCCGTCCCTGATCTCGACGATACGCTGCGCGGCTCTGGCGATGCCGTGATCGTGGGTGATGAGGATGATGGTGTGACCCTGTGCGGCGAGTTGCCTGAGCAGCGCCAGCACCTCCGTGCCGGTGGCGCTGTCGAGCGCGCCGGTCGGCTCGTCGGCCAGAATAATGCGCCCGCCGTTCATCAGCGCGCGGGCGATCGAGACGCGCTGCTGCTGGCCGCCGGAGAGCTGTCCCGGCCGGTAATGCAGGCGCTCGCCGAGGCCGAGCCGAGCGAGCAGCGCCGCCGCCCGCTCGTGGCGGGCCTTTTGGGGAAGGCCGGCATAGGCCGCCGGCACCTCGACGTTCTCGCAGGCCGTGATT
>NZ_JBSEFH010000065.1:0-2905 GCF_053570585.1 Pseudochelatococcus sp. B33 | reverse complement strand
TCAATCTTTTCCTGCTCCAGATGCTCAACGGCGTGCAGTTCGGCGTCATGCTGTTTCTGGTCGCGGCCGGGCTGACGCTGATCTTCGGCATCATGGACCTCATCAATCTGTCGCACGGCGTCCTCTACATGGTGGGGGCCTATTTCGCCGCCACCTTCGTGGCGCTCACCGGTTCCTTCGTGCTCGGCCTCGCCCTGGCGCTGCCCGCCGCGCTGCTGCTCGGCGTGGTGCTGGAACTTCTTGTCTTTCGCAGGCTCTATGAGCGCGACCATCTCGACCAGGTGCTGGCGACCTTCGGCCTCATCCTCATCCTCAACGAGAGCGTCAAGGTGATCTGGGGTGCCGCGCCGCTCAGTGTGCCGGTGCCGGAGGCCCTGTCGGGATCGGTCGAGCTCTTCGGCAACGTGCGCTATCCGCTCTATCGCGTGGTGATCATCGCGGCCGGGATCGCGACCGCTGTCGGGCTTTACATCCTGGTCAACTTCACCCGCGTGGGCATGCTGCTGCGGGCGGGCGCGTCCAACGCGCCGATGGTGTCGGCGCTCGGCGTCGACATCCGGCGGCTGTTCACCATCGTCTTCGGCCTTGGCGCGATGCTCGCCGGCCTCGCCGGGGCGCTGGTGGCGCCGATCCTGTCGGTGGAGCCGGGCATGGGCGATTCCGTACTCATCCTCACCTTCGTCGTCATCGTCATCGGCGGCGTGGGGTCCGTGCGCGGAGCGTTCATCGCCGCCATTCTGGTCGGCGTGGTGGACACGGTGGGGCGGGTGTTCGGGCCGATCCTGCTGCGCACCCTGCTCGATCCCGCCGCCGCCTCGCAGACCGGGCGCACGCTCGCGCCGATGCTCATCTACATCCTGATGGCGGCTGTGCTGTTCTTCCGCCCGATGGGGCTGTTTCCCGTGCGCGGGGCCGCGCGATGACCACCTCGCCATCCAACATCGCGACCGCCCATCTGGCGGAAAGCCGCGTGTCCTGGCGTTCGGCGGGCTTCGCGGCCGCCGTCATGTTCGCGTTGCTCGCGCTGCTGCCGCTGCTCGCCGCCGTCACCGGCGACGCCTTCGTGCTGGTGATCGCGACCCGCATCATGATCTTCGCGCTTGCGGCGCTGTCGCTCGACCTCATCCTCGGCTACGGCGCGCTGGTGTCCTTCGGCCATGCCGCGTTCATCGGCATCGGCGCCTATGCGGTGGCGATCCTCAACGCCCATGGCATCGACGATCTGCTGGTCCAGAGCCTCGTCGCGGTCGCGGTCGCGGCGCTGTTCGCCTTGATCACCGGGGCGATCAGCCTGCGCACGCGTGGCGTCTACTTCATCATGATCACGCTCGCCTTCGGCCAGATGCTCTACTTCCTGATGATCTCGCTGTCGGCCTTCGGCGGCGACGACGGCTACACACTGCAACGCCGCTCGACCCTGCTGGGGCGGCCGTTGCTCGAGGACAAGCTGGTGCTGTTCTATGTCGTGCTCGGGGTGCTCGCGGCCGCCTTCCTGCTGGCGCGCATGCTGATCGCCTCGCGCTTCGGGCGCGTGCTGCGCGGCACGCGCGACAACGCCATACGCATGCAGGCGATCGGTTTTGCGCCGTTTCCCTACCAGCTCACGGCCTATGTCATCGCAGGCTGCCTCGCCTCGCTCGCCGGGGTACTGCTCGCCAACCAGGTGGAGTTCGTCTCGCCCGCCTACATGAGCTGGCAGCGGTCGGGCGAGCTGATCGTCATGGTGGTGCTCGGCGGCATGGGGACGCTCGCCGGTCCGATCGCGGGGGCGGCGGTCTTCATCCTGCTGGAGGAATGGCTCGCCGCCTTCTCGCAGCACTGGAAGCTCGGCTTCGGCTTCATCCTGCTGCTGATCGTGCTCGCCAGCAGGGACGGCGTCGGCGGGCTCGTCAAGCGCCTGTTCGGGGGAGGACGCCATGGCTGAGGCCGCTGCCGGGGGGCTGCTGTCGGTCCGCAACCTGTCGAAGCGATACGGCGCGCTCGTCGTGACCGACGATGTCAGCCTCGATATCCCCGAAAAGGAACTGCACGTCATCATCGGCCCCAACGGGGCGGGCAAGACGACGCTCATCCACCAGCTGTCGGGCCGGTTGCCGAGCGACGGCGGCCGGGTGACCTTCGCCGGCGAGGACATCACGCATCTGCCGATGCACCAGCGGGTGCGGCGGGGGCTGGCGCGCTCGTTCCAGATCACGACGCTGCTCGACGGCTTCACCGTGCTGGAGAACGTCGCCATGGCGGTGCAGGCACGGTCGGGATCGAGCTTCCGCTTCCTCGCGCCCGTCGCGCACGAGCGGGCGCTCAACGACGAGGCGATGGCCATCCTTGCCCGTCTTGGCCTCCACGACCGGGCGCGGCGGCGGGCGGGCGCGCTGTCGCACGGCGAGAAGCGCCAGCTCGAGATCGCGGTGGCGCTCGCCACCGGCGCGCGCACCCTGCTGCTCGACGAGCCGCTGGCCGGCACGAGCCACGAGGAATCGGCCGTGCTGGTGGAGCTGATGCGGACGCTGAAACAGACGCACACGCTGGTGCTGATCGAGCACGACATGGATGCCGTCTTCTCGCTCGCGGACCGCATCAGCGTGCTGGTCTACGGCAAGCTGATCGCTTCGGGCCTGCCCGCGGCGGTGCGGGCACATCCTGAAGTGCGGGCCGCCTATCTGGGCGACGCGTTCGACGTCGCGACCGCAAGCGGGAGAACCTGAGCGATGTTGCGGATCGAGGGACTTGAAAATGCCTATGGCGATCAGCGCATCCTGTTCGGCGTCGCATTCAGTGTGGGCGCGGGCGAGGTGGTGACGCTGCTCGGGCGCAACGGCATGGGCAAGACGACGACGGTGAAATCCATCTTCGGCCTGCTGCCGCCGAAGGCGGGCCGCGTGCTGATCGATGGCGAGGACGTCGC
>NZ_JBSEFH010000064.1:0-3106 GCF_053570585.1 Pseudochelatococcus sp. B33 | reverse complement strand
GCGGCGAAAGATAACCTTATCTCTGAAGGCATCCGCCTTCTGCGCCCGTTCTGGCCCATCGCGCTGTTCGCGACGGTGATGGGTACCCTGAGCGGCCTTGCCACGGCATGGCTGCTCGCCACCATCAACCGGGCGCTGTTTGCGGACGGCGACATCACCGCCGCCCTGATGTGGACCTTCACCGGCCTCGTGGTGCTGACGCTCGCCGGCGAGGTCGTGTCGGACCTCGGCAATTCGTGGATCGGCCAGCAGATCATCGCCAGCCTCCGGAAGGAACTGGTCGCCCGGGTCGTGGCCGCACCGATCGACCAGATCGAGCGCTACAAGAGCCATCGCCTGCTGTCCGTGCTCGGTCAGGACGTCGATACCGTCTCCAACTTTTCGTATGGCTTTTCATCGCTCGCCATCGCGCTGGCGGTGACGACGGGCTGCATCGTCTACCTGCTGTTCCTGTCGCCGCCGCTGTTCGTCGTCGTCGCCATCGCCATCGGTGTCGGTGTCATCGTCAACCGCTATGCCCGCAAGCGCGGCGCGGCCCATTACGACGTTGCCCGCAGCGCCCAGGACGATCTCTACCGGCACTACCGCGCCATCAGCGAGGGCGCCAAGGAGTTGCGCATCAGCCGGCCCCGGCGCCGGCGCGTGCATGGCGAACAGCTCATCGCCACCATCGAGCGCATCCGCGACAGGAGGGTGAAGGCGTTCCGCATCTTCATGTCGGCCAATGCGGCCGACAGCGCGCTGTTCTTCGCCGCCATCGGCCTCATTGTCGGCTGGCAGGGCTGGTTCGGGGTGGACCGCACCGTCGTGTCCGGCTTCGTGCTGGTGCTGCTCTACGTCAAGGGTCCGCTCAATCAAGCTCTTTCCGCGTACGCCAATTTCGTCAACGCGCAGGTCTCGTTCCGCCGGATCGCCCGGCTCTCGGCCGACTTCGCCAATCCCGAGCCGCACCTTGCCGACACGGACACGGCGGAAGCTTCCGCTCCCGCACCGCTCCCGGCTGTCTCCAGTATCGCACTGCGCCATGCGCGCTACACCTTCCCGGCGGCCGAGGGCGTCGAGCCGTTCACGCTCGGCCCCATCGACCTGACCACCAAGGGCGGCGAGATCCTGATGATCGTGGGCGAGAACGGCTCGGGCAAGACGACGCTCATCAAGCTGCTGCTTGCCCTCTACGAGCCGCAGGAGGGCGAACTGCTGCTCAACGGGGCACCTGTGACGCCGGAGAACGGCGACGACTACCGCCAGCTGTTCTCGGCCATCTTCTTCGACTATTTCCTGTTCGATGATCTCGTGGCGCCCGGCGGCATCGTGCCGGAGGCCGTGAGCCTTTATCTGAACACGCTCGAAATCGCCCATAAAGTCACGGTGGAGGATGGCAGGTTCTCGACCACCGACCTGTCGGCGGGCCAGCGCAAGCGGCTGGCGCTGATCCAGGTTTATCTCGAAGGCCGGCCGGTGATCGTCTTCGACGAATGGGCAGCAGAACAGGACCCCACCTTCCGGCGGCTGTTCTACACGGAAATGCTGCCTGACCTGAAGCGGCAGGGCAAGACCCTGATCGTCATTTCGCATGACGACCGCTACTTCGGGGCGGCGGACAGGGTCGTGCGGCTGGAGGCGGGCCGGATCGTTGAAACGATCGACAACGCGGGTGAGCAGCACAATCCCTCAACAGGTTCTCGCTCCGCGGCCGACGTCGCCTCGACGGTGGCAGGAAGCTGACGATGGCCGGTTCCGCCTTTCCGCAGATGTCGACGAACGGGACGCGGGGCCGCCGCCGTTGGCGGGGCCGGCTCGTTGCTGCCGGGACCGTTGCTGTGGCGCTGGGCGTGGGCTTCTATCGGGCCGGCGGCGCGACCGCCTCTTCCGGCGTGACGCTGCTGTCGGAGGAAGTGAAGCGCGGCACCATCGAGGACGTGGTGACGGCCACCGGCAAGATCCTGCCGCGCGCCTATGTCGATGTCGGTGCCCAGGCGTCGGGCAGGCTTGATTCCATCCCGGTGCGCATCGGCCAGACGGTGAAACAGGGCGACCTTCTGGCGCGGATCGATCCGCAGGTGCAGACGGCGCAGGTCGAGGCCGGCCGGGCAGAACTGCACAGGCTGGAGGCCAATCTGGCCGCCCAGGAAGCCGAAGCGGCCTTCGCCGCCGCGCAACTGAAGCGCAATGCGGTGCTTGCCCCCGGCAAGGCTATTTCACAGGCGGCGTTCGATGAGGCAAGGCGCGACGCAAGAATAGGCGCGGCAAAGGTCGACGCGATCCGCGCCGAGATCGAGAAGATGCACTCGACCCTGAAGTCGGACGAAGCAAAACTCGGCTACACCAGCATCTATGCGCCCATGTCCGGCACCGTGGTGTCGATCGACGCGCGCGAGGGCCAGACGCTGAACGCCGCCTATTCCACACCCGTCGTCATGCGCATCGCGGATCTGTCGACCATGACGGTGTGGACGCAGGTGTCGGAGGCCGATGTCACCCGTCTTTTCGAAGGCATGGAGGTCTGGTTCACCACGCTCGGGCATGGCGACCGGCGCTGGACGGCGCGGCTGAAGCAGGTTCTGCCTGCGCCGCACAAGCCCGAGAAGGCATCGGGACAGGGTGAGGCGGCGGCATCCGGCTCCACGAACAATGTCGTGCTCTACACGGCGCTGTTCGATGTCGACAACGGCGCCGGCGAGCTGCGACCGGAGATGACGGCGCAGGTCTCCTTCGTGGTGGACCGGCGCGACGACGTGGTGATCGCTCCCGTCGCGGCGCTGCGCTTCAAGCCGCTCGAAAGCGGCCACTCGCATGTCGACGTGCTGGGACCGGACGGCCGGCGTATCGACCGCGGCATCATGACCGGATTGAGAACCCGCTTCGAGGCGCAGGTGCTGTCAGGACTGGAGCCGGGCGAGCGGGTGGTGACCGGCGCCCGGCAAGCCACAGGCGGCCGTTCGCTCGTGGGGTTCCGCCTATGACGGGGGTGGAGAAAGAACCGCTGATCGAACTCGCGGACCTGCGCAAGGTATTCGTCACCTCGGAGACGGTGGCGGTCGAGGTGCTGCGCGGCGTATCATTAACAATCAACGTGGGCGAGTTCGTCGCCATCGTCGGCCAGTCC
>NZ_JBSEFH010000063.1:0-3441 GCF_053570585.1 Pseudochelatococcus sp. B33 | reverse complement strand
CCTCAAGCAGCAGGAATATCTCGATGACCTGGAGTCGGAGCTTTCGGCGCGCCCTGACCGTGCCTCTTGCCGTGTCACTGACGATGACGCTCGCCGCCTGCGCGGGATCGACGCAGGGGAGGGTGGAGGTGCGCCGCGATCTGCCCCAATTCCCCTCTTGGGGAATCCCGGTAACGGTGCCCCAGCCAAAAGCCGGTGACGATCCGCTGGTGGTTGCGGCGCGGGAGCGCGCGGGCAGGGGAGCGGCGAACCGCCGCATCACTGCGCTGGAAGAATGGTACGGCGCCGTGAGGGCCGAATACGCCGGGAGCTCACGATGACTGAGGCGGAATTGACCGAAGCCAAGATCAAGAAAATCGTGTCCGATACGGTCACGGAAACCCTCGTGCGCCTCGGCGTTGATGTCGAGGAGCCCTTCGAGGTGCAGGCGGATTTTATGCACCTGCGCCAATGGCGGAAATCCACGGAGGCCGTCAAGCGGCAAGGGCTCATTACCGCAATCGGCATTCTCACGGTGGGCGTGCTGGGCCTGATCTGGCACGCGATCCGCGGCGGCACGGGAGGGCCTTGAAATGGCTGACCATAACAGAGAGCGTGCAGAGCGCGAAATTGCCGCCGTCAACGCGGCATTGCTGTCTGGTAGCCCTCCTACCGTCGTGCCCGGCTCAAATCTCGTCAGGTCGGCCGGGACCGCAGCAGCGGCTGCGCTCGGCACCGACCGGCGACAGTTCCATTTCCGCGTCGGCAAACCGGGTAAGCTCGGCCTGTGGCACAGGAGGTACGGCTTGTCGCCGGACTGGGCGCTGTATCAACCAAAAGAGACACCGGAGCCGGAGGCGGCCGGGCCGACAGTAGACGACCGCGTCCGCGAACGGCGCCTTGAGCAGGAAGTGGCTTCTCTCCGAAAGCGCGAAAAGGCGCTGCTTGACCAGGTCATCAGCCTGCAGGATGCTCGCACGTCGATTTTCGGTCTTGCAGAGTCCCTCGGCGGGCCGGCGCTGATCGTGCCAAAACCCGGTAGTGGTAAAGGCGGGAACCGCTCTGTCATCCTGCACATATCCGACGTGCACGCCGGTGAGGCTGTCGACCTCTACGAAATGGACGGCCTCAACTCCTACAATGGCGACATTTGCCGGGCGCGCATGCAGCGGCTTTTCCGTACAGCGGCATCCCTGATGACGGAGCACTGGGCGGGGGACGCGCCGGAGGAGATCATCGTCTGTCTCGGCGGCGATATGATCGATAACAACCTGCGCGAGGAAAGCCGGCGCGGCGGGGCCATGCCAGTGGTCGAGAGCGCCAAGCTGATCGCCGAGGTCGTGGCTGGCGGGCTCATCTATCTCCATGAGCACGTAGGTGTGCCGATCAGGGTATACACGTCACCCGGAAATCATGGGCGCTTGGTTGCAAAGCCGCACTCCAACGAGGGCAACATCGACAACTGGGACGTGATGGTGTCGTGGTCCGTCGAAAAGATCGTCGGGCCACAGGACTGGATACGGTTCTTCTACACCGGGTCCGGCGAGGCGCTGTTCAACATCTACGGCTGGTGGTTCCTGCTCCAGCATGGGCACGAGGGCACAGGCGGCACTGGCGGGCTCTACGGCCCGGTCTACAAGCAGGTCCGTGGCATGTACCGGACGCATCAGACCTATGGCAGGCGGGGCAGGGGCTTCCATTTTGTGCTACAGGGGCACGATCATTCCCCGGTGAAAATCCCGTTCGGGTTCGGGAATGGCTCTGTGGTCGGCTTCAACGCGTTTGCTGCCCGCTCACTGAAAGCCGATCCGTCGCCGGCTTCGCAGAATATGCTTGTCGTCGAACGAGCCCTCGGCGTCATCGCATGGCACGAGCTTTTCCTTGGCATGCCATCCGAGGGCTCGCTGTATGAGCCTCCGGCGATTGACGCGAATTCCACTGGAAAGCCAGTGGTCAGGGTGAAGGCATCGGCTGCGTGAGCCAACTCCATCTAGCCCCCGTCCAAATGTGGCTGATGCTAGAACCCGAAACGCCATAGCGTTCCGCTAAGATGCGAGACTTCACTTTCCCCCGACTATTGAAAATCGTCAGGATGTCTGCCTGCGACAATTTGGACATGCCGTTGCGTTCGCCGTGATTGCTCGTCCCGTGAGCGACCTTGTCGGCCTCGTTTTCTGCCTGTGAGGCCCATCGCAGGTGACGCGGGTTCAGACACCCGAGATGTCCATTTCCGCATGAGTGCGCGCACTGCGGCCTGTCATCAGGTGGAGGGCCGTTGACGAGTTCACACATAACCTGGAAGGGGCGGCGGTGTGAGCCTTCATAGGACACCATCCCTCTGCCGGACGATGCTTTGTTGAATGGCCAGAGCAGGCGCTCGTCACGGTCGTAAGTTGTGTGTTGCTCGATCCAAGGGACATGAATGCCTCGAAATGGCGACCCGGCCAGAGGGTCTCCGTGCCGCCGCCAACGCTTGTAGTGGGACCCGCACCAGCCACGTCTATGGGCGAGCTTGCCGCAATCGGGGATGGAACATAAAACTTCGTCAGCCACTCGAACCTCCTATGTTCGGGCTTGGTCAGAGCGCGTCATCGGGTTGCAGCCCGGTGGCGCGTTCGCATTTTGTATCATGAGGAGCGCAAAATGTCGAACTTCTGGGGCCTGCGCGAGCGCCTTGAGGTGCAGCTCGAAGACCCCGCAACGCCCGAGCTGCCGCGCGTCCGCGTGCCCGCTGGATGGAGGGCGGCAGCATGATCATCGGTCTGACTGGGCTCGCGGGCAGCGGGAAAACGACTGCCGCACACAGGCTCATCGACGTGCATGGATTCACCCGCCATCCAATGGCAGGGCCGCTCAAGGCCATGCTCCACAGCCTTGGCCTGGACGAAACGCACACCGATGGTCCGCTCAAGGAGGTGCCCTGCGAACTGCTCGGCGGCCGCACGCCACGCTACGCCATGCAGACCCTCGGCACGGAGTGGGGCCGCAACACGATATGTCCCAGGCTCTGGATCGAGCGGTGGCACGCCACGTTGCCCAAAGGCAATGTCGTGGTCGACGATGTCCGATTCGGGGATGAGGCCGCCGCTGTACGCGCCTATGGCGGCATCGTCGTGAGGATAGAACGGCCGGGGCTGGAGGCTGGTGCGCACGTGTCTGAGCGGATGGATTTCGACGCTGACCACGTCATCGCCAACGGCGGGCCGCTCGCCCAGCTCTATCACGAGATTGACCGGATCGCGCCGCCAGTACCTCGATATGCAGATCAGGCGCATGGAGGGGGAGGCAGACTGGCTGGGATGAGGGGGGCACCGAGATGGCAGGGGAACGCCTCACGAACATATCCTTGGGGATTCCTTGGGACTTTCTGCGCCGACGCTCCGAAATCGAGTCCGTTTGTGCCCGCAATGTTCTGTGCTGTATTTTGGTCGAGGATGAGGAAATGACTAAATTATTCAATGA
>NZ_JBSEFH010000062.1:0-3547 GCF_053570585.1 Pseudochelatococcus sp. B33 | reverse complement strand
ACCTCCCTAGACCCGGCGTTCAGATAACGTTGACAGGCAGAGGACCGACTCCTTCTGTGCTTGCTGCGAGCTTGTCGCCGACCGCTACTGGCCCCACACCGGCCGGGGTACCGGTCACGATCATGTCGCCAGCCCGCAGCTCGAACAAGGATGACAGGTGGGAGATGATTTCTGGCGTGCCCCAGATCTGCTGATCGAGGTCGCCATGCTGGGCAGTCTTTCCATTGCGATAAAGGCTTATGGTGCCGCAGGTGGGTGTCCGATTTCTGACGCCCGTACGATTTCGGAACCTGGAGCCGAGTAATCGAATGATTTGCCGATCTCCCGCGGTTCGGCAACACCTCCCTGTTTCTTAGAGGCTGTTAGTGACCACGAGCAGGCTCAACCACTGATGCTTCCGACGATATGCGCTCGGATATCTCCTGTGCCGGGATCGATCCAGCCATGCCGCGCCGCGCCGGCGATCATCGCGGTCAACTGATCCTGCCATATGGTATCGACGCGGCCGAGCTTCCGCAGCGCCGTCTCATGAATCCAGGCAGTCCCCTCATTATCGAGACGGCCGATGGTGTCTATGGCCGCTTTCAGTGTCTTGTAGGAAGTTCCATCCTCGATTGTAACTCGGAAGTTTCGGAAATCATCTGGCTCATCGAGCCTTGTCCGCCCATTTGTATCAACGACAACTTGCATCGAACTCCTCCGTTACAGCATTGGACAACAAGATGTCAGCTTGGCGGGGTTCCCGCTATCCGGTTGCGCGACTCGGCTATGAATATGCCGCCGATCACGAGGACCAGGGCGATCGCCTGATTGACGGCAAAAGTCTCGCCGAGGAGGCCGACGGCAAGGAGCGGCCCCAGTATCGGGACGAGATTGGCAAACAACCCTGCACGTGTCGGGCCGATCAATTGCACGCCGCGCATGAACCAGAGTTGAGCGAGAAAGGTAGGAAAGATCGCGACGACGACCAGAATAACCCAGCCCTTTGGCGTCGGCCAGTGAAATGAACTGGCTGCTACCTCGATTGCCAAGAGCGGCAGGGAGCTCAAACATGCCGCCATTGCGACGCCGGCAAAGAAGACGATTGCCGGCATTTTCGGCCGAACATGCAGTGCGATCGTGTATATCGAATAACACGCGCATCCGACGACCATCATGAGATCACCCCGATTGAAGGAGATTGAGCTCAGGCTTCGAATGTCGCCATTGCTTGCCACAATAAGCACGCCGCAAATCGTGATGACTATGCCTGCGATCTGCATGGGGCGGGCCGGTGTGCGATAGGCAATCACTGCGCCGATGAATACGAAAACCGGAATACAGCCCTGCAGGATCGAGAGGTGGGCAGCGGTCGTGTAATACGCTGCAATATAGAAAAGTGTGTTGAAGCCCGTCAGGCCGACGGTTCCGAGCGCTGCGATGAAAAGCCAGTGCCGACGCAGCACCGGAAGCGCCTCCACGATCTGCCGTTGCCAGATGATCAGCACGAGAACAGCGACAAGGGACCAACGGAAGCTGATCAGGGCTATCGGCGATATCTCGCCAACCGCAAGCCGTGCCGCGACCGCGTTTCCACTCCAGGATATGGCGGCGAGGCCGAGCAGGAGATAGGCAGTGGCCCGCTTTCTCTCATTACCCTGACCAAGACGGGTAGGAACCGTGCTCAAGCCATGAATCCGCAGCGAATGAACTGTTCCGACGATGGAACAGTCAAAGGAGACTCCCTCCGTCGACCACGAGGATGCTCCCCGTACTCAACGGCATGTAGGCGATCGCCGCAAGCACCGTCTTCGCGACGTCATCCGGCTCGATCACGCGCTTCAGCAGGGTGCGTTCCGCTTGCATGTCGAGGTCGCAGCGGCTCCGGCCCTCGACGAAGCCCGTATCGACGCCCGAAGGCGAGACAGTCAATACCCGCACTTCGGGAGCAAGCACGCGCGCCAATGACATCGACATCGTGTCGAGCGCCCCCTTGGAGGCTGCATAGGCGATGCTGCTTCCCGTTCCTCTCAGCGCGGCAACGGAGGAGATATTGACGATGACGCCGTCGCCGCTCCTGCGCAAGATCGGCGCGAAGCAGCGGACAGTGGCGAACACGCCACGCACATTCGCGACCATGATCCTGTCGAACATACTGTCGTCGAGCAGGTCCAGCTCACGATGCGGCACGGGCTTGGTCATCCCACCCGAATTGATGAGAATGTCGGTGCGCCCATAGCGCGCCTCCACCTCCGTGGCGAAGTGTCGGATGCTTTCGGAATCGGCGAGTGAGATCTGTGCGGTCATATGGCCTTCGCCTGCCAGCGACGCGACGACCTCTTCGGCGCGGGCACTACCGGAATGATAGCCCACGACGATCTTCGCGCCGTTTTGAGCCAGACGTCTTGCCGACGCAGCACCAATACCCCCGCTGCCTCCAACGACGACTGCGACCTTGTCAGTCAACAAAAGCGCCAAATTCCTCTCCATCCGCTATGCGCGCTGCAATCGCAGGCGTCAGATTATGCAATCGCAGGCGTCAGATTACTTGTGCCCAGAACGTGTGATAGTGTTGCACGAAATCCTGGCAAATCTGTTCGATCGTTGGCTTGCAGCGGATACCAAGCGCCTCGGCACGGGCGCCATCGACGACCGTCGGCCAGGAGTCGATCGTATTCTGGGCGAACGGTTCCGGCTTGAAGGATGCTCGCCCGGCGCGATAACCGTTTTTCCCGGCTATCGCGCTGGCGCCGGCAATCATCTCTTCCAGCGATGCCGTCAATGCCGGAAAGTTGACGACCGGATTATCCTCCAGTGCGGCCTGTTCCACTTCGTGCAGTCGGATCAGGCCCTTGACGCAACTCTCGTAGTCTATGAATGCCGTCCGTGTTTGCTCGGAAACACAAATCTCGCAATCGCGGCCGAGTACGACATCGCGAAGGACATCGGAGATGGCGGCGCCGGCCGAGGTACCGATCTTTTTGGGTCGAATGACGACCGTCGAGAGACGGGCGCAGCGGCCGTCAACCTTTCTCATGTGCTGAAAAGCGCTTACAAGGTTCTCGCTGATGAGTTTGGTGAGCCCATAGACGCTTCTGGGCTGCGTCGCCGTCTTGTCCGTAATCATCGCATCTTCGGCGTCACGTCGATAGACTGTGACCGAACTCGTCATGACCATCCGGGATCCTTCGCCGAGCTCGGCCAGGATCTCAAGCAGGTTGCGCGTCCCGTCGACATTGACGGAAAGCGCCGTCGCAATGTCGCGCTCGGTGACGCCGGTGAGCACGGAGGCGAGGTGAAAAACACTCGTGCCCGGCTCACGGATCACCTGCTGCAGAAACTCCCGGTCAGTCACGGAACCGGACCGGAAATTGACCGGAAGCTTCGCGCCCTCATAGGTGAGCGCATGATCCTCACGGATCGCGGGATCGATGACGATGAGACTGTCGAGCGGCTCGGGCGCGCCTGATCTGCCGGTCAGTGTGCCTTGCCTCGCCAGTTCGCACGCCAGGAGCGTGCCGATATATCCGGCTCCGCCGGTGATGACGGCTCTCATGAAGCGACCTCC
>NZ_JBSEFH010000061.1:0-3810 GCF_053570585.1 Pseudochelatococcus sp. B33 | reverse complement strand
AATCCCAAAATCGCGAGGACTCGGTAATGCGCAGGAACATGGCGCGAGCGCCAAATTCCCGCAACACTGGGCACTATTGCTGCGCATTATTTTGCTTGCGAACCTCGGCAGTCCCTGGACCAACTGAGGAAGCAAGCATGTTGAAATCACACAGCGAGTTGATCGCCGAACTTTCGAATTTTCTCACGAAGCAAAATTACAACCCGGTGGTAGTATTGAATCACCGCCTCTACGCCCGCGCGTTTCTCGATTATCTGGCCAAGTGCGGCATACCGGTCGAGACTGTGACGCCGGCACAGGTTGATCAGTATTTTATCTATGCAATCCAGAAATTTGAGGTCCGGCGTGGCCGACCTCCCGGTGCAGATTGGCACATGTTGCCACGCACCGTGATCGCCAAGCTCCTTAGGCTTGTTCAAGGGAAATGGCCGCCCGAACCAGAGTTGATCGAGCCCGAGGCGGCGTTTCTGCGGACGATCTGCTGCGAATACGAAACATGGCTGCGCGAAGAGCGCGGTCTGGCAAGGGCCAGCATTGAGGCCCTCATGCGAGAGGCACGAAACTTTCTACGATGGCAGTTCGACCGCGCCGGCGCTGCCAGCCTCGAGACAATGAGCGTCGTGGATGTCGATCACTACATGGATATGCGCGCGCTTGGTTTACGGCGACCATCATTGGCCAGCGTCGCTTTGCTGCTCCGCTCGGTGGTGCGCTATCTGCATCGGACGGGTCGCATTCCAACCGATCTCACGCCGCGCATCGTCGCCCCCTTGCTCTATGCCTACGAAGGTGTGCCTTCCACGCTGGACAAGAGTCAAATCGCTGCGGTGTTGACCGCCACGAAGAACGACGGATCGCCGCGCGGGCTTCGCGATTATGCTGTACTCCAACTGCTTACCACATATGGCCTGCGCGAAGGTGAGATCTGCCGTCTTCGGCTCGAGGACGTGAACTGGCGCGATGAATCCCTGCGTATTCGCCACACGAAAACCAATACCTACTCCTATATGCCGCTATTGGAACCAGTTGGTGAGGCGTTACTCAATTATCTGCGCCTTGGGCGACCCGGTGCCGAAGTGCGGGAAATCTTCATCCGGTCCTGTGCTCCCTACGTCGCAATGACGCACCTATACAGCATAGTCAGCAGACGGTTGGCAGCCGCCGGCGTCGAGCCGCCAGGAAAGCGAGGAGCTCATGTATTCCGGCACGCACGTGCGGTCGAAATGCTGCGGGCATCCGTCCCGCAAAAGATCATTGGCGACATACTTGGGCATCGATCCACCAAGTCTACGAACATCTATCTCAAGCTGGCTACCGAGGATCTTCGAGCTGTGGCGCTCGAAGTGCCTGGATCGGAGGTGCTGTCATGAGCGCATGGCACGATCCTGATCGCAAGGTCATCGATACCTTCCTGGAAACATTGCGGCTCCAGCCGAAAAGCAGGTCCACGTATTATGCGTTCCTTCGCAGCTTTGAGGATGTTGCCCAACGTCATCCTGCCGTCGACCGGCGGATGCTCGACGCCTGGCTGAAGAAAATTGAAAAATGTTACCATCTGTCAACGCTGCTGAATAGAGTCCGCATCATCGATCGCTTCCTCGACCACCTCGTGGAAATCGAGCTGATCGCCGATAATCCCATCGCCGCACTTCGCAATCGGTACAACGTCAAACAAAACAGCCCGATCTGGCGAGCACTGATTTCAGCCAATCCCGATGAAGCCCTCGCCGCGTTACAACGGCCCGCGCCTTATGGCAGCGTTCTGGGCGACTTCATGCGCGATCATGTCGTGCTGATGCGACGCCGGGGCTATCAGTATAAGAAGCAGGCTTACGTGTTATTGCAGTTCGATCGATTTCTTCAGGCGAACCCCGAACTTGCCGTGACGTCGCTTGAGACAATGCTAACACGCTGGGAAGAGGCAAAGCCGTCGCGTAATCATGCAATTGAATGCCAGTTGCTTAGGCGCATGTTGACCAAGGCGCGGTATCGCCTTGATCCTAGTACCCTGCCGAAACGTTTCAATTCTCAACCTATGCGAGAAGCGACGAAGGAATATCGACGACCGCATATCTTCAGCCCAGCAGACGTTCAGCACATGCTCGATACCGCAAGGTCCTATCCATCGGCACGTACTCCGCTGCTACCGTTGACGCTCTACACCATGATCGTACTGGCCTATTGCGCAGGGCTGCGACGAAGCGAACTAGCCCGGCTCGATCTCGGTGACGCAGACTTGCAATCGGGCACGATCACGATACGGGAAACGAAGTTCTACAAGACCAGGATTTTGCCGTTATCCGACAGCGTCGTGGTCGAATTGCGCGCTTACCTTGATGCGAGGCGGCATGCTGGTGGCTCACAAGACCCGCAATCGGGGCTGTTCTGGCATGCCCGCCTCAACCACCGCTATTGCCCTGATGCAGTATCGCAGATGATCACTAAAGTCATGCGGCGCGCCGGATTCAAAACCATTTCCGGGCGGACGGGGCCTCGCGTCCATGACCTGCGGCACTCGATGGTGGTGAACCGAATCCTCCAGTGGTACCAATCCGGTATAAACCCTCAGGGAAAACTGCACTTTCTCTCGACCTACATGGGGCACGGGAGTATCCACTCGACTCTGGCCTACATCACCGTCACCCAGGACCTGTTGCAGGAAGCAAGTGAGCGGTTCCGTTCCGTCGGCGCCCGATGCCTCACCATGGAGGCGCACCCATGACGAAGAGCAATCCGTTCCCCGTGTTGTTGCGGGCGTTTTTCCAGGAATGGCTGGCCGAGCAGCGCAGTGCTTCGATTCATACGATCCGGTCCTATCGCGATACTTGGCGGCTGCTCTTGCGGTTCATCGCGGAGAGAAAGGGGGGCGGAGTGGTGCGGATCGCTCTGGTCGACGTCTCAGCAGCGGAGGTGCGCGCGTTCCTCAACCATACCGAGCAAGAGCGTGGGAGTACGATCGGTACACGCAATTGCCGACTTGCCGCGATCCGCAGCTTCTTCAGCTTCATGGCAGGCAAGAATCCAGAATACGTTGCCCAATGCGCCGAGGTCCTGACGGTCCCGCTCAAGCGGGAATCGGTATCTGCACCCTGTTATCTCGAACCGGAGGAGGTCGAGGCGATCCTCGTTCAGCCTGATCGGTCGACAATCGAGGGAATGCGCGACCATGTGCTGCTCTCGTTCCTGTACAATAGCGGCGCGCGTATTCAGGAGGCCCTCGATCTGTGCCCCAACGCGATCCGGTTCGATGCCCCGTACTGCGCTCGCCTGTATGGCAAGGGACGTAAGGAACGGATATGTCCGCTCTGGCCGGAAACGGTGACGTTGCTCAGGAAGTTGCTGGAACGCCAACCGCGTAAACCAGGCGAGCGAATCTTCGTCAATCGATACGGCGAACCGCTAGGGGCTTCGGGCGTGCGGTTCAAACTCACTGCCTACGTTGCGGAAGCCGCCAAGTCCTTGCCCTCGCTTCGGTCCAAGAATGTGACGCCGCACAGCTTCCGGCACGCGACCGCCGTTCATCTTGTCGCTGCCGGAGTCGATATCACCGTCATCCGCAGTTGGCTGGGGCACGTCAGCCTCGACACGACCAACCACTACGCACAGGCCAATTTAGAAACCAAGCGAAAGGCGTTGGAAAAGGTGGGGGCTCCAGCGGCAAGCAATGTGCCACCTTCATGGAAACGGAATGCCAGCTTGATGGAGTGGCTCGATACTTTGTAAAATAATGCGCAGGAACGTGGCGAAATATTCCGCAGCACTGCTGGTTTACGCCCGTTCCTGCGCATTACCGAGTCCTCGCGATTTTGG
>NZ_JBSEFH010000060.1:0-3923 GCF_053570585.1 Pseudochelatococcus sp. B33 | reverse complement strand
TCGCGGCTCCCTGAAAACAGCTCGACTTGACGCCGAGTAAATTCCTGAATGATGAAGCTGAAACCTATACGCCTGAAAAATCAGGCGTATTTGGCCTGAACCTCCTGAGCAACCGCTGACGGGACCTGCTCGTAATGGTCAAACTGCATCGTGTAAGTCGCCCGGCCCTGGCTCATGGACCGCAGCGTGTTGACATAACCGAACATGTTGGCGAGCGGCACCATGGCGTCGATCACGACCGCGTTGCCGCGCATGTCCTGGCCCTGGATCTGGCCGCGCCGGGAGTTGAGATCGCCGATGACCGAACCCGTGTAGTCCTCGGGCGTCACGACCTCGACCTTCATCACCGGCTCGAGCAGCACCGATCCGCCTTTCTGCAGGGCCTCGCGCAGCGCCGCGCGAGCCGCGATCTCGAAGGCGAGCGCGGAC
This sequence comes from Pseudochelatococcus sp. B33, assembly GCF_053570585.1. Classification (NCBI taxonomy): domain Bacteria; kingdom Pseudomonadati; phylum Pseudomonadota; class Alphaproteobacteria; order Hyphomicrobiales; family Chelatococcaceae; genus Pseudochelatococcus; species Pseudochelatococcus sp. B33. The sequence goes on along the minus strand of NZ_JBSEFH010000060.1, from coordinate 3,494 downwards.
GAGTCCACCTCGTGGTAGGCGCCGTCGATGAGCTCGATCTTGAGATCGACCACGGGGAAGCCCGCGAGCACGCCCGCGCCGAGCACGCTCTCCAGCCCCTTCTCGACGCCGGGGATGTACTCCTTCGGCACCGCGCCGCCGACGATCTTGGACTCGAACGAGTAACCCGCGCCCGGCTCGGCCGGCTCCACCACCAGCTTGACGCGCGCGAACTGACCCGTGCCGCCCGTCTGCTTCTTGTGGGTGTAGTCGACCTCGACCTTCTTCGAGATGCGCTCGCGATACGCCACCTGCGGCGCGCCGACATTGGCGTCGACCTTGTAGGTGCGGCGCAGGATGTCGACCTTGATGTCGAGGTGCAGTTCGCCCATGCCCTTCAGGATGGTCTGGCCCGACTCGCTGTCCGTCGACACGCGGAAGGACGGATCCTCGGCCGCGAGCTTGGAGAGCGCGATGCCGAGCTTCTCCTGGTCGGCCTTCGACTTCGGCTCGATCGCGATCTCGATGACCGGCTCGGGGAACTCCATGCGCTCCAGAATCACGGGCTTGGCGGTGTCGCACAGGGTGTCACCCGTACGCACTTCCTTGAGGCCCGCGAGCGCGACGATGTCGCCCGCATAGGCTTCCTTGATGTCCTCGCGGTTGTTGGCGTGCATCAGCAGCATGCGGCCGATGCGCTCCTTCTTGTCGCGCGTGGAGTTGAGCACCGAGTCGCCCGCCTTCAGCACGCCCGAATAGATGCGCGAGAAGGTGATCGTGCCGACGAACGGGTCGTCCATGATCTTGAACGCCAGCACCGACAGCGGCTCCTCGTCCGAAGGCTTGCGCTCGGTCGGCTCTTCCGTCTTGAAGTCGATGCCCTTGATCGCGCCACGGTCGATCGGCGACGGCAGGTAGTCCACGACGGCGTCGAGCAGCGGGTGGACGCCGCGGTTCTTGAACGCCGAGCCGCACAGCACCGGGTGGAACGCGCGCGCCTGCACCGCCTTGCGCACCAGCTCGCGCAGGGTGTCCTCGTCCGGCTCCTGGCCTTCGAGATACGCCGCCATGGCATCGTCGTCGAGTTCGACCGCCGCCTCGACAAGCTTGGTGCGGTATTCGGCCGCCTGCTCCTTGAGATCGGCAGGGATCTCCTGCTCCTCGAAATTGCCCTGCGTGTCCGGGTAGACGATCGCCTTCTGGGTGATCAGATCGACCACGCCGATGAAGTCGTTCTCGGAACCGATCGGAATCTGCAGCAGCACGGGCTTGCCGGCCACGCGGTCGACGATCGAATCAGCGCACTTGAACAGGTCGGATCCGACCTTGTCCATCTTGTTGACGAACACGATGCGCGGCACGTCGTACTTGTCGGCCTGACGCCACACGGTCTCGGTCTGCGGCTCTACGCCCTGGCTGCCGTCGAGCACGCACACGGCGCCGTCGAGCACGCGCAGCGAGCGCTCCACCTCGATCGTGAAGTCGACGTGGCCGGGTGTGTCGATGATGTTGAGGCGACGGCCCTTCCAGAAGCAGGTCGTCGCGGCCGACGTGATCGTGATGCCGCGTTCCTGTTCCTGGTCCATCCAGTCCATCGTCGCCGCACCCTCGTGCGTCTCGCCGATCTTGTGGCTCTTGCCGGTGAAGAACAGGATGCGTTCGGTCGTCGTGGTCTTGCCGGCGTCGATATGCGCCATGATTCCGAAGTTGCGGTAATCGGCAATTGCGTGCGTGCGAGACATCGTCGTGGCTCCGTTTGACCCGGTTCGTTACCAGCGATAGTGCGAGAAGGCGCGGTTGGCGTCCGCCATGCGATGCGTGTCTTCACGCTTCTTCACGGCGTTGCCGCGGTTGTTCGACGCGTCGAGAAGCTCCGCCGACAGGCGCTCGACCATGGTACGGTCGTTGCGCGCGCGGGCGGCCTGAATGAGCCAGCGGATCGCCAGAGCCTGGCGACGCTCGCTGCGCACCTCGACCGGAACCTGATAGGTCGCGCCGCCGACGCGCCGGGAACGGACCTCGATCGCCGGGGACACGTTCTCGAGCGCCTGCTTGAACACCGGCAGCGGCTCCGTCTTCAGTTTCTGCTCGATGACATCGAACGCGCCATAGACGATCGCCTCGGCTGCGGACTTCTTGCCATCACGCATAATGGAATTCATGAACTTGGTCACGACGATATCGCCGAACTTCGCGTCCGGGATGATCTCGCGCTTTTCCGCACTATGGCGACGGGACATCGGCTTTCGCTCCGCCTAAACTTGATGGGCAATCAGGACGCCATTCGGCTCGTCCGGATACCCAGAAAAACACCTTCGACGGAAACCGGAAGAACGCCCTGCGATGAAGGCCATTGCCGCCGGCTTCCGCCCTGCCTCGAATTCCGCTTACTTCGGCCGCTTGGCGCCGTACTTGGAGCGGCGCTGCTTGCGGTTCTTGACGCCCTGCGTATCGAGCACGCCACGCAGGATGTGGTAGCGCACGCCCGGCAGGTCCTTGACGCGGCCGCCGCGGATCATGACCACGGAGTGCTCCTGCAGGTTGTGTCCCTCGCCGGGAATGTAACCAATCACCTCGAAACCGTTGGTCAGACGAACCTTGGCGACCTTGCGGAGGGCGGAGTTGGGCTTCTTCGGCGTCGTCGTGTAGACGCGCGTGCAGACACCCCGCTTCTGCGGGCAGGCCTCGAGGGCAGGAACCTTGTTCCGGCTTTTCTGCGCCGTCCGCGGCTTGCGGATCAACTGGCTGATCGTCGGCATACTATCTTCTCTCGCTGTCAACCGCCGGATGGCCGCAACCATCCGTCACGTCGGCCGTTGGCCTAATCATTTCCCAGCGCCCGCAGGCCCTGAACATCCCGATTGCTTCGCGCCGTCAAACCCGATCCCGGCAAGGATACAAATGACAACGCGCTATCGTGCCTGATGCGCATTCGCATCAAGCACATGCACACGCAGAGGACCAAACTTTCGTCCGGTCGTGCTCCAGATCTGACAATCAAGCCTTACTTGCGGCCAGTCGGTGCTTAGAACGGCAACGTTTAGGCTCTATCCATCAAGGCTCGGCGCCTCGAACCAGAACACCTACGGCTTACCGAAAGTCGGACTTCTTTACAGTCAGATTCGCCTCTCGTCAAGGGCGAAACCTGCGGCAAACATCGATCCGCCAACTGAAATCATCAAATCCGAACGCGTCGGCATCCGACGCGCGGTGCAATGAAGATACGACCAAGGAACAGCCGCCGCGCCGAACGCCTGCGCATCAAGCAACAGGCTCGATATCGGCCCGCTCCGGACTGATATCGAGCCTGAACCCGCTTCGAACCTGTCCTGCCGATTGGCAGGAGTGGAGGGACTCGAACCCCCAACCCCCGGTTTTGGAGACCGGTGCTCTAGCCAGTTGAGCTACACTCCTAATCGGATACGCGGTTTGATGAAAGGCTCGGCCGCGTATCCTTCTAACCTGTTTTCGGGAAAAGCGCACCACCGATGATGCGCTGTCCCGACCTGATTCAG
>NZ_JBSEFH010000059.1:0-4033 GCF_053570585.1 Pseudochelatococcus sp. B33 | reverse complement strand
GATCACGGCCGGCGAGAACGTCGAGGTGCCGGCAACCTATGCCGGCCTTCCCCAAAAGGCCCGCAGCGAGCGGGCGGCGGCACTGCTGGCCCGGCTCGGCCTCGGCGAGCGCCTGCATCACCGACCTGGACAGCTCTCCGGCGGCCAGCAGCAGCGCGTCTCCATCGCCCGCGCGCTGATGAACGGCGGGCGCATCATCCTGGCCGACGAGCCGACCGGCGCGCTCGACAGCGCCACCGGCACGGAGGTGCTGACGCTGCTCCGGGAACTCGCCGCGCAGGGCCACACCATCATCCTCATCACCCATGACCACGGGATCGCGAAGGCGGCAAGGCGCATCGTCGAGATCAGGGACGGGCGCATCGTCAGCGACAGTGGGAGCGACGAGGCAGAATTGCGGGCTCCCAAGCCTCATGCTGAAGGATCATCGGCATCGGGTCCGGCACTCTCCCTCCTGCCGCAAAAATCAACAGCAGTGTCGCTGCTGGCGGACATGCACGAGGCCTTCCGCTCGGGAGCCCGGGCGCTCGGCGCCAATCCCTTCCGGACCATGCTCACGCTGCTCGGCATCATCATCGGCGTGGCCTCGGTCATCGCGCTGCTCGCCATCGGCGAAGGCGCCCGGCAGGATGTCGTCGCCCGCATGGCCTCCTTCGGCACCAACCGCCTCTATGTCATCCCCGGCGGGGAAAGCAGCCGCGGACCGGGCGGCCGGCTGTTGCCGGAGGACGTACCCTACGTCCGCTCGGTGCCGAATGTCACTGCCGCCATGCCCTACCTTCAGGGCAAGGTGACGGTCAGAGCCGGCAACGTCGACTATCCCACGGAAGGCGTCGGCATCACCACGGACTTCCCGCGCATCCTGAGCTGGCCAGTGGAGCGCGGCGTGTTCTTCACCGTCGAGGACGAGCACAGGCTGGCGACGGTCGCTGTGGTCGGTTCAAAGCTCGCGGCACGCATGTTCCCGGACGGCTCCGATCCGATCCGACGCGGCATTCTCGTCGACGGCGTGCCGTTCCAGGTGATCGGCGTGCTCGCGGCCAAGGGCAGCGGCGGCGCCGGCAGCGACGAGGACGATACCATCGTCTTCCCCTTTCCAACCGGGGCGGCCCGCGTCTTCGGCCGGCAGGAGCTGTCGTGGATCTCGGTGCTGATCGACGACCTCGCCCAGGCGCGGGAGACGGAGGCGGATGTCGTGCGCGTGCTGGAGCGGGCGCACGGCGTGCGCGACTTCAGGGTATTCAACCAGGCGGCAAGCATCGAGGCCCAGTCGCGCACGCAGGACACCATGACGCTGCTGCTGGGCGCAACCGCCGCCATCTCGCTGCTTGTGGGCGGCATCGGCGTCATGAACGTGATGCTGATGACGGTGGGCGAGCGCACGCGCGAGATCGGCATCCGCATGGCAACGGGTGCCCGGACTTCCGACATCCTGCGCCAGTTTTTGACCGAAGCCGTCATGGTCGCCGGAACCGGCGGCATCGCGGGTGCTGTGATCGGCATCACGGCGGGCACCGTCGCGGCCCACGCCTTCGCCATGCCGGTCATTTTTACGGGCACGGCGCTTCTCGGCGCGGTGCTGACCGCGCTCGTCACCGGCCTCGTCTTCGGCTTCATGCCGGCGTTGCGTGCCGCGCGCCTCGAACCCGTCGCGGCGCTCGCAAGGGAATGACACCATGACACAGCTCGCCCTTGATCCCGTTCATGAAACGACGGTGACCCCCATTACCGGGCCGGTCGCCGTGACAGGGACTGCAGCAGCGCGCGCCACCGTCACCGAGGCGCCTCTGTTCACGCTGGAGGAGGTGTCGTTCTCGGTTCCCGGCCGCACGCTGCTGGAATCGCTGACATTGACTCTGCCGGGAAAGCGCATCGTCGGACTCATCGGCCACAACGGCTCCGGCAAGTCGACGCTGCTGAAGATCCTCGCCCGCCAGCAGCCGGCATCCGCCGGCAAGGTGCTGTTCGAAGGCAAGGCGCTGTCCGACTGGGGCGACCGGCCGTTCGCGCGCCAGCTCGCCTATCTGCCGCAGCACACGCCGCCGGCATCGGGAATGCTGGTCACGGAACTCGTCGCCCTCGGCCGCTATCCCTGGCACGGGGCGCTGGGACGCTTCGGCAAGGTTGACCGGGAAAAGGTCGACGAGGCGATCGCGTTGACCGGCCTCGAGCCATTGGCCGGCCGGCTTGTCGATACGCTGTCGGGCGGCGAGCGCCAGCGCGCCTGGCTCGCCATGCTGGTGGCGCAGGATACGCAGTGCCTGCTGCTCGACGAGCCGATCTCGGCGCTCGACGTCGCCTATCAGGTCGAGGTGCTGTCGCTGGTGCAGAGGCTCAGCCACACGAAAGGTCTCGGTGTGGTGATCGTCCTGCACGACATCAACATGGCCGCCCGCTGCTGCGACGAGATCATCGCCCTCAACGGCGGCAGCCTGATCGCGCGCGGCACACCCGCTGCCATCATGACCGCCGGTGAGCTGCGCCGCATCTACGGCATCGACATGGCGGTCATGACGCATCCCGTCACCGGCCTGCCCGTGGCCCTGCCCTGTTGAGGGGAACGGCGATGCAATGGCGCGACAGCCCGCAGCGCTACGGGATCGTCAGCCGGCTCCTGCACTGGGGCATGGCCATTCTTCTCCTGTGGCAGTTCTCGCCCATGCTGGCGTGGCGGGCGTTCGGGCCATCGCCGGTCAGCGCTCTGGTCTCGCGCATCGCGCCCCACCACGGCATTCTGGGCACCGTCATCCTCCTGCTGACGCTGCTGCGCGGCCTCTGGGGAATGTTCAACATTCGCCGCCGCCGGCTGCACGGGGGTTGGGGAAGCCGGCTGGCGGTGAGCGTTCATCTGCTGCTCTACGGGCTCATGGCCGCCGTGCCGGCGGTGGCGCTGCTGCGCATCTACGCTGGCGGCAACGGCTGGACGGCTTTCGGCGTGCCCGTCGTGCCCGTCACAGGCGAGCGGATCGCGTGGCTGGCGCAGCTTGGCGATCTTGCTCACGGCAGGCTCGCCTGGACGCTGCTGGCGCTGATCGCCGGCCACGCCCTCATGGCCCTCATCCATCACTTCGTTCTCCGGGACGAGACGCTCGGCCGCATGGCGCCGTGGCGTCGCAGGCAGAGGCTTGCGCCAGGTTCCCGTCCCGCATCGTCATCAGCAAAGGATCACCCGATGCCGCGTCTCTGCCCTTCAAGACATCTCTCCGTCCCTGGTGTCGCCATTGCCTTCTCGACGCTGGCCCTAGCAGCATTGCCGGCCATAGCGGCGGTTCCCGCAACCGGCCCCGAACGGCTGCGGCAGACGGACCAGCAGATTGCGCAGGTCGATACACGCGCCGCCCCGGCGTCCCCCAGTCGGCCGGCGACGACGCTGCCCAACGGCGCCGCCTCCATCAACGAGACCTACGGCGACTGGACCGTCACCTGCAACATCGTCGACGACGAAAAAGTCTGCGTGTTCAGCCAGACGCAGGGCAACAACCAGACCGGCCAGCGTGTCTTCGCCATCGAGCTGCGGCCCCCGGCGGATGGCAAGACAGAGGGCATGTTGCTGCTGCCGTTCGGGCTCAAGCTCGATGACGGCGTGAAGCTGAAGATCGACGAGCAGAACCTCGGACAGGGCGCGCGCTTCTCGACCTGCGTTCCTGCCGGCTGCCTCGTGCCGCTGTCGTTCCCGGCGGTCGCGACGGACGCACTGAAGAAGGGCGAGAAGCTCATCGTCAATGCCACCCGCTCCGGTGGCGGAGAACCGCCCATCTTCACCATCCCGCTCAACGGCTTCACTGCTGCCTTCAACAGAACCACGGAACTGGCGAAATGATCGTCGGGGTTGGAAAGGTGGTGCTGCTCCTCCGCGACGAAGCGAACCATAACAACGCCTTCGCAGCGCTCCTGCGCCCTTCTGTTCCATATCCCGATCAGCTGGTAGGTGCCTGAATGGCGGAAGACGCGCCGCTTCCCTTCGATCACGATTCAGTCCTGCCCGATCGCGGGACGATCCGGTTGTGGGCGATCGCGGGCCTGATCGCTTTTG
>NZ_JBSEFH010000058.1:0-4463 GCF_053570585.1 Pseudochelatococcus sp. B33 | reverse complement strand
TCCCGCATGTTTTTTATGCGGTTAATCTGTTTTGTTGGTTTTCTGGGCGGGCTGAGGTTGGGTATTGGGCGAGGGGTCCGAGTTCGCGTTCGATGCCGGGGATGACCTTGGCGGCGAAGAGCTCCAGCGACTTCAGGGCCTTTTCCTGCGGGAAGTCGCCGATCTGGAAATAAAGCGCGATATGCGCGGCGTTGGTGCGGCGGATCTCCTCGATGCCACGCTCGATGCAGGTCTCCACGTCGCCGATCATCTGGTTGGCGATGATCTCGTCGAGCGGCGGCTCGTTGGGTGCCGGGTTGCGCGGCACCAGCATATGGCCCTCCAGGATGTCCTCCCGCTTGCGCATCGCCGCCGCCAGCCGAAGCTGCCACCGCGCGTTGTCGGCGTATTCCTCCGCGTCCTTCCTGCTGTCGGTGACGCAGCAGAACCGCAAAAGCCCCCATTTCAGGTCATCGGGGTCCTTGCCGGCGGCGATGAAGGGCCGCTCGAAGTCGGCACGGCGCTGGCCGACCGCCGCGGGGCCGACGAAGCGCCCGTTGGTCATCATGCCATAGCCTTTCTCCGCCGCGATCCTGTGCAGGGCCGGGGCATCCCCGGCAATCCAGATTTCCGGCAGCCGCCCGCTGTACGTCCTGGCGCTGATGTGGCTGCGCGGCATATGCTGCTGCTTGCCCCGATACTCGATGAAGTCCCGGGTCAGACCCATCTCGATCATCTCGAGCAATTCAATCGTCGCTTCCTTCGACTCCGCCAGGTCGCGGCCGAAGCGCTCGAATTCGAACGGCTGATAGCCGCTGCCGATGCCGACGACGAGACGCCCCTGCGACATGGAATCCACCATGCCGATCTCGGCGATGACGCGCGCCGGGGTGTAGAGCGGCAGCACGAGCACGCCGGCGCCAAGGCGGATTCTCCTGGTCACCGGCGCGCAATGGGCGGCCATCAGGAGCGGCGAGGGACACACGCAGTAGTTGGAGAAATGGTGCTCGGCGAACCAGGAAACACCCAGCCCGCCGTCGTCCGCCACCCTGGTGATCTCGACGGCGTCCTTGAGAAGTTCAGCGGTCGTGTGGCCGGGCGACCGGTAGCCCATCAGGTTGAAAACGCCAAACTCCATGGCCGATGTTCTCCCTCTGCGGATTGGCTGGCGGCCGGCGGGAGGCCGGCCGGGCACCTATATCTCTTTACAATTCATATAGTAGTCTTGTAGATGACATTTGCAACAATTTTCTGGCAGTCACCCCGGGGGCAACCCATGATCACCAAGGCCGAACACAGCGTCTGCACCCTCCTCGCTCAACGCCAGCCGGAAATGCTCGACCTCCTCGAAGCCATCGTCGCCCTCGATTCCCCAAGCCGATCCGCCGCCGCCGTCAGCGCGGTCACGGCCCATATCCGGACCTTCCTGGAGGCCAACGGGGTGGAGACCGAAATCCTCGCCAGCCCCGAATACGGCGATGTCGTGCGCGCCGGCGTGCGGGAGGCCGCCGCAGCGCCGCCGGTGCTGCTCACGGGCCATTGCGACACGGTCTTTCCGCTCGGGGAAGCATCGCGCCGCCCCTTCCGCATAGACGGCACGCGCGCCTATGGGCCGGGCGTGGCCGACATGAAGGGCGGCCTCGTCGCCAACGCCTTCGTCCTGGCAGCGATCGCCGCCCTGCCGGCGCCGCGCCCGCCCGTGCGCGCCCTCTTGACCGTCGACGAGGAAATCGGCTCGCCCTTCTCCCGCCCGATCATCGAAGCCGAGGCGCTGGCCGCCGCCTGCGTCTTCAATGCGGAGCCCGCGCGCCCGAACGGCAACGTCGTGGTCAGCCGCAAGGGGGGCCTGTTCATGCGTTGCGACGTCTACGGCAGAGAGGCCCATTCCGGCGTAAACTACCACGACGGCGTGAGCGCCATCGCCGCCATCGCCCGCAAGATCGCCGACCTGTACCGGATCGTCGATAGCGAACGGGGGATCACGCTCAACGTCGGGGTGATCGGCGGGGGACGGACCGTCAACACCGTTTGCCCCCACGCCTTCGCCGAGATCGACGTGCGCTACGTCGAGCCGGGCGACCGGGGCCGGCTCCTGGCCGCGGTCGGGAAGATCGTGACGGACGATCCTGCCCCCGGCATACGCGGCGAACTGCGGATCACGGGAGAGTTCCTGCCGCTGCGGCAGAGCGCGGAGAACGCGGACCTGTTTGCCCTCTATCGCGCCGCGGCCGGCGATGTCGGGTTTGCGGTCGGCGGCGAGGCGTCCGGCGGCTGCGCCGATTCCGGCTTCGCCGCCGCGACCGGCACGCCCACCCTGTGCGGCACCGGCCCGGTCGGAGGCGCCGTCCACACCGCTGACGAATATCTGGAGCTGGCATCGCTCGTCCCGCGTGCGCAGGCGCTGGCGCTGGCGGCGATGCGCGCGGCGATGCCTCAGGCTGACGGGGCCGGGGGCGCGTAGCCCATCCGGTAGCTGCCGCAGGTCAGCTCCTCGATCAGCCCGGGACGATGGGGAGCCCAGCCGAGCGCCCGGGCGTTCACGCCCCTGACACGGCTGTTCGAGGCCAGCGAATATTCGCAGCGCGGGCCCCATACCCGCAGCGCCTCCGCCAGCGGCCACGAGGCCGCGGGCGTGCCGAGCAGGCGGCCGATGGCCCCGGCGATGTCCCGGAGCGCATCCTCGCCGTTCTCGCCGAAAAGGAACGTCCCCGCATCCGCCCGGTCCAGCGCGAGCAGGTAGAGATCGGCGAGGTCGTCGACATGCACGTTCGACCAGCGATTGCGTCCCGCCCCGATGTAGCGCGCCGTTCCGCTCCTGCGGGCTTCCTCGATGATGAGGCGCAGCTGCACGGATTCCCTGTGCGGCCCTTCCCGCCAGCCATAGGTCAGGGACGGGCAGATGACGATCGACCGGATGCCCTGTTCTGCAGCCGCGAGGATGCGGGTATCGTTGCCAAGCCGCACCGACCGGGACGCGATCGGGCTGACGTTGCCCGGATAGGCGGCATCGGCATGGACCGCGGCGCTCTCCGCGCCGGCGGCCCCGTCCGCGACGACGCTCGAACCGCTCGTATGGATGAAGGCCTTGCCGGTATGCGCAAGCTCCGCCAGGGCCAGGCCGATGAAACCCGCCGCCTCGGGATCCGCCATGTGGAGAACGGCATCGGCTGCCCGGCATTCGGCCCGGAGCACGTCCGTGTCGTCAAGCGTTCCCGCGACCGGCTCGATGCCGGCGCGCGCGACATGGGCGGCGCCCTCGGGAGAACGGGCCAGGCCGCGCACCCGATGGCCGGCCGCGGCCAGCCGTTCCGCAACGCGCCCGCCGATGAAACCGGTCGTGCCGGTGACGAAGACTTTCATGGCCGGGAGCCTCAGGCGGTGACGGGAACGGATTTGGGCAACGTCTTGTCGATGCGGCCATAGCTGCGGTCGCAGTAGAGAAGCGGCCGTCCTTCGCCAAGGCGCACGTCCTGCACCTGCCCGACGAAAATGTAGTGCGATCCGAAAGGCAGCATGCTCGCAAGCTCGCAGTCGAAGGCGGCGAGGCTCCCCTCCAGCGCCGGAGAGCCGGTCACCATCCGCCCCCAGCGGCCGTGCCGGAAGCGCGCTTCACCGGACGCGGCGCGCCCGGCGAACAGCTCGGCCAGATCGATCTGCTCGTCCGAGAGGAGATTGGCGCAGAAGGCCCCGCTCTCCCGGATGGCGCCGGCCGTATGGCTGGCACGGTTGATGCACACGAGCACCGACGGCGGCTCCACGGTCAGCGAGCACAGCGCGCTCACGGTCGCGCCGCAGCGTTCGCTGCCCAGTGCACCCCCCATGCGCGCGGTGACGATCGAGACGCCCGAGCCGGCAAGCCTCATGGCGCCGAGGAAGCGCTCGCGCAGATGCGCGAAACAGGCGTCGGCGGGATGGTCTGTCGCTTGTCCCATCGCCGCTGTCTCACTGTCCCTGCCCGGCGCGCGGGACGTAGCCGATGGCGTCGACCTCGAGGCCGCAATCGAAGGGGGTTCTGCCGGCCTGCATCCGCGTGCGCGCCGGCAGGGTGTGCTGAGCGGTGAAGTAGGTCCTGTAGATGCGGTCGAACTCTTCCTGTGTCGCCTGCTCCTTCAGCCACACGGTGACCTTCAGCAGACAGTCCATGTTGGAGCCTGCCGCTTCCGTCAGCGCCTTCAGATTGTCCATGACGATCCGCACCTGGCGCTCGAACGGCGTCGCCGGCATGGGCGGCGGCTGGCGCCCCGCCTGCCTCGCCTCGCGCAGCGCCGTGCAGAACGCCGCATCGAACGGCGGCAGGCCGGAAATATAGATCAGATCGCCGTGTCGGACACACAGGTTGAACGGCCCCGCGGTCAGCGGCAGCCCTGCATCGATAACGACCTTGTCCATCTGCATTCCTCCCGGCCGGGTTCGCCCCGCATGCACCCAAAACCAGTCTATCAGAAGACTTGAAAAAGTCTACTAGCTATATTAACCCGACAAAC
>NZ_JBSEFH010000057.1:0-5421 GCF_053570585.1 Pseudochelatococcus sp. B33 | reverse complement strand
CACTATGTCTTGCCACCGCAAACGCGGCGGTGTCCTGCACTCACGCCTCCCGCGAACGCGTCCGCCCGGCCCCACATCCCTCTTCAGGCGACCCCGATTATCTGTCAGTCAGGAGGGCGAAAAGCTTCTGCCCACACGCGCCCTTAGCCTTTCCTAGGCACCCTTCCGCAACTCAAGCAGAGCCTCATCCGACGATCGGGCGGTTTTCCAATCCACGCATGATCAACCCACGGGACCTCGCCACGTGCTTGCGCAGGATGCTTGCCGCCTGTGCCCCGTTGCGTGCCTGCAAGGCATCGATAATGGCAACATGATCCGACAGCGGCTCCTTGAAACTGCCGCTGCGGCTCAAAGCCGAAAGCGATATGACACAGAGGCGATCATACAATTCCATGACCCGCCGCACTTCCTCTTCCAGACGCAGATTCCGCGACAGGACGCTCAGGGAATGATGGAACTCCCGGTTATAATAAGTGAAGGCCTGGATCGACGACATATCCGCCTGACGGAAGCGATCGAGATCCGATAACTCCATGTCGTCGGCGGTCTGCGCGATCTTGCGCATGGACGCGCTTTCCAGAATGATGCGCAGCTCCAGAATATCCTCGGCATCCTGAACGGAAATCGGCCGCACGCGATGCCCGCGCCTCGGCGCAATTTCTACAAGCCCCTCGAACTCCAGTTTCTGCATGGCATCACGCACAGGCGACTTCGACACGCCAAAGCGCCTGGCAAGCTCGCTTTCACTCAGCTCAACTCCCGGCATGATGGCGCACGATAATATCTCACTACGTACCGCTTCGAATATCCTATTACGTTCCAAATATGCCAATATTTCCTCCATCTGATATCTTAGAGGGTAGGAGAAGCCTACGCCCATGTCAATCGGGATTCCGCCGATAACGGCTTCATTCGTGGATAAATTATCGATTGATCACATTGCTATCTGATGGGCAGTGATACATCATAGGCTGGCATATTAGGATACAATCACAAACTGGTCGGAGGCTTTTGCATCTGAGAAAGTCCGTCAAGGACTCTCTGCCGAGCTCAGATTGTTGGAATGCACAAACGGCTCGCTGCCGAGATCGGTGCGCATATGAAAACAGGTGTCAATCGACGTCCAAAATTGCCCCTCGGTGCAACGGGCAGGCCAGGTGCGGGTTATTAAGGGTATCCGGCTGCTTTGGGATCGTTTCTGAAGTGCCAGGAGTCGTTTCCGGTCTAGACGATCTTGCAATGGTGCGTCAGACTGTCGAGCAGCGCGGTCGTCATTTTGACGTCGCCGAAAACAGCAGGGCATTCACTAAAGGCGAGCTTGGTGGTGCCGATTTCTTCATTTTAGCGGTTGGCGAGCAATCGCGCGCAGACGGGTCTGCCGACTTGATCCATATAGGCAATCGCAACGTCCACGCTATAAAGATCGCGCAGCGACTCGGCCGTGATTACGTCACTAGGGGAGCCCTGAGCGACGATGCATCCTGCTTTCATCAAAGCCACCGACCTTGTTGGCGCAAACAAATGCATGACCCGGATCATGCGTGGAAAGCAGGATAGCGAGGCCGGTCGCGCACAGTGATCCTATCTGCTCCAGGTAGGGGACTCATTTAAGCCATTGTGTTGCAAGAGCGACGAGAGCGATTGCTGCGAGATAGTTGACGGCGAGGCGGTCGTATCTGGTTGCGATGCGTTTTCAGTTCTTGAGCTTTCCGAACATGCGCTCGATGATGTTTCGGCGTCGATAGGCGGCTCGGTTGAGCGGATAGGCGCTGTCGCGGCTTGCGCGTCCAGGGATGACAGCCTCGATCCCTCTTTCACCGAGCCAGCCCCGTAGCCGATCAGCGTCGTAGGCCTTATCGGCGATCAGGCGGTGAGTTGGAGCCATGGCTTCCAGTATGGGCTGCGCCATGGAGATATCGGCGATGTTGCCGGGCGTCAGCGCGAGTGCGACGACGCGGCCGCAAGTATCGGCCAAACAATGGATTTTCGTTGTTCTGCCGCCGCGTGAGACGCCAACCGCTTGCGTCCACTCCCCCCTTTTCCACCTGCTGCGGAACGATGAGCCTTCACGTGGGAACTATCGAGCATCAATTCATCAGGGATCGGACCGGCGGCGGCCACCTTCGCGAAGATGCGCTGCCAGATACCTCGCCGAGCCCAGCGGGCATATCGGTTGTAGATTGTCTTTGCAGGCCCGTATTCTAGCGGCACATCCCGCCAGCGCCCACCGGTCTTCAAAATATGCAGGATACCGCTGATGACGCGTCGGTCATCGACCCGGCGGGCGCCGGGTTGGTTCTTCGGGAGGTGTGGTTCCAGGGCCGCCCAGGCTTGATCTGACAGCCAAAAGTGATCGCGCATGACTTCCTCCATGCCTTCAGACCCATCCGGAAACAGAATCAGTCAATCTTGACAAGAGTTTGATTAAGGCCCCAACCTAGGTGTTTAATCCCGGCATTTGCTGGATCGGGTTCAGCATGAATCTTTCCGTCTCGGTTGTCCATTGCTTGCATATGAATTCGTAGGGGGTGAGACCTTTGAGGGTCTTGAGCCTTCGGGCGAAATTATAGGCATCGATGAAGTCGGCGAGGTGCCTTCGCAGTTGGTCGTGATCGTCATAGTGGAAGCGCTTGACAGTCGCCTCCTTGATGGTCCGGTTCATCCGTTCCACCTGTCCATTCGTCCAGGGATGTTTGAGCTTGGTCAGCCTGTGCTCGATGCTGTTCTCATTGCAGACCCGGTCGAAGATATGGTGGAAGGCGTATTTGTGGCGGGCCTGATTGGTGAACTGGATGCCGTTGTCGGTCAGTACCGTATGGATGGTGTAAGGAACCGCTGCGATCAGATTGCGCAGGAACTGGGCGGCGACCATCTTGCCCGCTTCCTGATGGAGTTCGGCATAGGCGAACTTGGAGGTGCGGTCTATGGCCACGAACAGGCGCAGCTTGCCTTCGGCCGTCTGGACCTCGGCGATGTCGATATGGAAGTAGCCGATGGGGTAGCTCTTGAACTTCTTCTTCGCAGGCTTGTCGCCTTCGACGTCGGGCAGACGGCTGATGCCGTGGCGCTGCAGGCAGCGGTGCAACGAAGATCGCGTCAGGTGCGGGATGGTTGCCTGCAAGGCGTAGAGACAATCATCCAGCGGCAGCAAGGTGTGGTTGCGGAAGGCGACGATGATGGCCTCCTCCTCCAGCGACAGAACGGTTGAATGGACGTCTTTCGGCCCGGTCGGCAGATCGGCAACCGAGGTGCGTTTTTTCCATTTTGCCACGGTTTTCTGATTGATGCCGTAGCGCTTTGAAAGCGCCCTCAGACTCTCTTGACTATTTTGTATCGCTCGACGGATCGCCTCTGTCGTGCGGGCGCTCCCATGCAGAATTTGTCCCATAGTGCATCCTTCCATTCCTGGCTGAATAATGCACCAGCAAATGCCGGGATTAAACAACTAGGGCAGCCCTTTTAGAGCAGTAACATACCTAACTTGTTTTGGGACAATATCTTTCAGATAGTAGCAAGACCTATGTCAGGCAAATCGAACTGGACAGCATTCGCGGGGGCTCGCTGCATCGCGGCGGGCACTCGGGAAGTCGTGGCACGGGCCATCAAGCAGGCGCAAGACCATGACGGGGATGTGCCGATAATCATCATTGACGATGCGACCGGCCGACAGGTCGATTTCGATCTGCGCGGGAGCCCTGACGAGGTCGTCGCCCGGCTCAGTGAGGGAGCCGATGCGCGGTTCTTGTCCGCCCCGCGCGTGCGGGGACGCCCAAGCCTGGGCGTCCCCGCACGCGAAGTGACTCTGCTGCCGCGCCATTGGGAGTGGCTGGAACAACAGCCCGGCGGTACCTCCGGCGCATTGCGCCGGCTGGTCGACGAGGCGCGGGCATCCGGACCGAGCCGCCGTCGTCAGGCGCAGACGGTCGTCGACCGCTTTATGACTGTTCTCGCGGGCAACTTGCCCAACTACGAAGACGCCTCGCGCGCGCTCTATGAGGGCGATGTCGGCCGGTTCCGAGGGCTGATTGCGGATTGGCCGCAGGATGTCCGATTCCACGTCATACGACTTGCAGCTGATGCGTTCGATAACGGCGGCCACGATGTCTGAACCCATCAACCGCCAGCTCGTGCTGATCGCGCGTCCGGACATGGATGTCGAACCAGAGCATTTCGAGATGTGTCGTTCGCCCCTGCCGACATTCGAAACGGTCCAGGCGCCAGGGCGCGTACAATATAGTTGGGAATCGATGTCCGGGATCATCGCCCTTGAGACAAAATGTGTCGGTTGAAGAAGAGAGGCTTTCGGACTCATCGTAACCCTTCGAGGGAGTGAAGATGAGACGGAAATCCGAGGCCTGGAAAGCACCTGCGGAGCAGGTGATAAAGGACATCAAGCGGCGAACACGCCGTGCCCACGGGCCGGAGGAGAAGATCCGCATTGTGCTGGAAGGCCTGCGCGGGGAGGAAAGCATCGCCGAGTTGTGCCGCCGCGAGGGCATCAACCAAAACCTCTACTATCGCTGGTCGAAGGAATTCCTCGACGCGGGCAAGAAGCGGCTCGCCGACGACAGCGCGCGCGAGGCGACGAGCGGCGATGTGAGGAACCTGCGAGGAGGCTGCTGCGCTGAAGGAGGCTGTCGCCGATCTCACGCTGGAGAACCGGCTGCTTAAAAAAGCATGATCGCGGAGGGGGGCGACGAGGAATGAGATATCCCGCATCCGAGAAGCTGGAGATCATCCGGATCGTCGAGCAATCCCACCTGTCGGTTCGCCGAACGCTGCAACACCTCGGCGTCTCCCGGCCGTCATTCTATCGTTGGTATGATCGTTTCCTGACCGACGGCGTGGATGCCCTGGAGGAGCGTTCCTCCCGGCCACGTCGTGTCTGGAACCGCATTCCCGACGACATTCGCAGCCGCCTCCTCGACATGGCGCTGGACGAGCCGGACCTCAGCCCCCGCGAACTGGCGGTGAAGTTCACCGACCGCAGAAATACTTCGTCTCTGAGGCCTCGGTCTACCGCCTGCTCAAGGCGCACGGTCTGATCATCAGCCTGGCCTTCATCGTGATCAAGGCCGCCGACGAGTTCCACGACAAGACAACCGCGCCGAACCAGCTCTGGCAGACCGAGTTCACATATCTCAAGGTCCTGCGCTGGGGATGGTTCTATCTCGCTACCGTGCTCGACGACTTCTCGCGTTACATCGTGGCCTGGAAGCAGTGCTCGACCATGGCCTCAAGCGATGTCACCGACACGCTCGAACTGGCGCTGCACAGGGCAGGATTGGAGCAGGCTCCGCCACACGAGAGGCCGCGTCTGCTCACCGACAACAGGCCGTGTTACCTCTCGTCGGAACTGGCCGGATGGCTCGATGGCAGGGACATGGCCCACACCCGCGGCGCACCCTACCATCCCCAGAC
>NZ_JBSEFH010000055.1:0-8072 GCF_053570585.1 Pseudochelatococcus sp. B33 | reverse complement strand
GTAAGTGCCTGCTTCGGGCGCAAAGCTGAGATCTATAGGTTACCCTGGAAATGATCGCTATCCAATGCGTTGCTGGCTGCCTCCCTATTTGGTCCCCCGTGAAGAATTCCCAACCCCTTGAATTATTGCGTTTATCCTGCCGCCTGTAATATCGTTGTTTGCAAGATCGCGCGGTGTTTTCCGGTGCAGCCTTGCAAATTGCGCCGACGATGCAATCGTGATTCCCTGTTCCTGACGAGGCAGCCATGGAGTTTCTCGATGCGTCCGAAGGAGCGGCGGGACAGCGGGCAGAGCGATCTTTTCCGGGCCAGGCTCGATCAGATCGTCGACATGAACCATCCGCTCGCCCGGCTCGGCCGGGTGATCGACTGGCGGTTCCTGGAACAGCGCTGTGGCGCGGCCTATGCGGACGCGCCCGGCCATCCGGCGCTGCCCACCCGCCTGATGGCGGGCCTGGCGATCCTCAAGGCCATGCACGACCTGTCCGACGAGGCGCTGTGCGACCGGTGGCTGGAGAACCCGTATTATCAGCTGTTCTGCGGCGAGGAATTCTTCCGCCACGATCTGCCGTTCGACCGTTCGTCGATGACGCGCTGGCGCCAGCGCATGGGCGAGGAGAAGCTGAACGCCCTGCTGCAGGAAAGCCTGGCGGCGGCGGTACGCACCGATGCAGCCAGGCCCGCCGACTTCACCAGGGCCATCGTCGACACCACCGTGCAGCCGAAGGCTGTCAGCCATCCGACCGACGCCCGCCTGATGCAGCGCTCGCGCGAGCGGCTGGTGCGGCTTGCCGGCAAATTCGGGATCCGGCTGCGCCAGTCCTACGCCCCGGTGGGCAAGGCGGCGCTCATCCGCCACCAGCGCTATGCCCATGCCAAACAGTTCAACCGGGCGGCCAAGGCGTTGCGCACGTTGAAGACCTACCTCGGCCGTGTGATCCGCGACATCGTCCGCAAGACGAAGGGCGACGCGCAACGCGAGGAAGCCGTCGCCCACGAGATCATGCTGGCGCGCCGCGTCCATGCCAGAAACCGCAACCTCAACCGAGTCAGGGGCCGGGAGAAGGATGCCGGGCACAAGGAGGCCGATCTGCGCATCTTCAGCCTGCACGCCCCCGAGGTCGAGTGTATCGGCAAGGGCAAGGCCCACAGGCCATACGAGTTCGGCGTCAAGGTCTCCGTCGCCACCACGCTCAACCGATCAAGGGGCGGACAGTTAGTCACCCATGTCAAGGCCTTGCCGGGCAAGCCCTATGACGGCCATACGCTCGAGGCCATCATCCCGGCCATCGAGGCGCAGGTCGGCGTCACGCTCTCGCGCATCGTCGCCGATGCCGGATACCGCGGCCACAACGCGCCGCCGACCCACCGCTTCAAGGTCTATGCGGCAGGCCAGAAACGCGGCGTGACCGCGGCCATCAAACGCGACATGCGCCGCCGGGCAGCCGTCGAACCCGTCATCGGCCACCTGAAAGCCGACCACCGGATGGGCAGAAACCACCTCGCCGGCAGCACCGGCGACGCCATCAATGCCGTGCTGGCCGCCATCGGCTACAACTTCAGGCGCATCCTTGTATGGCTCGCATTGCTTTTTGCCATTCTCAGCAGCCTCCTCCTCAGCCAGACACAGCAGAGAGCCGTCAGTCAGACGCCGTGAACGCCGCAGTTCACGGGGGACTATTTGGGATTGTCCGCATCAATCAGGGCGCGCAGTACTCCAGCCAGATCGTGAGTCAACGATCCAATCTTCTCCTTTTCGTTCGTCCGCTCAGTGGGCGGCTCACTCCAGCGAGCGTCAGCCCTGCCTTGAGACCGTCACCGGCGTATAGCCAGCAACGTCCCGGATGAAGCCCGCCAACTCGCGTGCGACCACCGCCATAACTTCGCCACGTGCTTGCCGGTTCCGGCCAGACGGCGGAACTTCGCGCACAGGCGGGTCTGCGCCTTCCAGATTATCTTTTTTGGCCTGATCCACCTTGCAATAACGCGTTAGATCAGCGGGCCAGTGCCGGTCGCCCGACCACGCCCCTTGCGTTCGCGCTCTTCAAGCACCTCGCGCCACATGTCATAGGTCGAGGCGACCATCTGTTCGAGGTCCTCGCGGGAGTACAAATCAATCCTCTCGTCCGTGTGAAGTCTGACTGCACGGCAATCCTCCGACGGATCGCCAAACTGCGCGATGGTCAGTCGAACCTCGGCAAAGTCCTCGTCAGCAGCCCGGATGCGCTCGTGCATCATAGAGAACGCAAACCGGCGCCCCTCAGCGGTTAGCCCTCTGGTACGACGCGGTTCAATAAACAGCGCGCTCGCCTGTTCGTCGATAGCAAGAATCATCGGTAGCCAAAAAGTGACCTTCTTCCCCATACCCATCGAAAGCGGAAAAAATTCATGCCGCCGACCGATCACGCGGCCAGAAGTCGCAAAGTCATGTAGGCCGAGGGCAACGCGCTGGTTATAAGTGAACTCCTCGTCCGACTTACTGCGCTTCCGCAACTCTGCTTCGATCACTGCCCAAGGTGTCGGCTCCGCTGCGCCCAAATCCAACTCGGGCTGGACGTTGAGGATGTCAGAAATGCAGGACCGAAAAGGCTTGTAGGAGAAGGTCGAGAAACCGCCTTTCATCTGCTCTAAGCTTTTGCGCTTCATGTCATCGCGCTGCGGCGCGATGCGCGCAAGGTCAATGTCAGGCAAAAGGCGTGTCGTCACTGGGCGGCTCTCCTGCGCGAGGATTTGTGCCAACCGACACCTTATGGTGCCGGAATCGATCCAAGATCACATCCTCTGGTATCCGCATCCCAAAAGCAACATCTGTTCGAGCTTTGTCCACGATAACGGACCACGGCGAGTCCTTTGCGTGCGAGAGATCGACAAGCCTTCCAGGCGGCAGGTGGCCGTATGACCTCATCACGTCAGACACGAGGTCGATAACTGCGAGATCGGACGGCCTCGGCAAATCGCGAGTCCGTCCTGTGAGGGGATCTTTTGCCACCGCGCGCGTGATGATCGGCGCCGAGCCTGACGGCTTGAACGCGCGGTACACGGCTGGGTGCACCGGACCGTACTGCCAAGCCTCGAAGTACCCGGACACAAGCGGGCGCTTCGTCCTAGTCAGATGTATCCCGTGGGCGAAGTAGAGTAGCTTCTGGAGAGCGAGGTTCGAGACATTCCATCTGCGCCGATCTGCCTCATCCAGCATGAGATTCGCAATTGCCCTCGGATCGTATGGCCCGCTCATAGCCTCATGCCTGCTGCCTTCGAGTTCCATATTTATTTAACAAGATGCCCCGCAACGGGGTGATTTGGCAATGGCATGTTGGGCGGTTCCGTATGAGGGACTCGGCCTCACGCCAAGCCCTCTTACTAAATAACATGCGCTACCAGCTTAGCTACACAGGTGTCCTTCTCGCTCATGGCTGTACTATGGCCCCACTAGTTGTGCAAGCTGCGACGATCTCGCTGTGGCAAACACGAATGGCCGGTTCCGAGAAGCATATGGCGCTACCTGAAGGGTGGGGATCGGCCGGAAGCGGCCGTTCGATGAGAACCGTCCGAACGACCGCTTTGGGCCGTCTCTCCCACGGCCGCGAGGGCGCCGGTGGGGCGCATCGTGAACCCCATGCTTAGGCAAGCTGGTTCCTAAGAGGCTGTTTGGAAACAGTTGCGGTTTTGTCTTTGGCGTGATTCATGGTTTGGATGTGGACCGATGAAAGCCGCGGCCGGATGGCCGCCATTGAGAAGAAGACGAAACGGTATCCGAGCGATGTGACCGATGAGGAATGGTCGGCCATCTCGCCGTTTCTGCCCGGGCCTGCTGCGACGGGCCGCAAGCGCCGGATCGACCTGCGCGAGGTCGTGAATGCCATCCGCTACATGGTTCGTTCCGGCTGCGAATGGCGCATGCTGCCGATCCACTTCCCGCCATGGCAGACGGTCTATTGGTGGTTTCGCCGGTTCGTTCGGCTGCTGCTGTTCCGCACCATCCACGACGTGGCGCTGATGATCGATCGAGAGCGATCGGGCCGCAATGCCGATCCGAGCGCCGCCGTCATCGACAGCCAGACGATCAAGGCTCCCGCCGCTGCCGGCACGCGCGGCTTCGACGGCGCCAAGAAGATCGTGGGCCGCAAGCGCCACATCGCGGTCGATACGGACGGCCGCCTGCTCATGGTCAACCTCACCACCGCTGACATTTCCGATAGCGCCGGAGCACAGGCCGTTCTCGATGCCGTGCGCAAGCGCTGGCCCTGGATCAGGCATCTGTTCGCTGACGGCGCCTATGATCGGCGCCCACTTCTCGACAAGGCTGCCTTTCTCGACTTCATCGTCGAGATCGTTCGCCGCAACGATCCCGGCTTCAACGTACTGCCGCGAAGATGGGTGGTCGAACGCACCTTTGGATGGCTCACAAGATACCGACGCCTCGTGCGAGACTATGAAGCCCGTATCGACGTTTCAGAGGCGATGATCTACGCCGCAATGGCAAGCTCAATCATCCGACGCATCAATCACTGAGCATTTCCAAACGGACTCTAAGCACCCCCGCTACATGCTGCAGCCCTGCATCTTTCGCCCTGCGGCGATGCCACGCGAGGTGAAGGGGAAAACCTGCCACCGGGATCGGGGTCGGCAGGGTGGCAAGATCGTCCGCCGCCACCATGACGCGCGAAGGCAGCATGGCGATCATGTTGGATCCACGAAGCAGGGTCGGCACCAGGCCGAAGCTCGGGACGACCAGCCCCACCCGGCGAGCGCGGCCCATCCGGGCCAACGCGGCATCCAGCGGGCTACGCGCCTCGCCCCGGCCCGAGACGAGGATATGCGGATAATCCAGCCAGCGGTCGAGGTCGAAGCCCGGGATCGCCGGATGGCCGGAACGCAGCGCGATGACGTAATGTTCGACCAGCAACGCCTCGCGGTGAAGATCCTCGTCGTCGCCCGGAAAGATCGAGATGGCGATGTCGGTGCTGCCATCCACCAGTGCAACGCGCGCGGCCTCGGCCCCGTGCCAGGGCTGGATCACCACATCGATGCCGGGGGCGGTGCCGGCCAGCGCGCGTTGCAGCGGGCCGGTCACGAACAGCGCCGGATAATCTGCCATGCAGATGCGCAAGGTCTGGCGCAGCTCGGCCAGCGGCACCTCGGGCGGATCAACCAGATCCATCACGCCCGCCAGCAGGGACTTCAATGGCGCGCGTAAGGATTCCGCCTTGTCCGTCAGGCGCATGGTGCCACGCCCGCGCTCCAGCAATTCGTCGCGGAACAGATGGCGGCAGCGTTGCAGCGCCGCCGAGGCGGCGGGTTGCGACAGGCCCAGCCGATCGGCAGCGCGGCTGACCTGCGCCTCGTCCAGCAGCGCGTCGAGGATCACCAGGAGGTTCAGGTCGAGCGAACGTAAATTCATGAAACGGATAATAGATCAGATCATTAATCGATTGGAGTAATTCTTGAGTCTCCGGCATCGTTCCTCCCGTCCAAGCCTTCCTCCGTCCCAGCCAAGGAGTTGACGATGACCAAGACCCTGATCCTGCTGTTTCACCCCGACCTGACCCGCTCCAGGGCCAACGCCGCCATGGCCCGCGCCGCCGCGGCGTTGCCCGGCGTCTAGGTGGTGGACATGACCGCCACCTGTCCAGACGGGCTCGACCTCCAGCGCGATGGCGCACGCGAGGCAGCGCGGCTGCTCGCGGCCGACCGGATCGTGCTGCAATTCCCGGTGCAGTGGTATTCCGCTCCGCCGCTGCTGAAGGCCTGGGAGGATGCTGTGCTGACGCGGATGTTCTACCTCGCCTACGAGGCCGAGGGGCGACGGCTGGAAGGCACGCCGTTGATGATCGCCGCGACCGTCGGCAACACACCCGAGGCCTACAGTCCCGGCGGTCGCAACCTGTTCCCGATGATCGACCTGCTGGCCCCATTCCGCGCCACAGTGCACCGCTGTGGGCTTCCGTGGGCCGACCCCTTCGTCCTCTACCGGGCCGACAAGCTCTCGCCCGCTGAGGTTGAGGCCGCAGCGGCCGACTATGCCGCCCACCTCGGCCGCTGGATCGCTTCACAGTACCGGGCTGCTTGAGCCGCAGCTTTTGGGGGGGGCTTGCGACAACCTAGCTGTCGTTCCGCCGAGCAGCCGGCATTCGGTCAATACCGTGGGGATCACAGCCAGCGAAGGCCTTCAGAACGGCACCTCTCAGCAAAACTGGCATGGTTGGCGACGATTACCGCCGATCAAGCATTCGGGCGTGGAGCCAGAGGTCTCCGGCCTCATGGCGCTATTGTCAGTCATGCACGCATTACTGATCACGATATCGGCTTTTCGTCCGTGCCCATAAGCCAAATCTCCTGTCAAACGACAGATGAGGCCGGAGGCTTTCGGAATTGCCTCCCCATCACTCCTTCTTTCGGCCGAGCCTGGGCGACACCGCCAAGCCAAACGAGCACGGCCTGATTGAGCCGAACGACATCCTCGTCATCGAGTCGCCCGGTCCGGTCGCCGACCTTGGACTTCGGCACCGTGGTGATCTTGTCCACCATCAGCCGGGAGAAGGAACGCAGACCGTTGCGCTCGTTCGGCTCCACGGGAAGCCGGAACAACGGCGCATCGGTCTCGTCCGTGGTGAAGGCGCAGATGGTAATCGAATCCATGGCGTCGAAGCTGTCATCCTGCAGGATGACGACAGGGCGAGGCTTACCCCCATAGTCCCGGCCGCCGAATACCGTCCAGATGTCTCCGCGCCTCATTCATCGCCCCAGTCGGACGCTGCGTCGATGAACGCCTGGTCCTCACGGGCTTGGGCGCTCGCCGCCACGGCTGCCGACTGCTGATGAGCCTCCGACCGGAACGATGAAGCGCGCACATCGGGAACCCAGATCTGGATCGGCCGTAGGCCCTGCGCCCGCAACTGCTCGCGATGTTCCTGGACCTTTACCTGCGCGGGCTTCGCACCTTTTACCGATGGCATGGTTCCTTGTTCCCAAAAGTTACATGTAACCTATCACGGGAGGCGCCGGGTTGAAAGCAGATTGAATGTGGGGATCAACGTGGAGTTTACGGTGTGAAAGTGCGCCAAAGGGGAGGGGATGGTAGCGAATCGCGAATGGATCATCATTCCCGACACCGAAACAGCCAGCATCTTGCGCAAGGACCGAATCGTCTCCCTTGCGACAATCCACTTCGACGGCGACGACAGGCATTCACGCGTGAAGCACCGTTCGTCATATCGCTATCTCGGTCGTCTACTGCGCGACCCCAGCGGAAATTTTTGTGCGTCGTCGTTCCAGGGATCGAACACGATTGCCCCTGATGGCCGTGTGTCCTTCACGTTGCGCGTGACCAGATAGAGGTCGTATTCGATCGCCGTCGCTGCGATCATCGTGTCAATCACCGGCGGCGCATGGCCACTTGAGCGCTTGCCCTCTCCGGACATCCGCCCCCACCGCCGAACGATTTCGTCACCGAGTGGGAGAACGCGGCTGCCGAACCGTTCCGCCAGCGCGTCGCGGGCCGCCATGTAGCGCGACCGGTCCGCGTGATGATCGGGCAGGTTGTGAATGCCCTTGTCGTATTCGGCCAGGGTGAGAACACTGATGTGGAGGGTTTCCTCGTCCTGCCCCTCGGCCCAGCGCTTCACTGATGGCGCACCCCGGGGATTGATCAGGGCAGCCACGACATTGGTGTCAAGCAGCCAGCCTCTCACAGTTCTACGTCCCGCCCGCGATCGGCTTCGCGTTCGAGTTCGAGCCCATCGAGATGCAGGCTCTCCATGAACTGGATGAAGGGTACCCGGGGCTTCTCCGGCACAAGACGTTCAAATTCCTCGACGCTCATCACCACGACCGCATCTTGACCCCGCACGCTCACGCGCTGCGGCCCCTCCTCGCGGGCATGCCGCACCACCTCGCTGAAGCGCGCCTTCGCGTCCTCAAGCTTCCACCGTCCCGTCACCGGCCGGGTTCCAGCCCGTTTTGCTTTTATCAGTTCCGTCTGTTTGCCCATTGTTTCACACCTAGTCAGATAGTCAGTTATATAGCACGCACCTCGCAGTAGCGCCAGCGCGCCTTACTGAAAACAGGGCAGGA
>NZ_JBSEFH010000054.1:0-8640 GCF_053570585.1 Pseudochelatococcus sp. B33 | reverse complement strand
CTGAGACGGGAAGGGACGCACGCGCACGGCTCGATGGAAGGAGCCCTGTCCTCGCGCTGGCCTCAGATCAAGGGAAAGCCCATGGGGGCGGATCGATCGCCGCATTGCTGCCCCATAAGGGAGTTGCAAAGGGCTTCGACCTATTAGCTGCGGCGTCAAAATGCCCCCGCCCCGGGAGTGCTTATCTATTTTTAGCTTCCACGCGTTTTTACTGAGCGAACAGATACCTCAAATTTCAGCTTCCTCTTGCTCGGAGGAATATAGACCTTCTGGTAGAAGAGCGGTTTATCGCGGTGGCTATAGGCTAAAATCTCCCAGTGCAACGAGAGGCCTTCCGGCGCGATTTCAATGAGCGAACTGATCTGCTTCGGCGTGCTTGCCGTCCAAACCCGATACGTGAATCGCGTGGGTGGAAGGTGCAATGTTGTAAACATCGTACGATAAAGTTCCGGACCTTCAAGTTGCCGTATAGGAATATCGAGAAGACCATAGAAATCAGAATCGCGTGCATAGAGCTCTGCGTAAGTAACAAACTCAAAATTCACACTCGTTATGCGCCTTACCCTCACAAATTTCCCATCATGATCCAAAAATTTCTTCCAAGGTCCATTTTTTGAGGTCAATGTCAGATCAATAACCTTCGTGTACAGGGGGAGCGGGGACTCTTCATCTTCAAGAAAAAAAAAGTTGACGATCTCGTTCGGCTCCGGGCTGAACGATGCCGCGTAGGTGCCGCTTCCGTGTCGGCGCACGACGAGATTATCCTGCTCCAGCATGCGTAGCGCCCGCTGCACGGTCCCGAGGCTAACGCCCTCAGCCTCGGCGATATCTTCTTCGGTTGGAAGCCGGTCGCCGGGTAGCCATTCACCGGCTTGTAGGCGAGATGCAAGTTTCTCGTAGATTATTCGGTACTTGAGAGCTTTATCCTTGTTCCTATTCGTCAATAGATTTGTGGTCACGGTTTGCCTTCTCATATATTATCTTCGCGATCGGGACGGCCCGACTTCTCTGGGCAGCGGCAACACTGTTAGCCGGCCGGCGCTCCCCCGTTCCACATTCTAGTATGCCCCGCCAACTCCTACAAATAAATATGGCAAAGTGCGGCCTTGCCGCACAGCGTACACGCCGGGCGGGGTATAGCCGCGCGGCTTTACCTTTGGCATATTTCCAGGACGGAGAGCCTTGTAACAGTTCAGAAGCCAGGTCGTCGCGCCGGCGCTGCCTTCCCCATGCCTGAGCCGTGCGGCATGCCTGCGGATTGATGCGTGCCATGATCGGCGCTACAAGGAGAAGCGAGCGTGGCCCCGCCCTCTCGCGTGGAACGATGCCGATATGGGGAGCCGAGTATGCTCTTGCGCCAGCTTTTCGCTGTCTTCGCCGCCCTGTGGCTCTCGACGCCCGCCCATGCCGACGCGGCGGCGGAGATCAGGCAGCGGCTGGAGCAGTGGACCCTGGATTTCAACGCCGGCAGGAAGGCGGAAGCGTGCGATCTGTTCTCGAAGTCGCTGCTCTCCGACTTCCGGGGCCAGGGCGAGGCGGGATACGAGGAACGCTGCGCCATCATCTCCCGCGCCCTCGACGATGCGAGCCGGAAACTCCACTACGCGATGGACATTCGGGAGATCATCGTCGAAGGCTCTCTCGCCATCGTCCGGCTGACCTGGACCCTGACCGTGTCGCCCCGCGACGCCGTCAGCGTCGAACCCGGCCTTGACGTCTTCCGCAAGGAGGACGACGGCCAATGGCGCATCATCCGCTACATGGCCTATACCGAGGATTGAGCCGACGCCGCGTCGGCCGGCGCCCGCCGGAAGCGCCCCCAGCCGATGCGACGCCTTGGCTCTTGATATGCCGCTAGGCGTCGATTAAAAGAAGTATGACAGATACCGCTTTTAAGCTGGAGAAGTCCGATGTCGCCCATCGCCCGTTCACAACCGGTCACTGCGCGCGTCTTCGGCGGCAGGCGGCATGTTTTCGGGGACGCGGCGTTCGCTTTCGTCGCGATCCTGTGGCTGGGCTTCCTGCTCGGCGTATCCTTTCTCGCCACGCCGGCGAAATTCCTGGCCCCTTCGCTCGATCTGCCCACGGCGCTCGACGTCGGACGCGTCACCTTCGCCCTGTTCTCGAAAACCGAGTGGCTTCTGTGCGCCGGCCTCGTCGTCATCGCGCTGCTGTCGCCGGGTCCCGGGGGCCGGCGGATCGCGGTGGGGGGCCTTGCCGCGTTGCTCGCCGCGCAGACATTCTGGCTGCTGCCGGTTCTGGACGCGCGCGTCGTCCGGATCATTGCCGGCGGGGCGGTCGCGGCGACGAACCACCATCTTATCTATGTCGCCGCGGATTCGGCAAAGGCGCTGCTTCTGCTCGCGCTATCGGTCGGAGCGCTGCGCACGCTCTGCGCGCCCCGGGCGGCCGTGGAATGAGGAACAGGGACATGCCGGCAGCCATGCGCAAATCCGCCATCGTGCGGGATGCCTCGGGCGCCTTCACGGTCGATGCGGACATGCTCGCCGAGCGCCTCGGCCGGTCGCCGCGCGAGCTGCGCGACCTGATGCGCCGCGGTCTCGTCGCCAGCCGCGTCGAGCGCGGCGAGGGGGACGACCGGGGCAGATGGCGCCTGTCCGTGCGCTGCGGCAACCGCCGCTGGCGGGCGATCATCGAGGCCGACGGCACGATCGCGGATCAGCACGTCGACTTCGTCCCGCTGCGGAAGGGGCCGGCCGCCGCGCCCTCCGGAGGATGAGCGGCCACGCCATGCACCTCACCGTTCCCGACCCCATAGACCCGGCCATCGAGGCCATAGCCCGGCATGCCTACGACCGGTGCCACCGGCCGGACGACAGCTTTGCGGATCTCAAGCAGCGCGT
Organism: Pseudochelatococcus sp. B33; assembly: GCF_053570585.1. Classification (NCBI taxonomy): domain Bacteria; kingdom Pseudomonadati; phylum Pseudomonadota; class Alphaproteobacteria; order Hyphomicrobiales; family Chelatococcaceae; genus Pseudochelatococcus; species Pseudochelatococcus sp. B33. The sequence goes on along the minus strand of NZ_JBSEFH010000054.1, from coordinate 5,776 downwards.
CCGCTTCTCGAAGGACGATCGGGGCCGGCTGCTGCAGTGGCTCGACTACGGGCGGGCGGTGCTGTCGCGCCGTGACGGCGGACAGGCGGAGTGGAGCAGGGCGAGCGGCGGCTGAGGCTGCCTCACTCAACAATTGTGCAGCCCGCTCTATCGCCCGCCTCCCGCGTGCTCACGCAGGTAATCGGCAAGAACCACCGCCTGATTGTGCTCGGTGTCGTGAGCCGCATAGAGCAAGGTCAGCGGCCCGAGCGCGAGGAATTCACGCAGCCGCTGCACGGCCTCTCCATTCGCATCGAGCTCCGCCCGATAGCGCCGGGAGAATTCGTCCCACCGCGCCGGATCGTGGCCGAACCACCGCCGCAGCTCCGGGCTCGGGGCGACATCCTTCAGCCAGAGCGTCAGCCGGGCGCCCTCCTTGCGGATGCCGCGGGGCCAGAGGCGATCGACGAGCACGCGGGCGCCGTCGTCCTCCGCCGGGGGATCGTATATGCGCTTCAGCCGGATATCGAGAGCAGAGCGGGACATGGCCGCGACCCCTCCATCTGCGGGCGTCGCCGCCCTTCGTTGTCAGGAGCACCCGGTGGTGCTGCCGCAGGTATCGCAGCGCAGGCAGGTGCCGTTGCGCACCAGGGTGAAGTTGCCGCATTCGGTGCAGGCCTCGCCCTCGTAGCCTTTGAGGCGCGCTTCCTTGCGCCGCTCGTCCGCCTCCGCATAGAGGCCCGGATGCGCGCCGGAAGCGGCGGCTACGGGGCGCTCTACTTCCTGCACCGCGGAGCCCGCGTGCCCGCCATTGCCGTGGCCGTTGCCGCGCAGGAAGCCGCGCGAGGCGGGAATGAGGGTCGGATGATCGCTGCCCTCGCCCAGCGCGTCATGACGGATGTCCGCCGGGTTCACGTGGGCGAGGTCATAGCGTCCGAGATAGGAGATCGCCAGCTCGCGAAAGACGTAGTCGAGAATGGAAGTGGCGTTCTTGATCGACTCGTTGCCCTGCACGAAGCCGGCGGGCTCGAAACGGGTGAACGTGAACGCCTCGACGTACTCCTCCAGCGGCACGCCGTATTGCAGGCCGAGCGAGATGGAGATGGCGAAATTGTTCATCATCGCCCGGAAGGCGGCGCCCTCCTTGTGCATGTCGAGAAAGATCTCGCCGAGCCTGCCGTCGGGATACTCGCCGGTGCGCAGATAGACCTTGTGGCCGCCGATCGTCGCCTTCTGGGTGTAGCCGAGGCGGCGGTTCGGCAGCTTTTCGCGGTTGCGGGCCACGATCCGCTCGACGATGCGCTCGGTGACGACGGTCGTACGCGCGGCATCGGGGCCGGCAACGAGCTCCTCGGCGTCCTCCACCTCGTCGGCTATCAGCGCGGCGCTGAGCGGCTGCGACAGCTTGGAGCCGTCGCGGTAGAGGGCGTTCGCCTTGAGGCCGAGGTTCCACGATTGCTGGTAGGCGCGCTTGCAGTCCTCCACCGTGGCGTCATTGGGCATGTTGATCGTCTTCGAGATCGCGCCCGAGACGAACGGCTGCGCCGCCGCCATCATCCGGATATGGCTGTCGACGGAGAGGAAACGCTTACCGATGCGCCCGCACGGATTGGCGCAATCGAACACGGCATAGTGCTCCGGCCGCAGATGCGGCGCGCCCTCCAGCGTCATCGCGCCGCACACGTGAATGTTCGCTGCCTCGATGTCGGCGCGCGAGAAGCCGAGGGACGGCAGCAGCTCGAACGACGGATCGTCGAGCCGCGCCGGGTCGACCTTGAGGGTGCCGGTGAGGAAATCCGCGCCCAGCGTCCACTTGTTGAAGGCGAACTTGATGTCAAAGGCCGAGGGCAGCGCCGCCTCCAGCGCGGCGAGCGCATCGTTGGAGAAGCCCCGTGCCTTCAGCTCGTCGTGGCTGATGGCCGGCGAGCTCGCCAGCGTGCCGTGCCCCACGGCGTAGGTCTCGATGTCGGCGATCTGCGCCTGCGTGTAGCCCAGCTTCCTCAGCGCGTGCGGCACAGACTGGTTGATGATCTTGAAATAGCCGCCGCCGGCGAGCTTCTTGAACTTTACCAGCGCGAAATCCGGCTCGATGCCGGTGGTGTCGCAATCCATGACGAGCCCGATGGTGCCCGTGGGCGCGATGCAGGTGACCTGCGCATTGCGAAAACCGTTCTTCTCGCCGAGCGCCAGCGCCCTGTCCCACGCCTGCTTCGCCAGCGCGGAAAGGGCGGGGTCGGGGATATTGGCGTGATCGAGCGGCAGCGGCGGCTTGCCGATTTTTTCGTACCCGTCTTCGGCGCCATGCGCCGCGCGCCGGTGGTTGCGGATGACGCGCAGCATGTCGGCGGCGTTCTCGGCATAGCCCGGAAAGGCCCCGAGCTCGCCCGCGATCTCGCCCGAGGTCTCGTAGGCGGTGCCCGTCATGACGGCGGTAAACGCGCCGCACAGGGCGCGGCCGGCGTCCGAGTCGTAGGGCAGGCCGAGCGTCATCAGCAGCCCGCCGATATTGGCGTAGCCGAGGCCCAGCGTGCGGAAGCGGTACGACAGCTCGGCGATCTCGCGCGAGGGGAACTGCGCCATCAGCACCGAGATTTCCAGCACCAGCGTCCACAGCCGGCAGGCGTGGACATAGCCCGCGTGGTCGAAGGTCTCCGTCTCGCGGTCGAAGAAGCGCAGCAGGTTGATCGAGGCGAGGTTGCAGGCGGTGTTGTCGAGGAACATGTATTCCGAACAGGGGTTCGAACCCCTGATCTCGCCCGATTGCGGGCAGGTGTGCCAGTCGTTCATGGTGGTGCGGAAGTGCAGCCCCGGATCGGCCGAGGCCCAGGCCGCATAGCCGATGCGCTCCCACAGGTCGCGCGCGCGGATGGCTTTGACCACCTTGCCGTCGGTGCGCCGCGTCAGCGGCCACTCGCCGTCCGCCGCCACCGCCTCCAGGAACTCGTTGCGCAGGGAGACGGAATTGTTCGAGTTCTGGCCGGAGACCGTCAGATACGCTTCCGAATCCCAGTCCGTGTCATAGGTGTCGAACGCCACCTCGGCGAAGCCCTGATCGGCGAGCTGCAGGATGCGCTTGATGTAGGCGTCCGGCACCAGTGCCCTGCGCGCGGCGCGCACCGCCTGCCGCAGCGCGGCGTTCTTCTGCGGATCGGTCACCCGCTCGCCGTCCATGTTGCTTGCGTCGATGAGCGCCTGCAGGTGTCCCGCGACCGTCTTCGACCCCGTGACGAGGGCCGCGACTTTCTGCTCCTCCTTGATCTTCCAGTCGATGAACGCCTCGATATCGGGATGGTCGGCGTCGAGGATGACCATCTTGGCGGCCCGGCGCGTGGTGCCGCCGGACTTGATGGCGCCGGCCGCCCGGTCGCCGATCTTGAGGAAGCTCAGGAGGCCCGACGACTTGCCGCCGCCCGACAGGGGCTCGCCCTCCGCCCTCAGGCCGGAGAAATTGGTGCCGGTGCCGGAGCCGTATTTGAACAGCCGCGCCTCGCGCACCCACAGGTCCATGATGCCGCCGTCGTTGACGAGATCGTCGTCGACGGACTGGATGAAGCACGCATGCGGCTGCGGATGCTCGTAGGCCGAGCCCGAGCGCACCAGTTCCCCGGTGCGGAAATCGACATAGTAATGGCCCTGCCCCGGCCCGTCGATGCCATAGGCCCAGTGCAGGCCGGTGTTGAACCATTGCGGCGAATTGGGCGCCACCATCTGCCGCGCCAGCATGAAGCGCAGCTCGCCATGAAAGGCGGCGGCGTCCGCCTCGGACGAGAAATAGCCGCCCTTCCAGCCCCAGTAGGTCCAGCAGCCGGCGAGCCGGTCGAACACCTGCCTGGAGGAGGTCTCGCCGCCGGAGCGCTCGTCTTCCGGCAATCGCGCCAGCGCCTCCTCGTCGGCGACGGAGCGCCACAGGAAGGCGGGTACGCCCTCCTCCGGCACGCGCGTCAGCCGGGCGGGCACACCGGCCTTGCGGAAATATTTCTGCGCGATGATGTCGGTCGCGACCTGGCTCCAGTCGCTCGGCACGTCGATGCGGGCGAGCCTGAACACCACGGAGCCGTCCGGGTTGCGGATCTCGCTCGATGCCTCGCGAAAGGCGATGGCCTCATAGGGAGAGGCGCCCGCCGTGGTGAAATGGCGATGGAACTGCATGGCGACCGTCCTGTTCTTGCGTCGCGCCTTCCGTCGGATACGGTGGCGAAGCGGGTACCCTCATCCCGCAATGTCCGACTCACCTGCCCATAATATATATGGTGGTCTTTCCGCCCGGTGCGACAATCGGGCACCCCGACGTGTTCCGCACATGATCCTTCCCCTGCTCGGGGAGACCCGCGACACGCCTCAATCCACCGCCAGCGGCGTGCGGCGGACGCGCCAGAGCATCGGCGCGTATTCGAGGCAGAACAGGCCGAACGCCGCGATCCATAGCAGGCCCGCGAGCGCGATCGACAAGCCGTGGAGATCCGGCGACAGGTCCGCCCCCGTCCGGACGAGGGCAGCGGCGACCAGCGCGGCATACGACAGGACAGTCGTCCGCGACGCCGTCAGCGCCCGGCCCGTATGCCCGCGGCTGACGCGGGGCATCATGGCGAGCATCATGCACCCCAGCGCGCCGACCGTCAGGATGTGCAGCACGGACACCGCGCCGAGCACCCCGAGCGCCCCGGCGGCGATCCCGGCGAACCCGAGCGGCACGAAGGCATAGGAGACGTGCAGGACGAACAGCAGCTTTTCCGGAAAGGTCGCGAGCCCCCGCCAGCGGGCGAGGCGGACCGCATGCAGCGCGGCGGCGGCAGCAGCGGGAACGGCCGTTCCCGGATGGTCCGGCACCACGACCCAGAACGCCAGCGCGGCGACGCCGGCCAGGATCGCGGCGACGTCGAAATTGTTGTAGGGCACGGGAAAGACCGTCTGCCCCGCCCGGTTCAGCCAGTTGCGGGTGAAGCTCGGCAGGATGCGGCCGCCGATGATCATGATCAGCACCATATAGCCGCCGATCGCCAGCCGGCTCGCAGGGCCGGTGTAATCGCCGGCAACGACCGCGGCGTGGAACAGCCCGTTGGCGACCAGCAGCGCCAGCAGCGGGGCGAGGATCTTGAGGTCCCGCCACTTGCGCCCGGCGACGATCTCCCGCGCGCAGACCGCCGTCAGGGCGGCGAGAAACAGGGTATCGGCGAGAGCCGCCGGAACGAGACCGACGATATCGGGCGCGAGCATGGCGGCGCGGCCCGCGACCCACAGGCCGAAGAGCCACACCAGCGGCCAGCCGGATACCGGCAGCCGTCCGGTCCAGTTCGGCACGGCGGTGAGCAGGAACCCGGCCAGCACGGCGACGGCGAAGCCGAACAGCATCTCATGCGCGTGCCAGAATACCGCGCCATAGCTGCCGCCGGGCTCCCAGCCCCAGCGCAACGCGCCGATCCACAACAGCATCGACGCGACGGCCCAGACGCCGGCGCCGAGAAAGAACGGCCGGAAACCATAGGAGAAGATGACCGGCCCCGCAGTGGCGAGGCCGCGCGGGACCGGGCTGCGCCTCGCAGGTTCCTGCGGCGCGTCCTTAGGGCCCGCCCTGCCGGTCATCGCGCCGCCGGCAGGGTCGGCACGCAGGATGTCACCCATGCTCCGCCCTCATGCTGCTGCCTCCCACCGCCGCCGGCATTCCCGCCGGCGCGGATATCTATTGCATCTTGCATCGCTCCACACGCTCCCGGGACTGCATTCATCACAGCCCCGGCGGAACCGGCCTCACAAACCGAGTTCGGCCAGCGACGCATCAAGCCGCTCGCGCGACTTCTTT
>NZ_JBSEFH010000053.1:0-9662 GCF_053570585.1 Pseudochelatococcus sp. B33 | reverse complement strand
AACCCGTAACAGTTTTGGACTCGGCTTTTGCAATGCAAGTGGGCTTGGAGCCTGGATCCGATAACATGGAGCATGCCGATGCGTCGATATTGATTCACTTGACACGAAGTAACCCATGTGAGCCCGGTCGGCCCCCGGCCGACGCGCTCGAACACGAACCCGGCGCCCCATGAATGAAACCAGCGCGGCACCAGCTCACACTCAAACCCTTTGCACCACGGGAAAATGCAACTACATTATAGATACACAATGCAACACGGAGGTTCGCATGCCGCGCGCCAGTCAACATCCGAAGGCCGACTCGTTCAATTTCCGGATCGATCCGGCCCTCAAGGCGGCGTTTACAGCAGCGACCGAGGCGGAGGACAAGCCGGCGGCGCAGGTGCTGCGGGATTTCATGCGCGCCTATGTCGCCCGGCGCAACCGCAAGCTCTTCGAGGCGGAGGCGCAACGTCAGTCCCGTGAGGCGGCGGCGCGGGCCCGTGATCCGCAAAGCGATGAGGCCCGGTCCCTCAAGGAAATGGAAGCGATCTTCGACGAAGATCACTTCGGGGATGAGTGGAAAGCATGAAGCGTGGCGATCTGGTAACGATCGCCGTCAGCGGCGACTACGGCAAGCCGCGTCCGGCGCTCGTCGTGCAGGACGATGCCTTTTCGGAGCTGACTGCGGTGACGGTTCTGCACCTCACCAGCGAGATCAACGACTGGCCGCTGTTTCGGATAACGATCGAGCCGACCGAAGGGAACAGCTTGCGCAAGCGCTCACAGGTCATGGTCGACCGCGCCGTGGCCCTGCCCCGCTCGAAGGTGGGGCCCGTGTTCGGCAGCCTGGACGATGCGGACATGGCGACGGTCAGCCGGGCGCTCTATCGCTTCTTCGGGCTGCAGGGGATTGGCCCGGATTGACGGCGAATGGCTGGTGCCCCGCGATCGCCGCGGATTGCCGGCTCAAAGCGCGCAAAGCTCCTCGTAGATCTCGTCGCGGCGTTTGGCGGCCACGTACCAGCCATGGGATTTCGGGTGCCAGCGTGCCCGGCCTTTGACGACGTCGATGGCGATCTCGGCGACGGGCGACTGGGGCGGCCACCAGACGCGCATGCCGCCATCGTCAAGGTCGCGCACCCAGATCTTGCCCAGCGATGTCTCGATGAATTCGGCTTCGGAGTCCATGGTCGGCCGTTCCCGCGTCCTTGAGCCTGACGCTGCCCGGCCGGGGGACTGGGCAGCGGGGTTGTTGTCCGTCGTCATCGACATATAGGCGACCTGGAGGTCGGAGAAAAGAAAGATGGCGTTCACGCGCCACCCTTGATCTTCATGACCAGGATGCCGAGGCGGCGTGCCTTGTCGGCAAGGTTTTCCTGAATGCCGGTGCCGGGGAAGACCAGCACGCCGATCGGCATCGCCTCCAGCATGGCGTCGTTGCGGCGGAACGGCGCGGCCTTTGCGTGCCTGGCCCAATCCGGCCGGAAGGCCACCTGCGGCACCGCCCGGTGATCGGCCCAGCGCGAGGCGATCAGTTCGGCGCCCCTGGGCGAGCCGCCATGCAGCAGGACCATGTCCGGATGCTTGGCGTGGACCTTGTCGAGCGTGGCCCAGATGAGATTGTGGTCGTTGAAATCCGCCCCGCCGGTAACGGCAACCTTGGGACCGGCCGGCAGCATGACCTCGGTCTCTGCCCGGCGCCGGGCGGCCAGAAAGTCCTTGCTGTCGATCATCGCCGCGGTCACGTTGCGGTGGTTGACCTTCGATCCGCTACGGGGCCGCCAGGACTTGCCGAGATGGCGCTCGAACTGCTCCGCGGCGGCATCACGCGCGAGCTCCATGCTGTCGCGCCGCTCGATCAGGGTCTGTCCTTCCGCCGTGCGGCGTTCAAGCTCAACGCTCTTCACCTCGCTGCCATCCTGCTCTTCCTGGAGACGGCGCTGCGCCTGCTCGTTGTCGTCGAGCTCGCGCTCGATCCGGGCGATGGCACGGTGGAACAGATTGACGGCTCCCCAGAGCAGTTCATCGAGGTCGGGCTCGAGCCGCGTGTCGCCGAGAGTGGCGATCAGCGCATCGAAGATGTCCGCGACCGCACCGGACAGAGCATCGTCGTCCGGCAGCGGCCTCGGATCCGGTTCATCCTGCGTGGGCCTCCAGCCGAAGAGTTGAAGCTGGGTGAGGACGCGGTCGGTGGGGGAAGCGGCGTGAACCGGCTCGAAGTCGTCGTTTTCGTGCATCATCGGGGCGATCCTTGTTCGGGATGGCCGCGCCCATCGCGGCCTTCGCAGGCGTCGAAGCCCACGGGCGGGACGGACTGGCAGTCCCCGCGCTTGCGCGGGGGCCTTGATGGCCGGGTTCCGGCTATTTTGGATCGCGATGCAAAGGCGGCCCTGCCGCCGGCGGAAAATAGCCGGAACGCGGGCCATTGCCCGGCCGGCCCGCTTGTGGGCCGATCGCCCTCCGGAAGGCCGTGGGCGCGGCCCCCGGACACGGAGCGACCACGAGGAGGCGCAAACGCCGACCGGGACAGGACGCTTCCCTCCCCGTCCCGGCCTCACCGCTTGATGAAACGGGCGACGTCCTGCGGATGAAGCTGCTCGCGAAGCGCCGCCCGTAACGCTGCCGGACCGAAGGCGCGCAGATCCTCGTTGAAATCGCCCCGCACCGGCGACAACGCGATCGCCTCGATGCCGACGCTCGCTGCTCTGGCGACCAGACTGTCCCACGCGCCGTCCCCGGCCGGATCGCGGTCGCGCAAGACATAGAGCCGGCGCAGCGTCTCGGGGAACAGGATCGCCGCGAGGTGGCCGGCCGACAGCGCCGCCAGTGCCGGCAGGCGTGGGAGGACCACGCGGGGCGACAGCACGGTCTCGATCCCCTCGCCTGCGGCCAGCACATCGCCGGCCACGCCAAAGCGGACGCCGTGCCCGAGCAGGTCGCCCATCGCCCGCCGCGGCGTCCCGACAGGGGCCTTGCCTGAGCCGTCGGGGGCGAGCCAGGTACGGTGCGCCCCGGTCTGCCGTCGGCGAGGTCGGTGACGGTCGCGATCATCGCCGGCCAGGTCTCGACAGGACTGTGCTCGTCGGGCCGATAGTAGCAGCGCGGGTGGAAGCGCAGCGCACCGGTTCCGTGCAGAGCCGTCAGGCCGCGTTTGCGTAGATACGTTTCCACGATCGTGCCCGCGATCGGCTGCGCCATGGCGAACAGCCGCCGACTGGATTCCGACGAACCGGAGGGGGCCGGGGTGGAGCGCCGGTTTCGTGACCGCCATTCCCGCTCGGGTGGCGGCACGGCGAGGAAACGGCGCGCTTCATTCACCACATCCCGGAAGTCGACGAGGCCGCAGCTTTCGCGGATCACGTCGAGGAGGTCGCCATACTCAGCCGTTGCGGCATCGGTCCAATGCCCCGCGGCGCCGGGACCCGATTCCGGTCCACTGAGCCGAACGAACATCGACCGGCCGGGTGTATTGCGAGCGTCGCCCACCGTCCAGTAACGGCCCTGGCGCCGGCCGTTGGACAGGTAATGGCGGCAGACAGCCTCGGCATGGCGGGCAAGGCAACGCGCCAGTTCGGAAGCATTGCTGGGCATCACGCAACCTCCCCCGGACTGGCCTCATGTTGCGCAGAAGCTCTCAGTCGTCCGAGGGGCAGTAGCCAATCGCAAATGCGCAACAACGGCCACAGCGCAACATAACCCGGCCACGTGCCGGCAGCCCCTTTGCCGGTTTTTTGATCTGAGTATCGTAAGAATATGGGGCAGCCGGGTGCGTTAGGGAGATCACTGATGAGCCAGTAGTTGTCCTGCTCGCGACCATTCGACTGACGATGACGGACGGCCCCAGCGTGGTTGGCCCGTTCGAGGAGATGTTCCAACATGGAAAGATCCTTCAAAGAAAAAGGGCTCGCCGTTGCCGGCGAGCCCATGTTCATGTTCACCTTGACGGACTATTCCGCTGCAACCGTGTGGCCGGCATCGTCATCCCCACCATTGTCGGCGATGCCGCCGTGATCGCCCACGGCTATTTCGCCGTTGTTTGCCGCCGTTTCTTCGACACTCGCTCGCGGCTCGGTGACCTCCGTAAGTTCGGTCTTGGGATCTCCCGGCGTCCGCAACGGCTCGGGAAGCCAGCCGCTGTTCGCGAGCAAGGCCTCGGCTTGCGCCGCCATGTCACCCTTCTTTAGATGAGCGATACTATCAGCGGCCCCCTGTCCCTTCGCCTCCGCTACAGCCTGCAGGATGCGTGCCTTGGTGACGCGACCAAGGAAGGTATCCACGGTCGGCTGCCAGCCGGCCGCGGCCATGTCGAGAGCGACGGCCCTTGCCAGTTGATCGGCGTGGGCCAGCGCGCGCGGCCGCCGGTTCCAGGCCTCATGCACCGCGTTGACCGAAAGGCTGATCACATGGGCGAACAGTTCGGAACGGCTGTCGGTGTCCCATCCTTCCAGGGCGCTCCAGAGTTCCTCCGATTCCTTGGGCAGCGCGTTCAGCCAGCTTTCGTGACGGGCGCGGATCGCCTGAGCTGTGGCGCTGTCGTTGAGTCCCGGCGCCTGGGCGCTGAAGGCGGGGCTCTTCAGATCGAGTTCGAGGCAGCTGTCCGAACCGTAGTGATAGAAGACCCCGAGCGTCAGGACATGCAGCGCCGCGAGAAAGGCAACATCGGGCTGTCTTCCGAGCGCGTCGCGCAGGGCAAGCGTCCGATGCGAGGTCAACTCCGTCAGTAGCCGGTCCGAGATCGGCGACAGACCTTCGTCCTCATCTTCCAGCTCGGCCTGCGGCGCGGTCGAGGAAACGCGATCGCCCCCATCATTGTTCAGGCTCGCCACAGCCGGCTGGTTTTCTCCTTCACCTTCCACGGGATCGCCTTCCGGCTCGACGGGCGCCTCATCCTCGGGACGCACGTAGCCGCGCTCGACGCGCAATCCGCCGTCCGGAGAAATGCTGACAAAGGCGCCGGCACGGGCGATCTCCTCGGGATCGAAAATGAGCGGCCGTTCATCGAACGCGGTAAGCGCCGTCTCCAGTTCGGCCAGGCGTTCGTCGACCTGTTCGGGCAACTCGTCGACGCCCTCGTGGTCGCTCTGCAGACGGTCGTATTCCTGCTGCAACGCGTCGCGGCTCGCCTCCTCCTCGGCGCTCAGCGGCAAGGGTTCGCCCCGCAGTCGCCGCAGGCCGTAGGTATTGCCATAGGCAAAGTCGGGGGCGACCTCGAGCCATTTCCAGCCCTCGGCCGCGATCGCCTCGGATTCCGTCCTCAGCTTCTCGGCGACCAGCCGGTTGACCAATACAGCATCCTGCAGCCAGCCGCCGTCATCGCCATGGAAGAGATCGCGCAGCACAGCGCCGCCGGCCGCGACATAGGCGTCGAGGCCGATGAACTCCACCCTCTTGTCGGATGCGCGCACAGCGCCCTCCGTGAGCCAGCGCCGGATGACATAGGCGGACTTGTCATAGGTGTGCTGCAGGCGCTCGAACACTTCCTCCTGCCGCTCGTGATCACCGGAAACGGTGAAGGCTATCAATTGCTCCAAGGTCAAGCCGTCCTCGGCATAGATGTCGAGCAGCTTCGGCGACACCGACGCCAGTTTCAGCCGCTGCTTGACCACGTTGACCGACACGAAGAAGGCCGCGGCGATGTCCTCCTCGGACTGGCCCTTCTCACGCAACGTGAGGAAGGCCCTGAACTGGTCGAGCGGATGCAGCGGGGCGCGCTGGACGTTCTCGGCCAGCGAATCCTCTTCGGCGATACCGCCCTCGCGCACGACGCAGGGCACCGCGGCCGTCCTCGAAAGCCTTTTCTGCTTCACGAGGAGTTCGAGCGCCCGGTAGCGCCGCCCTCCCGCCGGGATCTCGAACATGCCCGTTTCGGCACCGGTGCCGTCGGCGACCGGCCGGACGCTGAGCCCCTGCAGCAGGCCGTGCCGGGCGATGTCTTCGGCCAGCTCCTCGATCGAGACACCGGCCTTGACCTTCCTGACGTTCGACTGGCTCAACACCAGCTTGTCGAAGGGAATGTCGCGCGAGGACGACAGGGTGATCTTCTTGACTGTAGCCATGGAAACAGACTCCGCGGCGGACGCTCGAGAGCCACTCTCCCAAGCACCAATCCGCCACGAAGCGAAGCGCCGCCCCCTGCCTCGGGGGACGGCGCCGTAAAACCGACGATCCGGGAATCCGGAAAGGCACGAAGCCGGACGCACGGGATTCCGTGTTTCCGGCTTTGCGGAATTCAGGATGCTCGGTCGGGAAGCTTTCGCGCCCTGCCCTCCATCTCCAACGGCGCGTCCCGGTGCGGGATACGGGCGATATATCCCGTCTGCACTCACCCCTGTTGATTCATCAGCCTCAAAAGCCGTCGCTCTGACGCCATGCGCGCCGAAGACACCCGATTTAGGGGTGCACCGGACACCGGCAGCCGATCAGGATGCCGTGAGCGGGCGGTAGCCGGAGTCAGCGTCCATCTCCTCTGCCCAAACGGCCATCAGAAAATCGTCCAGCGTGAGGCCGCATTCCTCCAGCATCCGCGCGGCCAACCACGGATGGTCCGCAACTGCGTCCGCGAAGTCGTCGCGATAGCCGCGATAGTTTTCGAGCCAACCCCAGCGCTCGTCTTCCTGCATCGAGGGATCGCGCTCGATCACCAACCGGGATGCGTCGAGTTCCAGCATGGCGGCGAGCAGCTTTTTGCAATGGCCGACGTCAAGCGTTTCCCCCGGTCCGTGCTGGCCACGGTACCCCACCGACAGGTTGGTGCATTCGGGGATGATCCCGGCATATTCGTTGGTGTCGGTACAGACGCCCGTATTGTCAGGGGTATATCGGAAGTCCGGGTTCAGACCGTTGAGCGCGGATGCCAGGCTGGCTGCAAAAGCGTCCGAGCACGTCCGTCCGAAGCTCTGATGCGTGATGACATCTTGGAAGCCGGTGCGGTCGAAGGCGATGGCCGCGTCGATGTCCTGCAGCAGTTTCGGGTTGTTGCGCTGGATCCAGCAGGATCCGAGACAGCCCTGTTCCTCGCCGCGATGGAACAGGTAGAGGCCAGGGCGGCCTGCCGCGATCATGTTGAGCATGATCCATACACCCGCCCCGTCATCGGCGCCGAGCGACATACCGGGCCTGCCATCGCACAATCGGGCGAGACCAAGCGTGTCGATGCCCACGTCCTGCTGCCCGCCGCAGGCCGCCACGGTATCGACGTGGCAGCTCCACACGACACGGGGGGTGTCGCCGATGGTAAGCATTCGGTTGCCAAAGGTGTCAGTGGCCATGCCGGGAATCGGGTCGAGATATTCCCGGCAGAAGGCGCGTTCGATGGCGCTGTCATGGGGGCGTGCCCACGACAGGATTTCCAACAGGCCGGTCCGGCCCGCAACATCATAGGTCATGGTTCAGGCTCGCGTGGGAGGGGGTCGTGGCCGAGGCCGGCACCGTCATCGCGATGGCGGAATGGGGGGCTTCGGAAATGCGGGGCTCTTCGAGACGAAGGCGCTCTGCCTCGTCTCGCTCGCGCCTCAGTCTCTCGTCCCGGGCACGCTCTCCGGCGACCTGCCACCTGGCAACGTCCGCCTGGATCGCGGCCATCTCGTCGTGGAACTGGCGGTAGGCCAGAACATGGGCGTTGGCGAGAGAGGCATCGTCATCGTCGAAAGGTTCAGGCAGATGATCTTCAGACAGCCATTCGCCATGATATTCGGTGAGATCGTCAGCGTGGAACCATTGGCCGGAGGCATCGCACCGACGGCAGCAGCAGCTCACCCACCATTCGCGGCGATCTTCGAGATAGACGGCGCCGAAATCCTCTGCATCGTCCTCAAGAACGGTATGCGAGTCATGGCCGGCATGGACGGTGACGAAGGATTCGTCGTCGCTATAGTAGCGGTTGTTGTAGTCGCAGAAGGTCGCGTGGTCGTGAAAACAACGGCTGCACCATTCTTCGCTCCCGCCGTCGGCGACATAGACCGTCTCGTATGGGCTACCCTCGCTGTCGCAACGCGGACAGTACCACGGCATATCCGCCACACCTGTGGTGTTTCCGGATGAGATACTGCCCCGGCCGATGACAAGGTGTTCACCGTCGTCCGCAAGATCGTCACCCCGATCGATGTAGGGGACAACAAAACTGTCGCCATGCGGGATGCGCCGGATGCGGGCACCGTTCAGGCTGCCGGCGCTGTAGCCAGCCCCCTCAAGGAGCAATCTGAGGCGGGACTCGTCGCCGTAGATTCTGGCGTAGACTTTGCGGTCCGGCCAAACGATGCTGCGGGCGGTAGCGTCATCGCGGGTGCCGATATAAGCGAGTGCCGTGTCCGGACCGGCATAGACCCGCACGGGATGACACGGACCCTCGAAGTCGCCGGCCTCATGCGCCATGCAGCTGCGGGGACCGCGGACATAGACGTCTTCGATTTCGTCCGCGTCCTGGGTGATCTTGAGGGCATGTTCCTGCACCAGCACGGAGAGCCTGGCGCACCAGTCCCGGATCGCGTCGTTGTCGAGGTGCTCGGAGAAGAAGCGATTCAGGTAGCGACCCGGCGACATGATCAATTGGCGGTCGGCCTGTCCCTTGGCGGGGTTTTCGGTAAACGCGATCTTGCCCGCCTGCTCCCGGGAGATATGGCAGAAATGTTCGTCGTGCCTGGCCTGATACCAGGGTTCGTCGTGCCAGGGTGTGGGCGCGTAGGTGCCATCGGCAAAACGCAGCTTCTCGCGACTTTGCCAGTCGAGGTCACCGATATCCCCGCCGGCAAGCGCGACGCGGAGTTCGGCATCGGGCGAACATGTGAGAAGATGCTGCCGCGCGGCCTCGGCCTCATCGAAGGATGGCCAGAGATATTGCTGGTCGCCGTCCGGCGCCAAGCTGAACGCGATCGTCACCGGCCGCCACTCGGTGTCCGAGTACCGGTGTAAAATTTGAAATTGGATCATGGACGTGACTCCACGCAGCCGCACACAGCGGTGCACGGCTTGATTGTCGGTGGGGATTGCGGGGGGCTCAGCGACGGAGCGGCAGCACCATGTTGACTGCGAGACCGCCAGTCAGGGGCCGGAAACCGAGCGCCGCCGGAATGATCGGCATGATGGCGCCGACGACCTGCCCTCGGTTCGCCTCAAGCTGCCGAACGCCGATTTCCAGGCGTCGCTACGCGACACGAGGGCGCGCCGTCGCCTGCAACTCCTGGGATTATGGGCCATCCCGGAGCGGGTACCGGAAGCCTCTCTCCCGGCCCTGAGCCCGCCGCGAAAACCCCATCCCTCCTCCAACTCTCTCAGTCCGCCGGACCACACCGCCGCCGAAGGAACCGGGCGGACACCCCTCGCAGAGCGGCACCGCGCAGGTGGGAACGGGCTTGCGTGACCTTGAAAGGCCTGCGCATAAAAAAAGCGCTCTGCCGGTTGGCAGAGCGCCGTTGCAGTGACCGAAACCGGGTTTCAGTCGATGGCCTGTAGAATCTCCGCAGCCTCACGGTGGCCCACCGCGTAGCTGTAAAGACGTGCATAGCCTTCACTCAAGACGTCCGACCGATAGGCGAACGAGAGATGCGAGAAGGCGAACAGGGTAACGATGATGCCCGCGGCGTCTGCGCTCACCTCGCCTTCATAGCCGTTGGTCTCGCAGATCATTTTGTAGCGGGGGATCGCGGTCGGCCTCAGATAAAGCGGCCTGCCGTCGTATTCGCAGA
>NZ_JBSEFH010000052.1:0-10636 GCF_053570585.1 Pseudochelatococcus sp. B33 | reverse complement strand
TGCCCATCTGCCGTCCTACCAGCTCGGCCGCCTCCACGGTCAGATGGCGGAGGCGTTCGCGGACGCCGGTTTTGGCGCGTCTCTCGCCGAGGTGAAGGCGTCATTGAAGGCGCATCGCCGGCGCGGCTGGGTCCATACACGGGGCGAGGTGACGCCCGGGGTGGTGGGTATCGCCGCGCCTGTTTTCGACGGCGAACGGGAGATTTTGGGCAGTCTCAGTCTCACAGTACGGGATTCGCAGGCAACCCCGGACAAGTTGCAGCGCATGGCGGATCAGGTCGTGCTTTGCGCGCGTATCATCTCCAACGCCATGACGCGCGAATGAAGGTGCGCCTTTCCCGGCTTTTCCATCGCGGTAGTCAGACCCTGCGCCAGGGGACCAGGACCTTCTCGATCTGGTTGACGCCGACGTTCAGAAGAAAGCCGATGATGGCGACGCAGAAGAGGCCGACGTACATCTGCTCCACGGCGAACGTCTCCCACGCGGCCCAGATCATGTAGCCGAGGCCGCTCTTGGCGCCGACCATCTCCGCGATGGCGATCAGCACGAGGCCCATGCCGACGCCGAGCCGCACGCCGGTCAGGATGACCGGCATCGCCCCCGGCAGGGCGATCTTCATGAAGACCTGCCGCGGGTTCGCGCCATAGTTGGTGCCGACGTCGAGATAGATCTGGCTGATGCCCCGCACGCCGGTCGCGGCGTTGATCACCATGGGATAGAACACCCCGATCGCGACCATGAAGATCTTCGAGGCCTCGCCGAGGCCGAAGATCAGCAGCGCGAGCGGCAGGATCGAACTTTTCGGGATGGGATAGGTTGCGGAGATCAGCGGGTCGAAAAAGGCGTAGATCTTGCGGTTGAGCCCCATGATCACGCCCAGCACAAGGGCAGGAACCCCGCCGATCATCAGACCGACGGCGAGCCGCCACAGGCTGACGCTGATGTGCGTCCACAGATCGCCGCGCACGATCATCTCGCCCATCACGGCGAATATCCGCGTCGGGGCCGGAAAGAAGCGCTGGTCGATGACACCGTAGCGCGCGAGCACTTCCCACAGCAGCAGCAGGAGCAGCGGCGAGCTGATGGCGATCAGCCGCTCCGTTTCCTGCGCGGGCAGGG
This sequence comes from Pseudochelatococcus sp. B33, assembly GCF_053570585.1. Classification (NCBI taxonomy): domain Bacteria; kingdom Pseudomonadati; phylum Pseudomonadota; class Alphaproteobacteria; order Hyphomicrobiales; family Chelatococcaceae; genus Pseudochelatococcus; species Pseudochelatococcus sp. B33. The sequence continues at coordinate 9,516 of NZ_JBSEFH010000052.1, read as the reverse complement.
AGAATTTCAGACGGGATGCGAGTCTTTCGCGTTGAACCTGCGCCACCTACGCCTCCATCGCGTTGAGCTCTCTGGCACGATTCACCTCATGGCGCAGGCTGGACCAGATATCGTGCACCAGCGTGCCGTACTCCGGATTCATCTGCAGTTCCATCAGGTCACGCGGCCGCGGCAGATCGACGTTGACGATTTCCTTCTTCGTACCCGGATTGGCGGTCATGATCATGATCCGGTCTCCCAGCATCACGGCTTCGTCGACACTGTGGGTGATGAAGATCACGGTCTTGCGCGTTTCCTCCCAGATGCGCAGCAACTCCTCCTGAAGCAGGAACTTGTTCTGGGCATCGAGCGCGGAGAACGGCTCGTCCATCAGCAGGATGTCCGGATCGTTGGCGAAGGCCCGCGCGACGGACACGCGCTGGCGCATGCCGCCCGACAGCTGGTGCGGATAGGCGTTGGCGAAACGGGTCAGCCCGGTCTTCGCCAGAAAATGCCCCACCACGTCCCGGATCTCCGCTTCGGGACGGTTGCGCATCTTCAGGCCGAAGGCCGCGTTCTCCCACACCGTCATCCAGGGAAACACGGAATCCCCCTGGAAGACCATGGCATTTTCCGGCCGTCCGGAATTCGCCTGCCGGTTGACCTGTATCCTGCCGCTCGACTGCTTTTCCAGCCCCGCCAGCATCCGGATGAGCGTGGACTTGCCGCAACCTGAGGGCCCGACGATCATGAAGAATTCGCCGCGCCGGATCGACAGGCTGACATCCGACACCGCGTGGAAGTTCCCGTAACGCTTGTTGAGGCGGCTGATCTCCAGGATGGTGTCGGCGTGGCCGGAGGCGGTGTCGCTCACTGCTTGCCCTCCGCTGCCAGCGCTTCGTTCGCCCTGGCGACATAGGACGTGTCGATGACGCCTTCCAGCGTCGCATCGGCGGAAACCAGCCCGGCCTGCTGGAAGAAGGCGAGATCCTTCTGCAGGCTTTCCATGTTCACCGTGCCGTCGGGGTTCATGCGGTGTGGTGTCACCTTGCGGATGACGTCCGGGTCCTTGACGTTCGAATACTTGGCCATGATGTCGATGACCTCCTCGGCGTTCCGGCCCCTGAGGCCGCCTTCGGACAGCGCATCGACGTAGAAGTTCGCGGCCCGCACGTAGGCCTTCATGAAACGCAGGCCCCGGTCGGAATCAGGATCGAGCATCTCCCGGCCGTAGAAGATGACGGCCGTCTGCTGGTCCGGATAGAAGCTGTCGTTCGAAACCAGCACCGCCGCCGCGCCTCTCGAGACGATGTTGGTCACATTCGGCTCCGTGGTGATGCTGGCGTCGATGGCACCGTTCTCGTAGGCCGCCAGCTGCTGGGTGAAGCCGAGATAGCTGATCTCGACATCGCCATACTGGAGGCCGGCGGATTTCAGCGCCTCGTTGAGCACGGACAGGTCGCTGCTGCCGTTGGAAACGACCGCCACCTTCCGCCCCTTCAGATCGGCGAGCGAGTTGACCTCGCCACTGTCCTTCAGGGCCTTGCGCACCAGGAACGATTGAAAGCCGTAGCCCGGAGAGTTGCGCGCCTTGTCGGCCACGATCCGCACGTCGACATCGCGGCCGAGCGCATTGTAGAAGCCGGCGGACGCAGCGCCGCCGCCGACATCGAGCTGCCCCGCGCCGAGCGGCGCGATCATCTTCGCGGCCGAGTCGAAGGGGACGAAGTCCACCTCGATCCCCTCTTCCGCGAAATAACCTTTTGCGTCGGCGATGAACAGCGCAATGTCGCTCGCGGCATTCGTCACTCCGACGCTGATCCTGTCCGCCGCGACAGCGGGAGCGGCCGCGAGCGTCAACGAAAGAGCCAGCATGATCCGTTTGAACAGCGTCGTCGTCACCTTGCATCCTCCTCCCAGAATGTCGCTTATTTTCAGCTTGTCCGTTTATTTCAGATCGAAGAACTCTAACGCATTCCGGTAACAAATCTTCTCCAGATCGCTCTCCGGCAGCCCGAGTTCGTTGAGAACGGCGATGGTGCTGCGGATATAGCCGGGGCCCCGCTCCGGATCGAACGGCGAGTCGGATGCGAACAGGACCTTGTCGACACCGTAGAACGCCAGGCCGCATTCCGTCGCCGGCCGCGAACCGAACACCGCGGTATCGGCGTAGAAGCCCTTGAAATAGTCGAGCGGACGCTTCTTCAGGCGCTCGAGGACTGGACGCAGGTCCTCGTCCGACGTGCGCTTGCCGAGCTGGTCCCAGCCGGGACCGACGCGCCCCTCGAAATAGGGCACCATCGCGCCCAGATGGTGGGCGAGGAACCTGATTCCGGGATACTTGTCGATGATGCCGGAGAAGACGAGGCGCGCCATGGCCGCGCTCGTTTCGTACGGCCAGCCGAACGTCCACCAGATCTCGTATTTCGAACGATCCTCGGACTTGTAGTCGGGCAAGTCGCTGCCGCGCGAGGGATGGAGCAGGATGGGCTTGCGATATTCATGCGCCACCGCGAAAATCTCGTCGAAGCGCGGATCGTCGAGCGGCAGGCCGCCGACGTTGGTGTGGATCTGGAGGCCCGCGGCGCCGAGCGTGGTAAAGGCCCGCTCGGCTTCGCGCGCCGCGCCCGCCGGGTCGTTCATGGCAAGGCCGGCCACGAAGCCGGCGAACCGGTCGGGATGGGCGGCGATCAGCTCGGCGAAGCCATCATTGGCGAGCCGCGCCACCTCCGCGCCGAAGGCCGCATCCCCCATCTCGTCCAGTGGCGGCATGCCGAGCGACAGGATCTGGCGATAACCGGGGCCGAACTCGTCCATGATCTGCAGGCGGGTGTCGAGATCATAGATGCAGGGAATGCCCTGCATGCGTTTGCCAATGCCTTCCCCCGCGCCGGACAGGCCCTGTATCTTCGCCCACGCGGCCTTGGGAAAGAAGTGATTGAAAGCATCAATATATTGCATGTCGGCTCCCTTCTTGTCGAAGCGGATCATGCCCTTGCGCCTCCGGAGGCCCTAGTATAGAATTTTTTTCGCAATATAAGAATTTTCTATAATGACCCGCTTCACCTTGAAACAATTGAGATATTTCTGCCAGCTCTGCGAGGCGGGATCGTTCACGGGCGCGGCTGCCGAACTCAATCTGTCGCAGCCCGCGCTGCACTACCAGATGAAGGAACTCGAGGCGGTGCTGGGCGTCGAGCTCTTCAGGCGTTCGCCGAGCGGTGTGGTGCCAACCCCGGCGGGCACGGCCTTTTACGCGGAGGCCATGAAAGTGCTCGACCAGTGCAGGATCGCGACGGACAGCATCGCGCCGTTCCGGCCGCCGAGGGACAGGCCGCTCACGGTCGGCATCGCGCCTTCACCGGGAAAGCTCATCGGGCCGGATATGATGTTGCGGCTGCGCGAGATGGGTTTCAGCACCGTCACGGTGCGCGACGGCCTGAGTTCGGACCTGACGCCCCTGGTCATCAGCCGCGAAATCGACGCGGCCCTCTGTTACAGCACGCTGGCCGGGCGCCTGCTGGGCCGCTGCCACCACATCGCCGACGAGGCCATGTATCTGCTCGGTCCGCGCGCGATCGTGAGGCCGGAGGAGGGGCCGATCCAGTTCACACGCCTGACGGCCTACCAATACGTGCTCGACAGCCCCGCGCACACGACGCGGGAAATCATCGACGCCATCGCGCGGGAAGCCGGCATCAGGCTCGACATCGCCTTCGAAGTCAACGCCATCGACATGAAAAAGACGTTCATCGAGGAGCGCGGCTTCTGCACGATCGCGCCGTCGATCTTCGGCCTCGACGGCATCCGCGCCGGCAGGATCGGCGCGCGCCGGATCGAGGGGCCGAGCATCAACCGCCAGCTTGTCCTCTGCCTCGCCGACAACGTGCCGGCCCATTTCGCAAGCAGCATCCTGGAGATCGCCCGCGCGCTCGTGGCCACGGTCGCGCAGGACGAAACGACGGGGTGGTCCATCCCGCAGGAAGCGGGCGAAGCGGCGCCGGCTCGCGGGATCTGATGCGAAAGCAGACAGATCCGCCCCGCCCGGACGCCGAGGCCTCGGCGGCGATCACCCGCCGTCAGGCTTCATGACGCCACCTTGGCCATATCTGCATCACCGATGGCGGTGGGCCCGCCGCAACAGATAGTCGAAGTTCACGACGTATTGTTCGGCGCGGTCGAGGTTGTTGCGCAGCCGCGCGACGTCGTCCTCCGCGAACGCGATGGTCTCTCCGCCGAAGCCGTGCACGATGAACTGATCCTCGCAGGCGTTTTCGAGCGTGATCGTGCGGATAACGGCCTCCTCGAGGGAGTTCCCCGCGACCGCGACGCCATGGCCGCGCATCAGAACGGCCTTGTGGCCGGCGAGCGCCTGGGCGACGCCCCGTCCCGTTTCCTGGGAGCGGATCAGGTCGATCGTGTCTTCGTAGAGGCCGACGCCATCGGAAAAGACGGCGCTCGACTGGGAGACGACGCGCCAGGGCCTGTCAACCGAGGACAGCGCGACGGCATACTTGGGGTGGGCGTGGATGACCGCATTCAGATCCGGCCGCGCGCGGAAAATCTCCGAGTGAATGAAGACCTCGCTGTGTCGTCTTCCGGCTCCGCCGACCTTTTCGCCTTCGAGATTGCAGATCACGACGCTCTCGATCGTCACCTCCTCGAAGCCGACGCTGTGGGGCTTCATGAAGAAGAGGGACGGGTCCGACGGATCGCGGACCGAGACGTGACCGCGCGTGAAATCGCCGAGCCCGGCGGCGTCGAGCACGATACCGGCGTCGATCAGGCGCTGTTTGAGTTCATCCGACATTGTGATGCTTCCTCCAGGGTTTTGCGTATGCGTGGTAGGTCCTGGCTTCCTGACGCGGGAACTGAATGCTGCAGGAGCGAGCCCCAAGGCGATCTCATGGCTTTCCGTCAGGGCTCGACGAGCCGGCACTTGTCGACCGGCAGGCGGACATGGATCGGCTTGCCGAGGACCTGTTGGACGGAAGGATGGGCGCGGGCGAGCAAGACACCGTCGGCGACGCGGATCTTGTAGTCGATGACCTCGCCGAGGAAAGCCTTGCCTTCCACCGTCCCGACGAAGTCCATGACGCCGTCTTCCCGCTCGCCGGGATTCAGGGAAAGGTGAACGTTCTCGGGACGGATGGATATGCTGACCTTCTTGTCCCTCGCCAGTTCGGCGGAATCGCTGTCGACGACGATCTGCCCGATCTCGCTGTTAATCCGCGCCTTGCTGTCTCCTTCCGCGTCGAGAACGGTGCCTTCGATGAAATTGGTGGTACCGACGAAATCGGCGACGAAGCGGCTGCTGGGGCGCTCGTAGATCTCGCGCGGCGTCCCGAGCTGCTCGATCCGGCCGTCGTGCATGACGGCGATCTGGTGGGAAAGCGCAAGCGCCTCCGCCTGATCGTGCGTGACATAGATGGTCGTGAGGTCGAGATCGCGCTGGATGCGCTTCAGCTCGAACCGCATCAGTTCGCGCAGCTTCGCGTCGAGGTTCGAGAGCGGCTCGTCGAGCAGCAGCAGGCGCGGCTCCATCACGAGCGCGCGCGCCAGCGCGAGCCGCTGCTGCTGGCCGCCGGAGAGGCGCGTCGCCTCGCGGCTGGCGAGATGGTCGAGCGCCACCGCCTTCAGCACACGCTCGACTTTCTTCTCCGTTTCCGCCTTGCTGAAATTGCGCGAGCCGCTTTTCAGCGGAAAGGCGACGTTCTCGAAGACGTTCATGTGCGGCCAGATGGCATAGGACTGGAAGACCATGCCGAAATCGCGCTTGTTGGGCGGCACGAAGGTCTTGCCGGCCGAGGAAAAGACCACGATGTCGTCGATGGCGATGTGGCCGCCGGTCGGCCGTTCAAGCCCTGCGATGGAGCGCAATGTCGTGGTCTTGCCGCAGCCGCTCGGCCCGAGCAGCGTGAAGAGTTTGCCTTTCGGGACGGTGAAACTGATGTCCTGCGCCGCCTTCACAACGCCGCCGCTTCCATTTGGATACTCGGTATACAGGTTACTGACAGACAGCATTGATTGTCCTCATGGGCTTGCAGCACCGAATGAATGGCCGCCGGTGACGGAGCGGTCGCCCGCTCCGCTCCGCCGCCGGCGAAGAGGGCCTACCTGCCGCGGTTGATGACGATGTCCTCGAAGAGCTGCTGCCACTTCTTGCCCTCGTCCAGCATGCGCACCGGATCGACCATCGTGAGCTCCAGATTCTCCGGCAGCGGGCTGACGCTGATGTTGGTCGGGGTGTACTCGCGCTCGGCGTAGAGTTTCTGTCCATCGGTCAGGAGGAAGTCGTAGAAGAGCAGCGCCGCGTTCGGATGGGGCGCGGCATTGGCCACGGCCAGACCGTTGACGCGGGCGATGGCGGGCTTGATGAGCAGCCAGTCGACCTTGCCGCCGTTCTTCTTCATGCCGTCGACGTGATACTGGTAGACGGTCATGGCCAGGGGGATCTCGCCGGCGGCGACGAGCTCCAGCATCAGCGAGTGCCCCTTGCGCACGGAAAGGCCGTTGGTCGCCACCAGCTCGCGGAAGAAATCCAGGCCCTCTTCCTCGCTGGGGAACGAGTTGACCACTTCCGCGAACCAGTCGGCGTCGTCGGCCTCGACGCCGATCTTGCCCTTCCATTTCGGGTTGAGGAAATCCGTCCAGGTCGTTGGCGCGTCCTCGGCGCTGACCAGTTCGGTGTTGATCGCGGAGGTGATGATGTTGAGCCGGGTGCCGATCCATTCACCATGGGGCCGTGTGGCGAGCGGCATGATGTCGGCCTGTGACGGCGAAACGACCTTCTGCAGGACTTCCTCCCGGTGGAGGGCTTCCAGCTCGTTGCCGTTGGTCTCGAAAACGTCCACCGAGAAGCGGCCGGCGCGGTTCTCGGTCAGCGCGCGCTGCAGCACCACGTCGGAATTGGCGCGCCAGACGCTGGCGCGGATGCCGTATTTCTCCTCGAAAGCCTTCGCGACGGCCGTCATGTCCTCCTGGCGCTGGGAGGTATAGATGGACAGCGCCCCTTCGGCCCGCGCGCCTTCCAGGAGACGCTCCGCGCGATCGGGGCCGCTGTAGGAGGCCAGCTCCTGCAGCACGTTCTGGGCGCGCGCCTTGCCGGCCCCGCTGCCGAAGGCGGCCGCGAGGGCGAGACTGAAAGTCAGTTTGCCGAAGCCTCTGCGGCTCGTCGGCCTGTTGAATGCGGTCATGGCATTTCCTTCCTGTGCTGTCCGTTCTTGCTTGTGATCGATTGACGGGCGTGTCGTCATCACTCTCAACCCTTCACGCCGACCTTGCTTCCGAGCGCCTGCGCGACGAGCACCAGGATGAAGAGGGAGCCGATGAGCATCACGCCGAAGGCGCAAAGCTGGACGTAGGTACCCCCCTGCCACAGCTCCCAGATCATGATCGAGACCACTTCCGTGCCGGGGCTGTAGAGCAGGATCGAGCTCGACAGTTCGCGGATCGAGACGATGACGATGTAGATCCAGCCGGCCAGCAGGCCGGGTTTCATCAAGGGCAGGATGACGGCGCGGAACGTCCTCGACCACGAGGCGCCGCTCATCGTCGCCGATTCCTCGAGCTCCTTGTGGATCTGCAGCATCGACGTCGTCGTATAGCGGATCCCGTAGGGCAGGAACCGCGTCATGTAGGCGATGAAGAGAATCCACAGTGTGCCGTAGATGCCGATATCGAAATTCAGGTAGAAAACCATCATCGCAAGACCCAGCACCAGTCCGGGGAAGACGAGGGGCAGCGACGACAGATTGTCGAGGAGCCAGCGGCCCGGCAGCTTCGTGCGTATCACGATCCAGCTGATGACGGACGTGAGCAGCATGACCGCGGTCGCCGAGGCGATGGCGAGAATGATGCTGTTCCAGACCGCCGTGCCCATGGCCGGCAAGGCGAGTACCTGGCGGTAGGCATCGAGCGTGATGCCCGACAGGGCGGCAAACGAGGGCGGCGTATTGTAGCGATGCAGCGAGGACCACAGCAGCGTCAGAAACGGCAGGACGACGACGATCAGCGCATAGAGAATGAAGAAGGCGGTGCCGACATGGCGCCAGCGGCCGAGATCCATCTGCCGCGGGCGAAAGCCCTTGCCGGTAACGGTCGAGAATTTGCTGCCCTGGTTGCTGAGGCGCGACTGGAAATAGATGCCGAGCGAGGTGATCCCGAGCAGGATGACCGCGAACGCCGATGCCAGCCCGACATCGCTCGGATAGCCGTGGACCGCCTGATAGATCGACGACGTGAAGACCTGCAGCCCGACAGGCACGCCCAGCAGCGCCGGCACCTCGAAGGATTCGATCGCACGGATGAAGATGATCAGGAAAGCCGCGACGATCGCGGGCCAGGTCAGCTTCAGCGTGATGCGATAGGCCGTCTGCAGGATCGACGAGCCGCTCATCATCGCCGATTCCTCCAGCGACGGGTCCATGGCGCGGAACGCGGCCGTCATCAGCAGGAAGGCCATGGGTGAATAGTGCAGGCCGTCCACCCAGATCATGCCGCCCATGGAATAGATGTCGAAGATCGCCTCTTCCACACCGAAGATGCCCCGGAGCATGCGGTTGATGAGACCGATCTGGGGGCTGGCGAGCAGGATCCACGACACCGTGAACAGGATGCTCGGGATGATCAGCGGAATCAGCGACAGCGCGAAGAAGAGCGACTTGAACGGCGTGTTCGTGCGCTCGTTCAGCCAGGCGAGCGTCGTGCCGAGAGCAAGCGCGAACAGCGCCGTGCCGCTGGCGAAAATGAAGGAGTTGGACAGCAACGTGCCGAGCCGCGCGGACGAGAAGGCGTGCACGTAGTTCATGAACGTGAAGACCGACGGCGTGGTGCGCGTATACGGTGTCACGAAGCTCTGCCAGAGCAGAAACACCAGCGGTATCAGCACGAACCAGGCGACGAGCAGCACGGTGACGCCGATGATGATCCATTTGGCATCGATACGCGGCAGGCTGCCGGACTTATGGACGGATATGTCCTGGATGAGCAAGATTTCCTCCCTTCCCATTGCTTGGGATGCGGCATTGCTGCCCGCTGTTGGGCGCGCCGTTCTTTCACGGGGCCGTGCTTGTCGTTAATCGAAAGTATATCTCATTATATTGGATTTTTGTAAATAGCCAAATTTGGGCATTCTCAGTGCAGCTTATCCAGGACGAGTTGGCCGGCGAATCTCCGGCCCTCGTGGCGGATAGCCGGGATAAGGCATACCTTCATTCGCGCGTCATGGCGTTGGAGATGATGCGCGCGCAAAGCACGACCTGATCCGCCATGCGCTGCAACTTGTCCGGGGTTGCTTGCGAATCCCGTACTGTGAGACTGAGACTGCCCAAAATCTCCCGTTCGCCGTCGAAAACAGGCGCGGCGATACCCACCACCCCGGGCGTCACCTCGCCCCGCGCATGGATCCAGCCGCGCCGGCGATGCGCCTTCAATGACGCCTTCACCTCGGCGAGAGACGCGCCAAAACCGGCGTCCGCGAACGCCTCCGCCATCTGACCGTGGAGGCGGCCGAGCTGGTAGGGCGGCAGATGGGCG
>NZ_JBSEFH010000051.1:0-13165 GCF_053570585.1 Pseudochelatococcus sp. B33 | reverse complement strand
CGTCTCGACGGACGAGATCGTCGCCGCCATCGACGCGGTGGCGGCGGGGGGCACGTATTTCTCCGCCGGTGTCCAGGACGCCCTTCTGGAGCGCAGGGGCGCGCCGACGTCGGCGGCGGCGCTGACGACCCGCGAACAGGACGTGCTCCTGCTCCTCGCGCAGGGGGCGAGCAACCGCGATGCAGCGCGCGCTCTTGATATTTCGGAGAGAACAGTGGAAACGCATCGCAAGAACATCAAGAAGAAGCTCGGCATCGCGACGACGGCGGGCCTCATCCGCTACGCCATCGACAACGGCCTCGTCGGAAAGGCGCAGTCATAGCGCGGCTGCAGCGTCTGCCGATCAGGAATGGATCCAGGAGAGTCATGACGGAAATCTTTCTGCTCGTTGCGGGCATACTGAGCGGGGCGGTCAATGCGCTGGCGGGCGGGGGCTCGTTCATCCTGCTGCCGGCGCTGATGTTCGCCGGCGTGCCGCCCGTGCTCGCCAATGCGTCGAACACCTATGCGGCCATGCCCGGCTATGTGAGCGGCGCGGCCGGCTTCTGGAAATCGATCACCCGCTATCGCGACCGGCTGATAGCCTATTCCCTTGTGTCGGTCGTCTTCGGGTATCTGGGCGCGGAATTGCTGCTGGTCGTCTCCGACGAGCAGTTCACCATCATCGTGCCATGGCTGATGCTCGTCGCCGTGCTGCTGTTCGCTTTCGGCGGGCGGGTCAGCGCCCTCATGCAGACGCTGTCCTCGCGCCGGCCCGGCGCGAAGGCTGCGGGAGCCTTCGCCCTGTGGGTGTTTCTGGCGGCGGTGTGCATCTACGGCGGGTTCTTCAACGCCGGCCTCGGCATCCTGCTGCTGGCCTTTCTCGCCACAGCGGGCCTGACCGATATCCACGCGATGAACGGCCTGAAACTGTGGATCTCCGCGCTGATCGCGCTCATCGCCGTTATCCGCTTCGCGGCGAGCGGCGCCATCGACTGGTACAACGGCTCGATCGCGCTCCTCGGTGTGACGGTCGGCGGATATCTTGCCGCCCGCTACGCGTACCTTGTCCCCACCAGGGCGCTGCGCATCGCGATTATCGTCTACGGCGTGCTGATGACCGCCTATTTCTTCTGGAAGATTCCGGGATGAAAAACACCCCGGAAGGGGCCGCGCCGCCTTCCGGGGTCAGAGCTCGGGCGGACGTGTTACTGGCCGGCGGCCTGCGCGGCGAACACGTAGCTGTCATAGGTGTATTCGGCGACGCGGAACCATTCGAAGCCCTCGTCGCGGAACTGCTTCCAGCCCGGATAGATCTTCGCCCAGGCGGGGTGCTTGCTGGAATATTCCTCATAGAGCTCGAAGGAGGCCTTGTAGGCGGCGTCCAGAATATCGCGGGGCAGGGGGCGCAGCTGGGTGCCCTTGCCGACGAGCGAGCGGATGGCGGCCTTGTTCTTGACGTCGTAGAGCGACTGCATGTTGATGTTGGCGGCCCGGAACGAGGCTTCGAGCGCCGCCTTGTAGAAGTCCGGCAGTTTCTCCCACTCGTCCTTGTTGATGTAGAAGTGGATGGTCAGGCCGCCTTCCCAGTAGGCCGGATAGTAGTAGTAGGGCGCGATCTGATAGAAGCCGAGCCTCTCGTCGTCATAGGGACCGACCCACTCGGCGGCATCGATGGTGCCGCGCTCCAGCGCCGGGTAGATATCGCCGCCCGGAAGCTGCTGCGGAACGACGCCAAGACGTGACATCACCTCCCCGGCGACGCCGGCAATGCGCATCTTCACGCCCTTGAGGTCGGCAAGGCTGTTGATTTCCTTGCGGAACCAGCCGCCCATCTGGGCACCCGTCGCGCCGCCCGGCCGGCCGATGATGTTGTAGGCGGACAGGAACTCGTCATAGGCCTCGTTGCCGCCGCCATGGTAGAGCCAGGCGTTCTGCAGGCGCGAATTGAGGCCGAAGGGAATGGCCGAGCCGATGGCGAACGTCGGGTCCTTGCCGGTGAAGTAGTAGCCGCAGGTATGCGCGATCTCGACCGTGTTGGACTGCACGGCGTCGATGGCCTGCGGGCCGGGGACGATCTCGCCCGCCTGGAAGACCTGAATCTGGAACTTGCCCTGCGTGATGGCCGACAGCGTCTGCGCCGCGAACACCGCGCCGCCGTAGATGGTGTCGAGGTTGTTCGGGAAACCCGACGTCAGCCGCCAGCGAATATTGGGCAGTTCCTGCGCAACGGCGGGGGCCGAGAAGGCCGTCGCGGCCGCCGCCGCCGCACCCGCGCCGGTCAAGGCGCTCTTGGACAGGAAACGTCTACGATCCATTGATTGCGTCATCTCTTCCTCCACTAGAGCAGTTTGCGTTCGATATGAGCATCAAATTAAACGCAAGTTGCGTAAAACGATAGAAATGTGAACGGGTTGCGCAACAGATCCTGATTCGACATTCTGCAACCCGTTCTATTCCAGTTGTGTCGAAGCCGACCGGAATGTATCGCGCGGGGCGGCGGTGCATTGCCGCCCTGCTTTCGCTGCTGCCGCGCCTCCGCGGGAACCCCGCGAGGTGGCGCGGTCCGTCACGGTTCCGGATGGGGCGCTCCGGAAGCCCGACGCGGACATTTATTTGGGCTCATCCGCCGGCTTGGCTCCACCGAAGGACGGCGGGGCAGGGAAGGCGGGGGCCGTGCTGCCCGGCGCGGGCGGCGCGCCGAACGACGGCGCAGGGGGAGCGCCGAAGGACGGCGCCGCCGGTGCACCGAACGGATTGGTGCCGCCGGCGCCCGGCATGGGCACGTTGAGCTTGATCGAGGCCGGATCGACGACCGGAGTGCCCGCCCTGTAATGCATGACGAGCTGCGGGAACGCCACCACCACCGCGACCATCGCGAGCTGGATGACGAGGAACGGGATCGCCCCTATGTAGATCTGCATCGACGTCACGGGCTGGATGGTCGCGCCCGTCACCCTGTCCCGGTAGGCGCGCACGGGCGCGACGGAGCGCAGGAAGTAGAGCGAGAAGCCGAACGGCGGATGCATGAACGAGGTCTGCATGTTGATCGCCAGCATTACGCCGAACCAGATCAGGTCGATGCCGAGACTGTCGGCGACCGGCGCCAGCAGCGGGATGATGATGAACGCCAGCTCGAAATAGTCGAGGAAGAAGGCGAGGAAAAACACCAGCAGGTTGGCGAGGATCAGGAAGCCGACCTCGCCGCCGGGCACGGAGGTCATCAGGTGCTCGACCCAGACATGGCCGTTGACGCCATAGAAGGCCAGCGAAAAGACGCGTGCGCCGAGCAGGATGAACATCACGAACGACGACAGCTTGACCGTGGCGTAGAGCGACTGGCGCAGCAGCGTCAGATCCAGTCTGCGGTTGAGGGCGGCGAGGATCAGCGCGCCCGTCGCCCCCATCGCGCCGCCTTCCGTCGGCGTGGCGATGCCGAGGAAGATCGTCCCCAGCACCAGGAAGATCAGCACCAGCGGCGGCACGAGGGAGGTGATCACCTTCTGCAGCAGCTTCCAGCCGTGCAGCACGCGCGCCTCTTTCGGCAGCGCCGGCACCTTGTGGGGGCTGACGATGGAAGTGCCGATGATGAAGATCGCATAGATGCCGACCAGCATCAGCGCCGGCACCAGCGCGCCCTTGTACATATCGCCCACCGAGCGCCCGAGCTGGTCGGCGAGGATGATCAGCACGAGGCTGGGCGGCACGATCTGGGCCAGCGTGCCCGATGCCGCGATCGTGCCGGCGGCTACTTTCCGGTCGTAGCCGTAGCGCAGCATGATCGGCAGCGAGATGAGACCCATGGAGATGACGGAGGCCGCCACGACGCCCGTGGTCGCGGCAAGGATCGCGCCGACGAAGATCACCGCAAAGGCGAGGCCGCCGCGGACCGGGCCGAAGAGCTGGCCGATGGTGTCGAGCAGCTCCTCCGCCATGCCGCTCTTTTCGAGAATGAGCCCCATGAAGGTGAAGAAGGGGATGGCGAGCAATGTCTCGTTCGACATCTGCCCGAAGATGCGGTCCGGGATAGCCCCGAACAGGTTGACCGGCAGGAGGCCGAGCTCGATGCCGATGAAGCCGAAGGCGAAGCCCACGAACGCCAGCGCGAATGCCACCGGGTAGCCCAGCAGCAGCACGACGATCAGCGACGCGAACATGATCGGCGCTAGGTTTTCCGCAATGAATGCAACCACGATCTTGCTCTCCGGAAAGTCGTTACTGGGACTGCAGGGCGGCCGCCTCGGCGTCCGCGATCAGGACCGGATCGGGGATATCCCCGCGCAGGATGGCGATGCGCTTGATGAGCTCGGAGATCCCTTGCAGGGCCAGAAGACCGAAGCCGAGCGGGATGAACGCCCAGACCGGCCACTGGATGAGGCCGCCCGTGTTGTTGGAGACCTCGCCCGAGGCGATCTTCGCCAGAACGATGGGCCAGGAGAGATAGATGGTGACCAGACAGAACGGCAGCAGGAAGAACAGCGTGCCGAAAATCTCGATCCATAGCTGCGCCCGGCGCGGCAGCTTGCCGTACACCAGATCGACCTTGACGTGCTCATTGTTGAGCAGCGTGTAGCCGGCAGCGAGCAGGAAGGCGGCGGAGAACAGGTACCACTGGGCCTCGAGCCACGCGTTCGAACTGAGCGAAAACGCCTTGCGGCTGACGGCGTTGATGGCACTGATCAGCACCGCTGCCAGCAACAGCCAGGAAACAGCTTTTCCGATAAAGGTATTCGCCGCGTCTATGGCGCGGGACAACGACAGGGCAAACGACATTCCGGTTCCTCCCTTCGCCTTCGTATTTTGTCGCCGGTAACCGCGCCGAGACGGATTTTGGTCCCGCGAACTGACGAAATTGCATGAAACGTCCGCATGGCGGCGTCAAGTCTCGGATGAGTGAGCGGCGCTGATTGTGTGAAGGCCTACGGGGAACTGGGTAGATGCCTGATTTCGGCCCTTGACGGTGCAGTCCATTCGGCAGAGCGGGAAGATGGGCCGCGAGCCGGCTTCCGCGCCGGAGCGCCAAGGCAGCCGGAGCGCCCAGGCACCTCCGGATCAATCCGGCTCGAAAATCCTGCCCTCGCGGGCAAGGCCTTCGCCCACCAGATCGAAAAACGCCTTGACGCGTGCCGTGCCCTTGAGGTCGGCGTGGGTCACGATCCAGAGCTCGCCTTCCAGCTCCGCCACCGGCTCTGCCAGAGCCCTTGCCACGCCGGGCTCACCGTCGCCGAGATAACAGGGCAGGAGCGCGAGTCCGATGCCGGACTTGGCCGCGATGAGCTGGTTGACGAGACTGTTCGTCCGATAGACGCACGCCTCCGGCGGTGCCGCGCGCGCGAGCCAGTCGGCGGCCCTTATGCCTGACGCGATCTCTTCCCAGCCGATCAGGGCGTGGTGGCGCAGATCGTCCGGCTTGGCGAGCGCACCGCCGTTCGCTTCGAGATAAGCCGGGGCGGCGTAGAGCGCCCAGGCGACGCCGGCGAGCTTGCGGCCCCACAGATCGCCTTCCTTCGGGCGCATCGGCCTCAGCGCGATATCGGCTTCCCGGCGCGAGAGGCTGAGGACGCGGTTATCGATGATGAGCTCGACGACGATGCCGGGCTGCACCTTTCGAAAATTGGCCAGGTGCCGGGTGAGGAGGCGATAGGCAAGCGTTTCCGAGGAAGTGACGCGCAACCGGCCCGAGGGGCGGTGGTCCAGCCCCACCAGGTTGCGGTCGAGCGCGAGGGTCTCGTCCTCCATGCGCTCCGCAGCTGCTGCCATTCGCTCACCGGCGGACGTCGCCTCATAGGTCCCCCCGGGGAGGCGCTCGAAGAGACGAACGCCAAGCCTGTCCTCGAGCGCATTCAGGCGGCGAAATACCGTCGAATGATCGATGCCGAGCGCCTTGGCGGCGCCGGTGAGACTTTCAGCCCGCTTCACGGCGAGCACAAGTCGGGGTTCGTTCCAGTCGTCCATACCGTATCAAGACAGATGCTCGCTTGCGGTCCTGCAAGCGCCGCTGGTGGAACCACAACGTGCTTTCCGCTGTGCATGCCCCTAGATATGCAGGAGCAGCGGACGAGCTGCGGCCGTTGCCAGCAAGTTGGCTGCGAGATGACACCCATTCAACTTTACATTGTCCACACAGGAGAAGAAAGATGGGCGCTCCCTCTCCCGAACTCTGCAATCTCTGGCTCGCACGCGCCTTCAACGCGCAGGACGTCGATGCCGCCGCCGCCATGTATCATCCCGAAGCGTCGATCGTGCAGGTTGACGAGGTGCACGGCGGAACCAGCATTGCGCGCGGCTCCGAGGCGATCCGCAAGACGATGGCCGACTATATCGGCCTGAAGCCCCATATGGATGTGATCACTCACCACACGACGGTTTCCGGCGACTTTGCGATGACGCGCTCGCAATGGCTGATCCGGGGAACGGACAAGGCCGGCAGGCCGACCGTGGTGCATCACCACGGCATGGAGGTTCACCGGCGACTGCCCGACGGAACCTGGGTCTTCTTCCTGGACCACCCGTTCGGCGCCGACCCGAGCTGGGCGATCGAAGCGCCTCCGCATACGGATTAGCCGAAATGAGGCGGATGGCGGCAATGCGGGACGACACGGTCGTCGGCATATCGAGAACGTACTATACTGAATGCAGGAGCATAGCCCTGCCGCGAAAGGCCGCGCCACGATGAAAGCCAAGGTTGTCACTTGTTCCGTCCAGCGCGATGCCAGGAGCCTTTATGAAATGTTCTGGAGACCGGAGGCCTTTCCGAGGTGGGCATCCGGTCTCAGCAATGCGGCCCTTGAACAGACCGACGCGGGATGGAAGGGGCAGGGGCCGGAAGGCCCGATAACCGTCACCTTTTCGGACCATAACGAATTCGGCGTTATGGACCACTGGGTCGATGTGGGAAACGGCAATGTCTTTTATATCCCCTTGCGGATAATCCCCAACGCCTCGGGCAGCGAGGTGATGCTGACGCTTTTCCAGCATCCCGGAATGACCGACGAAAAGTTCGCCGACGACCAGGAGTGGGTCAAGCGCGATCTGGAGGCGCTCAAGGCGCTGGCGGAGCAGGGCGGTTAAGGGCTCAGCACGATTTTCCCGACGGCGCCGCGTGACTCGATCAGCCGATGCGCCTGCGCAACATGCTCCAATGGGAAGCGCCCGCCGATAATGGCCTTCAATCGACCGCTGACGATCAATTCAAACAGACCTCTCAGATCCTGATGGAGGTCATTTCCCTGCAGCAGCGGAAGCAATGCCAAGCCCACGATTGTCTGACCCTTTTCCAGCAATCCGTTCATTGTCTCGCCATCCAGATTGAATCTGCCCAGCGCGCCGAAGAGGAGAATTCCCGTCGGAGCCAACACCTCGAGAAGCGAGGACGTCAGATCGCCGCCGACAAAGTCGTAGACGATATCGAAGCCTGCTCCCGAATCCGTTTCCCGGCATTGGGAGAGCCATTCCGCATCCCGATGGTTCACCGCCGCATCCGCGCCCAATGACAGAGCAAGCTCAAGCTTCCCGGTCGAACCGGCGAGCGCAACGACACGTCTGGTGCCCGCGTGTTTGGCGAGTTGGACGAGCAGTGTTCCCACACCGCCGCCGGCTGCCGTGATCAGGACCGACTTGCCGAGCGGGGATGTTCGCCTGACGGCATGGAGCGCCGTCAGTCCCTGCACCAGGCAGGCCACGCCGGCGTCGAAGGATACGGCATCGGGCAGGGGCACGGCCGCCATGGCCTTGACCGCAACATATTCCGCATATCCCCCGGCGCGGCCGAGCGCGAAAAGCGGCACCACGACACGGCTCCCAATCCCGATATCCGCGTCGATACCGGCTGCTTCGACGATCCCCGCCACTTCGACGCCGAAGGTGGCCGGCAACGATGGCGTCGCTGCGTACCGGTCCTGCCGCATCAGGACCTCGAAAAAGTTCACTCCGGCTGCCTGAACGCGAACGAGAATTTCATCCGCCTGGATTTCGGGTCGGGCAACGTCGGCAATGCGGAACGCTTCAGGCCCGCCGAACTGCTCGATATATGCAATCTTCACCGTCAGTTCCCCGTGCTCGTCATGCCCACAGGGATATTCTTATCCGTAGAGCGATCTGATACTCTACAGACAGATTTCTCCCATACCCACCAAGGGGTAAGCATGCCGAAGCCCATCAAAAGACTGCCCGTTCTCCCGATCGAACGTGCCATTCGGACGATCGCGGGCCGGTGGAAGGCGGTGATCCTCTATCACCTTCTCGATGGACCGAAGCGGCTATCCGAACTCAGCCGGCTCATCCCGTCCGTCAGCCAGAAGGTGCTGGTACAGCAGCTCCGGGAACTGGAGGAACATGGCCTGGTCAGCCGGGAAGTGTTCCGCCAAGTTCCCCCTCGCGTCGACTACTCGGCCACGGCACTCGGCCTCAGTCTCGAGCCGGTGCTGCTGGCGCTCTGCGATTGGGGGCAGCGCCATGCCGAGGCGTTTGACGAAGCCGATGACCTGACGGATTGCATCGTTCGTCCGGTCAATACATGAGGAGACTTTCGTCTCTGTAGCGCTTGGCGCGCGGGCCCGTGTGCCGACACCCCCTTGACCCGTTCGATGGTCTGTCTCCGCGAGCGCGGAGGAACTCCAAGCCAGGGTGCCAACCGGTGGCCGGCATAGGGTCTATCTCCGCGAGGGCGGAGGAACCACCGGTATGCGGCTCAAGGACCAGGCCGTGCTGGGTCTATATCCGCGAGTGCGGAGGAGCCTCTTGCCATCAACTCTCTGATAAACTTCACAATGTCGAAGAGCAAGCCATTCCGGCTCTGACCGGCGGCGCACCAGCAACACGCCGTCGGCGTCCCAATTTCCTTTGGAGCGCCGCCCGGATCCGCTGGCGCACGGCGGCAGACGGATGCCGGAGGAAACATTCCGCCACATCGGCCATATGCTCCGTAAGCGGCAACCAGATATCCGGAGCGGTAGTTCCCCCCGGAGTCGATCGTCACCGGGTTCGTCTGCCGTTGATGGGAGCAAGCCCCTCGCGGTGAATTCCTTGTGCCGGCGAGGCGGTGCCATGAGGAGGCGGAATTAGGCCGATCGAACAAAGCCGGGGGACAATCGAAATGGACAACCGGACCGGGCTTCAGCAGACTTCACTGCGTGAGGCCTGAACGGGGAGGAACGACGTGAGCGAATGCACCTGGCGAGCGGCGGACCGGACGCTGTGGCGGCCGTCTCGGCGCGGCCCTTCCGTCTGAAATTCCGATAGCCGGTCGCGGCAGGAAATGAACCAACTCTGACCGAATTACGGGGGATGCGAATATGGGTGAGCCGGTCAAGCCGGTCGAGGCTGGAGCAACACCGCGCACGGGTGCGCAGCTCATCGTGGACACGCTCGTGACGAACGGCGTGGATCTGATCTTCGGCGTTCCGGGAGAATCCTACCTGCGCGTGCTGGACGCGCTGGTCGACGCGCAAGGCGCGGTCCGTTTCGTGACCTGCCGCCAGGAAGGCGGCGCGGCCTTCATGGCGGAAGCCTACGGCAAGCTCACCGGACGGCCGGGCATCTGCTTCGTGACGCGCGGTCCGGGGGCGTGCAACGCGGCCATCGGCCTGCACACCGCCTATCAGGATGCGACGCCCCTGATCCTGTTCGTCGGTCAGGTGGGGACCGATGTCATCGAACGCGAGGCATTCCAGGAGATCGACTATCGACGCATGTTCGGCCCGGTCAGCAAGTGGGTGGCACAGATCGACCGTGCGGACCGCGTGGTCGAGTTCGTCTCGCGCGCCTTTCATACTGCTGTGTCGGGGCGGCCGGGGCCGGTGGTGCTGGCCCTGCCCGAGGACATGCAGACGCTGTCGGCGCCGCCGGCACGCATCAGGCCCTATGCCAGGGCCGCCGCCTCTCCGGGCGCCGGCGGCATGCAGGCCCTGCAGGCGATGCTGCGCGAGGCGGAACGGCCGCTGCTCATCGTCGGCGGGTCGGGATGGACGAGCGCGGTGGCGGACGGATTGAGGGACTTCGTCCACAATCTCGACCTGCCGGTGGCCGCTTCCTTTCGTCGTCAGGACATTTTCGACAACAATGACGCTCACTATGTGGGCGATCTGTCGCCGGGCATGAATCCCGCTCTGGCGGCGCGCGTACGCGCGGCCGACCTGATCATCGGCCTCGGGGACCGCCTCGGCGAGCTGCCGACCGCCGGCTACACGCTGCTCGACATCCCGCAGCCGCGCCAGCGCCTCGTCCACATCCATCCGGACCCGGAGGAACTGGGCCGGGTCTATCAGGCGGCTCTCTCCATCAATGCCGGCGTGGCGGAGTTCGTCGAGGCCGCACGCGGCCTCGCGGGCGTGGAGGGGCGATGGCATGGCTGGCTGGCGGAGGCGCGCAGCGCGTACGAAGCCTGGCAACGGCCCCGTCCGCAGCCCGGAGATCTCAACCTCTGCGAGGTGATGCTGACGTTTCGCGACATGGTGCCCGCCGACACCATCGTCACCAACGGCGCGGGGAACTACGCCGTGTGGGTGCACCGTTTCCATCGCTATTCGCGGCTTTCCACGCAGCTTGCCCCGACGAGCGGCGCGATGGGCTACGGCGTTCCCGCGGCGGTCGCCGCCAAGCTGGTGCATCCCGACCGCACCGTCGTCTCCTTCGCCGGCGACGGCTGCTTCATGATGAACGGCCAGGAGCTTGCCACCGCCGCCCAGTATGGCCTGAAGATCGTGTTCATCGTCGTGAACAACGGGATGTACGGCACGATCAGGATGCACCAGGAACGCACGTTCCCGTCGCGGGTCAGCGGCACCGGGCTGGTCAATCCCGACTTCGCCGTTCTGGCCTCGAGTTACGGCTTCCACGCCGAGACCGTGCGCGCCACGCACGCGTTCGGCCCGGCGCTGCAACGCGCGCTTGCGGCCGGCTCCTCCTCTCTCATCGAACTCCGGGTCGATCCGGACGCCATCTCCCCCCAGACGACGATCACCGCCCTGCGCGCAGCGGGGCGATAGACCATGTACACCGGCCCGATCACCCCCGACATCCTCAACCGCTGCATCGTCGCCGTGCCGCCTCTGGCGCGCAACGCGGATATTCCCTCCGGCGTCGAATTCGCTGGCGGCGCGTTACGAAGTGGTAGCTGACATGTGCGACATATAAAACAGAACGTCACGCCGTCCAATTTCGGCCATAGCTCTCCCTTCCCCTTTCCGGACCGGCGGACGACGGTGGCGAATCAAAGAAATAAAACGCAGGAACGACAAGGTGCAGCCCCGCTTATCCGTATTGACGCCGTTTCGGCATGGTGATTTCCGCGCCCTGTGGACAGCCACGCTGGCATCGAACCTCGGCGGACTCATCCAGGCCGTCGGGGCCGGTTGGGTCATGACGACGATCTCCGACTCCAGCAGCATGGTGGCGCTCGTACAGGCGTCCACGACGTTGCCGATCATGCTGTTCTCGCTGGTGGGAGGCGCGTTGGCCGACAGTTTCGACCGGCGGCGGGTCATGCTCGTCGCGCAGACCACGATGATGGTGGCATCGATCGCACTCGCCTTCAGCGCGTTCAGCGGGCTGCTGACACCGTGGCTGCTGCTGGCCTTCACCTTTCTCATCGGCTGCGGCACGGCGCTGCACAACCCCTCGTGGCAGGCGTCCATCGGCGATCTTGTGTCACGGAACGATCTGCCTTCCGCCGTTGCGCTCAACAGCATGGGGTTCAACCTCATGCGCAGCATCGGGCCGGCCGTCGGCGGCGTGATCGTCGCCACCGCCGGCGCGGCCGTCGCCTTCGCCGTCAACGCCTGCAGCTACCTGCCCCTCATCACCGCGTTGGCGCGCTGGAAGAACAAGACGCCGCCCAACTCGCTGCCGCGCGAGGAGTTCGTCAGCGCCATGGGGGCGGGCATGCGCTATGTCCTGATGACGCCGAACCTGCTCAGGATCATGTTCCGCAGCCTGATCTTCGGCTTCGCGGCCATTGTGGTGCTGGCGCTGTTGCCGCTGGTGGTGCGTGATCTCGTTGGCGGCGGGGCGCTGACCTACGGCGTGATGCTCGGCTGTTTCGGGCTGGGCGCTATCGGCGGCGCCCTGATGAACGCGCGTTTGCGGGCGCGCTTCAGCATCGAGCACATCGTGCGCGCGGCGTTCGTCACGTTCGGGCTGAGCGTTGCGGGCCTGGCGCTGAGCGAGATGGTTTGGCTGAGTTGCCTGTTCCTGGCGCCGGCGGGTGCATGCTGGGTGTTGGCCCTGTCGCTGTTCAACACCTCCGTGCAGATGTCGACGCCACGCTGGGTCGTGGGCCGTTCGCTTTCGCTCTACCAGACGGCGACCTTCGGAGGCATGGCGGCGGGTAGCTGGATCTGGGGCTTCATCGCCGAGATCCAGGGGCCTGACAGGGCCCTGCTTTATGCGGCTGCGGTTCTTGCCGCAGGCGCATTGGCGGGACTGCAGTTCAGGCTGGCGGAATTCGGCTCGCTGGATCTCAGCCCTCTCAACCAGTTCCGCGAGCCGGAACTGCGCCTCGTCGTCAAGGCCCGCAGCGGCCCCATCAGGATCATGATCGATTACGAGGTCGATCACACCGACATCCCGGGCTTTCTCACCGTGATGACCGAGCGTCGGCGAATCCGCCTGCGCGACGGCGCACAGCATTGGGCGTTGCTGCGGGATCTCGAGAACCCCGACGTCTGGACCGAGAGCTACCACGTGCCGACATGGGCGGACTACCTGCGCCACAACATGCGACGCACGCAGGCAGATGCGGCAGTCGCCGAGCGACTGCAGGCGCTCCACCGCGGCCAGGGGCGCCTGCGCGTTCATCGCATGCTGGAGTACCATGTCGTTCCCACGATCGACGATACCGCGCTCAAAGACCAGTTCCATACCCACTGAACCAAGCCCCGCCGATCGGCGGGGGTGTTCGTTTCAGCCGAAGGTGAAGGCGTAGGCCTCGACGCCGGGGTCGAGGAACCGGATCTCGAAGGTTCTGGCCTTCACCTCGCCGGACTGGCGCACGAGCTGGTACAGCCTGGTCTCCGTCACCGTGCCGTTTCCGTCGGCGTCGGTGTCGAAACCGTGATCGGCCTGTGGCGCTGCGCCGTCGACGGTCACCTGGAAGCGCACCGGCTTGCCGCTCTCTCCGGGCCCGAGAACCAGATGCAGGTCGCGGGCGCTGAAGCGAAAGGCGATGCCGCCGCCCGCCTCGTCGAGT
>NZ_JBSEFH010000050.1:0-15149 GCF_053570585.1 Pseudochelatococcus sp. B33 | reverse complement strand
CGCGCACCAGGCCCCCTCCGCCCTGCGCCCACGGGCGAAGGCTGCGGCCGCGCCTTGGCGCTGATCGCCGCCAGCGCCAAGGCGGCAGCCCGATACGGCCTCACCCCGATGGCGCGCGTGCTGGGCGAGGCGAGGACGGGCGTGCCGCCGCGCATCATGGGCATCCGCCCAGCACCGGCATCGAAGAAGCTCATGGTGCGGCTCGAGCTGTCCGTGGCGGAATTCGACGTGATCGAGCTGAACGAGGCCGTCACCAGCCAGGGCCTTGCCAGGCTGCGCGATCTCGGCATCGCCGACGACGACCCGCGCGTGAACCCCAACGGCGGCGCTATCGCACTCGGCCATCCGCTCGGCATGTCGGGGATGCGCATCACCGGCACGGCGGCGCTGGAGCTGTCGCTGTGCGGCGGCCGGTGGGCGCTCGCCACCATGTGCATCGGCGTCGGACAAGGCATCGCCGTCGCGCTGGAGTGCATCTGAGTGGGAACAAGGCTAGATCGTATCATCGTTTGATAGAGACGCTGACATGATCTAACTCTTTGATATCGAGCGAATTCTTATCGATCAAATGATTCCATTTGATCGGAACGTACTCTCGAACAGGCGGTCGAATACGCCCATCTCGATCCAGCGGTAGTAGCGTCGTCTGGCGGTCGAAAGCGACGTGGGCGCGGGTGACCGCGCCGCCTACCGGCCCACGCCCACGCTTCCGTTGACGATGATGCCGGTGGTCGTCGCCGCACCCATGAGACCGAGATACCGGCTCAGCGTCGACGAAGATAGTCCGCCGCCAGAGCGTGCCCGCGCCGGTCGTGGAGCAGCGGCCGCGGTCTCGGCGGCGGCAAGCCGCTGGCCCTCCTTGGGGGACACGCCGAGAAGCTGGCTGTAGAGCGCGCCCGGCATGGGGGCCTTCGCGCCCTGCTTGAGGTAGTTGACCACCTGCTTGCGCTTCGCCGGTGAAAGACCGGACCAATGCCTCTCGATGCCGCTCCGCAGTTCCGCGGCGATCACCGTGCTCAGAGGCAGGGGAGGCATGCCCTTCGCCTCGAAACGCTTCAGCAGAGTGATCGCTCTGGCACGCTTCGCGGAATCGATCCTTCCTGACCTCGGCAGCTTCCCGGTGTTGGAAAGCTCATCCAGATAGAGAATCGCATCGAGATCGCGCTGCGTCATGAGCCGGCGGCTTCCCCAATGGGCGACGAAGACCGGGTCGGGCTCGACCAGCAGCTTCCGCAGCAGGGTTCCCCGGTCGCGCGGGTCGAACCACGTCGCAGCGATATGGGCATGGCGGATCATGAGCGCTTCAGGCGACCCCGGCGACTGCGCCAGGGTCGAGCGGCTGAAGCCGAGGTTCGCGAGCGCCTTGCGGCACGCCGCGTCGCAAGTTTGCGCGTCGCCGAACGACGCCTGAAACTCGCCAGTGACGCGGTCGAGCTCGGCTTGCGACAGCGAACGGCCGAGATAGACGTTGAAGAAGGCACCCAATTCCTGCTTGACGGCGTCTGTCTGGGCGAAGGCGGGCAATGCCACGAGCGCAGCCGTCAAAGCGATGGCTGCCTGCTTGGCGAGCAGGCGGAGTGAGCCTCGCATGACCATTTCCTTTCATCGGAAACGTTTTACAAGAGGCTTAGATCGCGCCAGTGACATGGGAGTGACCCGCTTCATGGGTCCTGACCGCTGAGAGCGCCAGGAGACCGACGCCCCCCCGATGGACGGTTGCCGCTCTTCAGTCCGTCGCATGGGTGACGGAAGATGGTGTCATCCTCCCGCAAGATCCATGAAAAAGAATAGGGTATTTTGCGGCAATACCGCCGTTTTCGCATCTGTTCCGACTTGACTGCCGGGAAACGGCGGCAGGGCGAAACGGGAGACTCGGGAGCCTCAAGCTATGGAAAAGACGATAATGGTCGGCACCGACGTGGCGCATCTGCTGCTGTTCCATCCGGACGATCTCGCGCATCGCGACAATGATCCCATTGCTTGGTACGGATACGACTTCGCCTATCGCCGCGAATCCGCTGCCGGCCGGTTGATCGCGTGGGGAACGGGTTCCGATGGCGGGTATGCGGTCAGGCTCACGACGGATTCCCTCACCGCGGAAGAGCGGGCGCATGCGTGTGCATCATGGGCATTTCCCCTTCTCGTTCGGCACGGCCGCATCCTGCTCGACAATACCAATGCCCTGCCCGGCGCCAGCCAGGTGGTGGACCCGGACGAGATCGTCGATGACTGGTTCGAGCTTGCCAACGGCTCCTATCGTGTGACCGTCCACCCCGTCGATCGCGCGGAACCGGAAGCGGCGGATCTGCCGGACTATGTGGTGACGTTCGAGGCCGTGGAGAGCATCGCCGGCATTCCGGTGGCCGACACCCCGCCCGGACTTCGGCCGTTCAGGGAGTGGATACCGCGGCAGCCGCAAAGCATGGAGACCGACGCCCGGTTTCTGTGGCAGGCCAAGACGCCGGATGGCGATACGTTTGCCGCGCTTGTCGTGCCCCCGGAGATCGCGCTGCTACCGGGCCTTTCCGCCTCGCTGCCGGTTTCCGAGGAGGTCGCCGACGTGGCCTATCCCAGGAGGGGGGACAGGGAACCCGGATTGATTCTGGCCACGAAGCTGGAGCCCGGCGCTCTGGCGGTCCTCGCCCGCGCATCAGGCCGCTCCTGGATGCGCGGGCGCGGCACCTCGCTTGCCCTGACGGGGCTCGCGGCTGCACGCATTCTCGCGGTCGGCCCCGGCACCGTTCTCGACCAGGCCCGGGTGACTGTGCTGGAGAAGCCCGACATGGCCGCGGACAGGGCCGCGGACGAATCCGACATTGCCGCATGTCGCGCGGCGCTGCTTGCTGCGGCAAGGCGGTCCGGCCTCGCCCATGCCAGGGTCGGACCGCTCCCCGTTTCCGGCTTCGAAATCGAGCGCATGGAGACGCTCGTATCCGCCGAAGCGCTGACCGGATGGGCCTTGGCGCATCTCGTCATGCCGTTCGATGCGCGGCTGGCGCTCTGGGCATCGTCGGCCCGGGAACGCATGGCTGGCATCGGCGACTTCCTCCGGCAGGAAGGGGTGACGGACCGGTCATGACGGCGCGTATGGGGTTCAACCGGGCAGGACGTACCACCGCGTGACTTTCCTGTCGGCGTCGAACTCGACGATGAAGACGTCATAGTCTCCCGCGAAACCCGGTGTGCCGAGGCCATATCCAAACTTTTCCCCGCGAGGCCCGTCCGGCAGCCCCAGCAGGTCTACGACCTCGAGTTGCGTCATGCCGACCCGGAGCCGGCGCTCGATATCGCGTATCATGAGCGAGCGTCGATTGTCGGAGGGGTGCGCGGACTTTTCATTGATCCAGCGCTCGCGATTGTAGACGGTGTAGTCGGGCGTGAGCATGCGTCGCATCAACAGCACCGCGAACGCTGCGACCACCAGCAAGCAGACCGTGATGACGAGAATTTTCAGATATTTTCGCATTCCGTTACCTGCTTCGCTTGTTCCGCCAGGGATAAGGCGTCCACTTGCTGCGCCGCGCAGGCACGAGAGGGACCAGGAAGACCTTGCTGAAAAGGAAGATGGCAATGCCCGCCGCTGCTGCGGGCAAAAATATGGCCCAGGAGCGGACATGCCCCGCAAAGCCCAGGATGACCAGCAGGTAGAAGGGCACGGCTCCGACCTGCCAGCCCCAGTAAGGTAGAGTGAGTTTTTGTCCGCAATTCCTGCAGGGTATTCCGGTAGCGGGCTCGAGCCAGAGCAGCTTGTCCCGCGCGGACATCGCCCTGGCGCCGCAACTGGGGCAATCAAGCTTGGCCGTCATGGGGCGCGACTCGTCATCTCCTTGAGGTCTGGCGGCGCTATTATTAAGGGTGCATGTGACGGTCATGTCACCTGGGGAGCGGCAGCCGCCTGGATGCGGGTCGGTCGGCCTGTTCGCCACAGGAATGACGCCGATCAGTCGAAGCGTAGCGCGCACCTTGAGCAATGATCTTCGCAGCCGCGTTCTGGCCGCTTCGCGGGAGAGAATGTCGGCAAATCGGCTGCGGCCCGGTTCGGGATTTCGACGGCGATCGCCTGGATCGCGAGTGCGCGTGAGGGCCGGTTACTGGCGCCCTCATTCAGCATGCAGCCTCCAATGGGCATCCAACCGGCTGTCAGCGGCCCGCAGCGCGGTGCGTGCAACAAAATTGTCATATTAACTGGTCACAACGAACATATGAGATTTCCTGCTCTTCAAACAGGGTTTGCATCATGGCGTCATCCAACAGTCTTCAGACCCGGGCAGAGGGGCTTCCGGTTCCCGCAGCCGATCCGACCGAGGTGGCCCGCATAGCGGGGTCGATCGACATCGGCGATCGCGCGGCCATCGCCACCTACGGCGATGGCGCCCAGCGCGACGTCACCCGCTATGTTGACAGCATTCTTGCCCAGATCCAGTCCAAGGACATCGGAGAGGCTGGAACGCTCCTCAATGAGATCCTGCTCAAGTCGAAGGATCTGGACCCTGCCTCCATCAAGGAAAGGGGCTTCCTCTCCCGCATCTTCAGCTCCGCCGAGCGGGAGCTTGAGAAGTTCTCGATGCGCTTCCAGGACGTCGCGAGCCAGATCGACCGCATCGGCCTGGAACTTGATCGGCACAAGGACGTGCTCACACAGGATATCGCCCTGTTCGATGACCTCTACGACCGCACCCTGACGTCCCTGCGGGGGCTGGACGCCCACATCGAGGCCGGCAAGTCATTCTCCGAACAGTACAGGGCGTCCACCCTGCCGGAGTTGCAGAAGGCGGCAACCGAATCGGGCGACGCAATCGCCGCGCAGAAATATCAGGACGCCGCGCAAGCCATCGACCGGCTGGAGAAGCGGGTCTATTACCTGCAGCAGGCGCGCCAGATCGCGATCCAGCAGCTTCCGCAGATCCGCATCATCCAGTCGGGCGACCAGACGCTGATCGAGAATCTCCAGGCCACGACGACGCTCACCGTGCCCGCCTGGAAGCAGAAGATG
Source organism: Pseudochelatococcus sp. B33 (assembly GCF_053570585.1). Taxonomy (NCBI): domain Bacteria; kingdom Pseudomonadati; phylum Pseudomonadota; class Alphaproteobacteria; order Hyphomicrobiales; family Chelatococcaceae; genus Pseudochelatococcus; species Pseudochelatococcus sp. B33. Next base: position 10,156 of record NZ_JBSEFH010000050.1, on the reverse strand, counting down.
GTCATCCTGCTCGGCCTTCACCGTCAGCGGAAGGCGCTGGAATTGCAGGAAGCTGTTACCGATGCGACCGACAAGATGATCCAGCAGGCGGCCGAGATGATGAAGGATCAGGCCATCTCCATCGAGAAGCAATCACAGAAGGGGATTGTCAGCATCGAGGCGCTCCAGAACGCCAACAAGGATCTTGTCGACACCATCCAGTCGGTCATCAGGATACAGCAGGAAGGGCAGCAGAAGCGAGCCGAGGCGGAAAAACAGCTTGAGCACATGACGAACGACCTGAAGAAGGCCCTCACATCCTCCTGAGGAAACGGCTATGCGCAAATTCATCGCCGCCTTTCTGTGCCTGCTGACGCTGGGCGCATGTTCGGACAACACCCGGGAGGGGACGTTCGCCATCGTCGCGGGCTCGGAAAACCGGGATCTGGAACCGATCGTTCAGGAATTCTGTGCCGAGCAGCGGCGCGACTGTTCCGTCACCTATCTCGGGTCGCTCGACATCGGTCTCTCGCTCTCCGAGTCGGAACAGAAGTACGACGCCGTGTGGCCCGCGGCGAGCATCTGGATCAACATATTCGACCAGGAACGCAAGGTCCGCCATCTGGCGTCCATTGCCCAGAACCCGGTCATCCTCGGCGTCCGCGAGTCCCTCGCGCGCGAACTCGGCTGGATCGGCCGGGACGTCTCGATGACCGACATCGTCGCCGCTATCAGGGACGGCAAGCTCGGCTACCTGATGACGTCGGCAACCCAGTCCAATTCGGGGGCGAGCGCCTACCTTGCCATGCTCTCCGCCGCCGTCACCCACGGCGACACGATCAGGCGGCAGGACCTCGACGACCCGGCCACGACCGAGACAGTAAGAACATTGCTGAAGGGCATCCAGCGTTCGTCGGGGTCATCGGGGTGGCTCGCCGATCTCTATGTCGCCTCCACGCGGCACGGCGCTCGCTACGATGGCATGTGGAACTACGAAGTCACGATCCGTGACGTCAACAACCAGCTTCGGGACGAGGGGAGGGAACTGCTCTACGCGATTTACCCGAGGGAAGGCGTTGCCGTCGCGGATTCGCCTCTTGGGTTCGTCGACCGGACGGGACAGCAGGAAACCGAAGAGTTCTTCCTCAAGCTTCAGGCTCACCTGACGTCGCCGGATATCCAGAAGCGCATTGCCGAAACGGGGCGCCGGCTGCCCTTCGGGTCCGCCTCCAACGCCACGCCGCAGGCGGAGCCTGATTGGAACTTCAATCCGGAAAGGCTCATCTCGACCATCCGGATGCCCGAGCCCGACGTGATCAGGCAAGCGCTCGATCTGTACCAGAGTGCCTTGCGACGGCCCTCGGTCACGGTCATGTGTCTCGATTACTCGGGCTCGATGAGCGGGGAAGGCGAGCGGCAGTTGCGCGAGGCGATGACATTCCTGCTGACACCCGAAGAGATGAAACGGCAACTCGTGCAGTGGTCGCCGCAGGATCGCATCGTCATCATTCCCTTCGACTCCCGCCCACGCCGGGAATTCCAGGCGACGGGTGTCGAGGAGGAGCAGGCTCCGATGCTCACTGCCGTTGAAACCCTTTACGCCAGCGGAGGAACGGACATCTACGCCTGCGCGGTCAGGGCGCTGCAGCGCGTCGACGAGCTCAACAAGAACGAGGAATACTTGCCGGCCATCGTGATCATGTCCGACGGGAAAAGCCAGGGAGACATTGCAGCCTTCCGGCAAGCCTGGGAAAGCAGCACGAAGCCGCCCGTCTTCGGGATCACCTTTGCCGACGCGGACGAGCGGCAGCTCGGCGAGCTCGCCGATGAGACCGGCGGCCGGGTCTTCGACGGACGGCGTGATCTGATCGACGCATTCCGGTCGATGCGGGGGTACAATTGATGCCCACGCTGTCGCGGAACGACTGGCAATGGGTCGCGGGCGGCGTCGTCGGTGCGCTGAGCGTTCCTGTTCTCACGATCGGCGCAGGTATTCCGCTGGTCGTGTCGTCAGCCGTTGCCATCCTGCTCTTTCTCGGCATCGCGCTCCTGCTCTCTCCGAGACGCTTGTTCGAGGGCCTTTCATTCAGGGGGATAAGCAAGGGGCAACTCGAGTTCGCCGCCGCCCTGATCAAGGACGGCGATGCTCACGTGCGCAGGTTGCGCGGGCTGGCGCGGGACATGCCCGGACACGAGATGACGGAGCGGCTCTCCCATCTCGCCGAGACGGGCGCGCGGATATTGTCGCACATCGAAAAGAACCCGCGGAAGGCGCCTTCCGTGGGGCGTTTCGTCAGCTATTATCTGCCGCAAACCGTGCGTATCGCGGAAGGATATCTCATCGTTCACGGCCAGTCCCGGCCGGACCCCAACCGGCTGCGCGAGTTGTCGAGCGTTGTGGACAGGCTCGACACCGTCTTCGACCAATATGCCGAAACGCTTGTGGAAACCGAGCTGTCGGCACTGGACGTCCAGCTTCGCCTGATAGACGCCTCACTCAAGCAGGATATCAAGGAATGACACTGCCGCGTCGCGCTCTCGGGGGCGTCCTGATCGGTGCCGGAATTGTCGGAACCGGGGCCTACGTGGCGCTGAAGGATAACCCGCTTCTGCGCGGACTCACGGGCAACGCCACCGAACTGAGGGGATTCGTCGGCGGCGAGAAGCAGCCGTATCTCGCCAATCCCCGGGTCGCCGATCTTCTCAGGCAACGCGGGATTGTGCTGCATAGCACCATCGCCGGCTCGATCGAAATGGTGCGGCAGAAGTCGCTCATCGACCAGCAGCCGGATTTCCTGTGGCCGTCTTCGTCGGTCATGACGGAACTGGCGAAGATGAACGGCCTGCCCGTGGTCAGGGACCAGACAATTCTCAACACGCCAATCGTAATCTACTCCTGGAGCAGCGTCGTCGACGGCCTCGTCGGCGCGGGGCTCGTCACGCGGACGGCGGATGGCCACCACGAGATCGACACGGGCGGGCTGATCCGGGCCATCGCCTCCCGCACCCCCTGGCAGGATGTCGGCGTTCCGTCGCTCTACGGTGCGATCCGCATTTCCTCGACGGATCCAAACCGGTCCAACTCGGGTTTCATGTTCGCGGGTCTGGTGCTCAGCGCCCTGACGGGCTCGGTGCCGGATGCTGGCGATCTCGACAGGCATTTCGACACGGTCAGGACCGTCTTCGATCAGATGGGGTTCAAGTCCCCAAGTTCGGGGAAGCTCTTCGACCAGTACATCGCCGGCGGCCCCGGCAGCGAGCCGATGATCGTGGGCTATGAGAACCAGCTCGTGGAATGGGCGCAGGCTGACCAGACGCGGTGGGAGCGCGTCCAGGCGGGCAGGGGGGTGAAGCCGCTGCTGATCTATCCGCGCCCCACGGTCTACTCGGCTCATCCCCTGCTTGCCCTCGACACCCAGGCGACGGCCCTCATCGATGCCCTGCTCACACCCGAGCTTCAGGCCATAGCCTGGACCAACCACGGTTTCCGTGGCCCTCTCGGCGAACAGACCGCCACGACCCTGCCGGGGCTTGCGGAGCTTCTCATTCCCGAAGTCAGCGCCACACTGCCTCTGCCGGGCGCGCCTGTCATGCTCGACCTTATCCGGCGTCTCGAAGCCTGAACCTGACGAAATCCTCGCAATCCTGTTTGCAGCCATGCGGATATTTCCGCCCGGCCCGGACCCTTGAAGGCTTTCCGGTTCAGCAGTCGCCGCATGATCTATTCCGACAGATGAGAGAATATGCATGTTCCATAAATACCGTTCTCGATCGTCTAAAACCACAGTGCGACGCGTCTATCCTCATTACGATAGTTGCAGTATTGAAACAGCTAACTGTATCTGTCCCCGCGGTCTCATCAGCCTCTTCGCAGCAGGACCATCTTCTCCTGCGTCATGTCACGCATGGTATAGGGGATGCCGCCGGTGCCGTATCCGGACTCCTTGCGGCCTGCGAAGGGCATCCAGTCGGTTCGAAAGGCCGTGGGATCGTTGATCATCACGGCCGATGCATCGAGACGATCGGCAGCCCGCATTGCGACATCAATGTCCTGGGCGAATACGCTGGCCTGGAAGGCGGTTGGAAGGGCGTTGGCCTGTCTGATGGCGTCGTCGAGTTCGCCATAGCGATAGACCGCAACCACCGGGCCGAAAATCTCCAGTGTCGATATCTTTGCGTCGGCGGCGGGGTCGAGCAGCACAGCCGGCTGCAGGGTTGTCTCGGAGAGGCGTTTGCCGCCGGTCGCCAGGGTGCCGCCGCCCTTGATCGCCTCCTCGATCCAGTCCGAGACGCGATCTGCCTCGCGCGGCTGGATGAGTGGCCCCACTTCGGTGTCCTCCAGCACGGGGTCCGCAGTGCGCAGTTTTTCGACGCGGGCGACAAGCCTTTGCGTGAACTCGTCTGCGATGTCCTTGTGCACATAGATCCGCTGTGTCGACACGCAAACCTGTCCGGCATGGTAATAGCCGCCCTTGACGATCGGCTCGATGGTCTTGCCGAGATCGGCGCTGCGGTCGACGATAGCGGGTGCGGCGCCGCCATGTTCCAGCGCAGAGCGCGCGCCTGGGGCGAGCTTTGCGTGGAGCGACCAGCCGACCCTGGCCGACCCGATGAAGCTCAGGAAGGCGACGCGTCTGTCGGTTGCCAGCTTTTCGGCCAGTTCGTTGCCCTCCGGAAGAAAACTCTGGCACCACGCCTCGGGCAGTCCGGCCTCGTGGACCAGCGCCACGAAGTCAAGGCAAGAAAGCGGCGTCGTGATCGCCGGCTTGACGATGACAGGGCAGCCGACCGCGATCGCCGGTGCGACCTGATGGACGATCAGGTTCAGCGGATGATTGAAGGCCGAGATTGCCGCGACAATGCCGATGGGTTCCTTTGTCGTGAAGGCCCAGCGGTTCTCGGCCGCTGCCGACAGCCCCATCGGAATTTCGCGGCCGGCGAAATTGCGCAGTTCGTCGGCGGCATTGTGGACGCCGTCGATAGCGCGATTGGTTTCGATGATGGCGTCAGGAAGCGGCTTGCCGCCTTCACGTGCGATCTGCATGGCGAAATGATCGCGTTTGCCGTCCATCAGCGCGGCCAGCTTGCGTAGAACGGCAACGCGCTGATGCGGCTGGAGCCAGCTGTCGCGATCCTTGAAGACCCGCTCGGCGGCTTGCAGCTTGCGTTCCAGTGCCTTGGCGTCGTCGATCTCGATCTCGGTAATCGGCGCCCGATCGTAAGCCTGCACGACTTTCAGCATTGCTCCGTCTCCTTGCATTTCGGGCGCTTACCGGAATGGCCGCGCGACGCCGTGGCCAGTTTTTCATGCGCATTCCACATCTGGCGTACGGTTGCGCAACTCATCGACCAGCACGCGGGTGTTTTCGGAATAGTCGATCGGCACATCCACCAGATGGACACCACCGCCGGCGAAGGCGGCCTCAAGCGTTGGCACGAGATCCTCGACCGCGGTCACGCGGGATCCCTTCGCGCCATAGGCCTCAGCATAGCGTACGAAATCGGGATTGCCGAAGCTCATGCCGAAATCCGGGAAGCCATCCACCGCCTGCTTCCAGCGGATCATGCCATAGGCGCTGTCGTTCAGGATCACCACGACGAGGTTCAGCCCAAGCCGCACCGCCGTTTCCATCTCCTGCGAGTTCATCATGAAGCCGCCATCGCCACAGACCGCCATGATGCGGCGGTTCGGATGAAGCATCGCCGCCATCATCGCCGAGGGCAAGCCGGCGCCCATCGTCGCAAGCGCATTATCGAGCAGCAACGTGTTGGCGACATGGGTGCGATAGTTGCGGGCGAACCAGATCTTGTACATGCCGTTGTCGAGGCAGACGATGCCATCCTCCGGCATGACCTTGCGGACATCGTGGACAATGCGCTGGGGTGTGACCGGGAAACGGTCCTCCTCGGCCCGGTCATTGATGCGGGCGAGGATCTTCTGACGCAGCTCGAGCATCCCCGCGTCGGGGGACAGGCGACCTTCCAGCCGCTCGCCAAGCGCCTCGACAGAAGCCCCGATATCGCCGATCACCTCGATATCCGGGTGATAGACCTGCTCGACCGTGGCGGATTGGTAGCCAAGATGGATGACCTTGGGTCCGCCAGCGCTTTTCATCAGGAAGGGCGGCTTCTCGACCGTGTCATGGCCGATGGCGATGATCAGGTCGGCGCGCTCGACAGCCTCATGGACATAATCGCCTTCAGAGAGTGCGGCAGTGCCCATATAGAAATCAGAGCCACCGGTGACGGCACCCTTGCCCATCTGCGTGTTGAAAAACGGCAGCCGGGTGCGTTTGATGAAGGTCGATAGCGCCTCGACCAGTGACGGGCGGTTCCCTGCGGCGCCGATCATGACGAGGGGCCGCTTTGCCGCGACGATCGTCTCTACGGCCTTGTCGAGTGCAGCGGCAGGGGCGACAGGACGCTCCAGCGTGTGGCGGGGAATGATGGAGGCGGTCCCGGCTTCCTCGGCTGCGACATCCTCGGGAAGTTCGAGATGGACCGGTCCCGGCCGCTCCTCCGCCGCGGTTCGGAATGCGTCCCGTACCGTCGCGGGGATGCTGGCCGCGCTGACGATCTGGCGCGTCATCTTGGTCAGCGGCTTCATCGAAGCGACGATGTCCACGATCTGGAAGCGAGCCTGCTTGGCGCTTCTCACGGGCTTTTGGCCGGTGATGAGGATCATCGGCATGGCGCCGAGATGGGCGTAGGCCGCGCCGGTCGAGAAATTGAGCGCCCCCGGACCAAGCGTGGCAAGGCAGACGCCGGGCCTGCCGGTCAGGCGCCCATGCGTCGCGGCCATGAAGGCGGCCGCCTGCTCATGACGCGTCAGGACCAGTTCGATGCGCGAGTTTCGCAGCGACTCGATGAGGTCAAGGTTTTCCTCGCCCGGCACGCCGAAGATGCGGTCCACGCCCTCGTTCTCCAGCGCGGCGACGAACAGGTCCGATCCCTTGGTCATGGTATGGTTCTCCACGATAGCGTTCGTGATAAAAGTGCACGTGAATTATCCAAACGAAACATGGCCTCATTCAGTTCAGGATTTGGCTGCCGCCCCATGGCGGGCGCTTCATTCTATCGCCACCCCGTTGCCAGAATGTGTAAGCACGATGATCTTGCTGCCAATCTCTGCAAACCTGTTGTAATAGGCATCCGGTTCAAGAAGTTGTGAAGGAAAATAGAGGCACGGAACCCCTAACAAAACCTCGGGGTTGAACATGGTCGAGGGAATGGTTTCTCCGCAAGGGGCCGAACGCAGTCGATGCTGGTCGCGTCAGCGAGGATCGGCGACACAGCGGGAGGCCAATAAACCCGGCCAGCAGTCCCCGAGGTTCTGTTAGGGGTTTTCGAGGCGGACGGCAGGTGATCCCGGCTGCGCACCGCGCCGACCGAAAGCAACGAGCCTATTTAAGGGGATTTTCGTAAGCATTTTATCTGTTTAATGTTTGACATCAGTGACGCGATATAGAGCATTTCGATGTTTTGTTGAAGCGCAGAAATGCTTTAAGTTTTTGATTTAAATATATTTCTTCACGAAAACCGGTATCCGCTTTGTTTGAAAACGCTTTATTTGACAGTTATGCAGATGAAGTGGTCAGTCGCAATAGTTGGCGATCTCAATCAAATTGAGATCCGGATCACGGATGTAGATTGATTCGATAGCACCCGTTGCGCCAGTGCGTGGAACCGGTCCTTCTTCGATCTCGATACCTGCGCGGGCTAGTTGTGCGACGACCTCATCCAACGGAGTTTCCGTGATCAGGCACAGGTCTGCTGATCCCGGCGTGGGATGGGCCGCTCTTGGCTCAAACTCCTTACCCGATTGATGGAGATTGAATTTCTGACCTCCAAAGGTCAGGGCCTTCCTGCCTTGTCCGAAGGTGACGATGTTGAATCCTAACAAATCATGATAGAATGCGCAGGTTCGCTCAATGTCCGCGACGGTCAAGACGAGATGATCCAGTCGGTCGATCGAAATCATTGTCTTGCTTTCCAATCTCGAATTCCAAGTTTTTCGGTTTGGAGATATTGCTCCTCCTTTCGCATGTCCGCAATGGGACGCGGGGCCGTCTTGCGGCAGTGCAGCAACGTCGCTCTGGCGTTGCCCGTCCGCCCGAGGTCGCGTTCAAGCAGCGCTAGGCCCCATTCTTGCCATGCAGCCGTCGCCAACCGCTTCCCGGAACCGGCCATTCGCGCTTGCCGCAGCCGCGCTCGCCCGCAATAGTCACGATGCGGGACGATGTGACCGCCGCATTCTCACTCCCTCCGGACCCGTGACTAATCCCGCGCCACGCTTCTGAAGGCAGCCGAGAGAGCGGCAATTGCATCGCGTGACCGCCCTTCCCTGATCCTCGAATGCAGCAGGACCGGCAGGCGCGGCAGATCGGGCAAGCCGAGCCTCGGGCCGACGTCCACCGCGCCGAACGGCAACATGCGCGGCGCCAGCGCGGCAACACCCAGTCCGGCAGTAACGGCGGCGGAGACGGCCGCAACACCGCCACCGACGAAAATTTCCGACCAGGGCACGCCTGCCGTATCGAGTATCCGTCCGGCCAGCGCGCGCACGCCACAAGGCTCGGCCATGGTGCAAAGCGGCAGGGGCTCGCCCGCCCGATGCTGCCAGCTTGGTGCCGCGAACCAGCCGAACTTTTCCTCCGTCAGCACTTCTCCATCGCTGCGGCCGACATGAAGGCGGACGATGACCGTGTCGAGCTCCCGCCGGTCGAAGCTTTGCAGCAGGTCGCCCGACGTTCCGATCCTGATTTCGATCAACAGCTGGGGGTCTTGCGCATTCATGCGCGCGATAAGAGCAGGGAGTTCGGGCCCCGCGACATGATCGCTGATGCCGATGGTGAGACGCTGCCGGGCTTCGACGAATACGGCGAGCGCACGGTCATGGGCCTTCAGGAGTTCGCGGGCGTATTCGAGGAAAGCCGCGCCCCGCGCTGAAAGCTGCACGTACCGGGGCGTGCGCTCGATCAGCCGGCAGCCGAGCCTGTCCTCAAGCCGCTTCAGCTTCAGGCTGATGGCGCCCTGCGTGGTCCGCATGGCCTCGGCCGCGCGCGTGAAGCTGTCAAGCTCGACGATGTGAACGAAAGCCCGGACGGCATCCAGGTCGAGGGGGCGCTCAATCATTTCAAATCATTATCATAGATATAATTCTCCATACCATATCAAAATAATCTGCCGGCAGCTAATGTCAAAGCCAGCACATGAATGGAGGGAATGTCTGATGCCGCTCGTTCACATCTCGATGCGTACCGGGAAATCGGAAGCTTACCGCAGGGCGATCTGCGACGGTCTCTACCAGGCCATGCGTGACACGTTCGACGTGCCGGAGGGCGACCAGTTCATGGCCATCAGCGAACATGACGCCGCGAACTTCCGTTACGGCGCATCGTATCTCGATATCGCCCGCAGCGATGATCTCGTGCTGATCCAGATCAGCGCGAGGAACACCCGGACCGTGGAGCAGAAGAAGGCCCTGTTCCGGCGGATCGCGGAGCTGCTGGGCGAAAGCCCGGGCATCCGGCCGGAGGATGTGTTCGTGAATCTTATAGAGGGCGAGAAAGAGAACTGGTCCTTTGGTCACGGGCTCGCGCAATACGCTTAGAACGACAGCGTCGTGCTGCCCATGTTGCAGTGAGTGCCAGTCGGGCGACGCGCCGGCCCAATCCCGGCCTTCGGCTGTGGCCAGGCGCGGTCATGTATGCTTCTGTTCGTTCGAACGCGGCATGCCGCAGTGCCGAACGTCTGCGACGTGGAAGCACGCTGCGCTTCCGACGTTTTGCCTGGTCCTGAATCGTGTTTCAGGTCGCGGCGCTCGCCATTCCGGTGCAGGCCAATGTGGGCTCACGCCATCACGAGGCCCGCAATGCTCAGACTTGTTTTCGCCCTCCGTGCATTCCTGTTTCTGACGGCTGCCACCGCACAGGCGAGCGGGATCGGATTCCGCCGAATCGTCATCGATGCCGACGGCCCGCGCCCATTGAGTATCAGCCTGTGGTACCCGACCCGGGACACCGCCCCGTCCGGCTCCGTTGGTGAGAATCGCGCGTTCGTCGGCATTCCGGCCATCACCGATGCCGCTCCGGATCACGAACGCAACCCTCTCGTCGTGCTGTCCCACGGCTATGGCGGCAGCTGGCGCAATCTCAACTGGCTGGCCGGGGAACTC
>NZ_JBSEFH010000049.1:0-16272 GCF_053570585.1 Pseudochelatococcus sp. B33 | reverse complement strand
TGCGCTGCGGTACCCGGTGGCCTGCGATGCGCTGCGGTACCCGGTGGCCTGCGATGCGCTGCGGTACCCGGTGGCCTGCGATGCGCTGCGGTCCCCGGTGGCCTGCGATGCGCTGCGGTACCCGGTGGCCTGCGATGCGCTGAGGTCCCCGGTGGCCTGCGATGCGCTGCGGTCCCCGGTGGCCTGCGATGCGCTGCGGTCCCCGGTGGCCTGCGATGCGCTGAGGTCCCCGTCCGTGCTGTTGCTATTGGCAGGCGTCACCCGATCACGCACGAACTTGATAGCGCTGTTGATCAAACCGGATAGGCCCAAATCACTCTTTACGGCAATCGATGCCGATGCGGTCCAGCCGTATTCGCGAATGATCTTGCCGCTTTGCTCGACGAGCGCATATCTGGCACCGGCCGGCGGAACGCGATCGAATACGGTCAGCGGGTGCTCGTCGGCGGGCACGGCGTCGAAACCATTGCCGAAATCCGTCAGTTCGCCATCAATCGTGTACGTCTGGCCAATTTCGAAGGTTCTGCCGTTTGCGACGAAATTCGCGTCAAAACCCTTGATGGCTTCGATCACCTCCGGGGCGCCTTCGCCCGGCGTTTCCGTGACCGTCTCGTTCGTGCTGCTTGTCATGGGGTTCTCCGTTTCCCCGTTGTGGGGATGAGGAGAATGTGCATGATGTTCACTATTGCGTCAAGCTAAAAAGTGATTGTGATGCACATTTTCATCGCGACGCGCCCTTCAACCCGCGCTATAAGGGGTCATCAACAAGGAGGATGGGATGGGATATCTGGAACCGAACACGCCAGCGCTTAGCGGCGCGGAATTGAGGGCGGCGCTTCAGGATGCATGGGATAAGGCCGACGCTGTGCACCTGGCCTTCGCAGAGCTTGAAACGATTATCAGAGCAAGAGGGCTCTACGACAACGATCCCGAGGGCAAGCTGTTCGCTGCAGCCGAACTCGTGAGCGAGAAATCGCTGAAGGCGTCGGTGGCGGTCAGCAGAATCCGGGGGAGTGTCAGGGAATAAAATGCGCCGGCGGGAGCTCCGCCGGTGCTTGTCACGTCGTCGCGGTGCTTACTCCTTGGCTCGGTTGGCGAAAATGCCAATCGCGTCATCAAGATCGCGAGCAGCCTCAATGATTTCCTTCGGGTGATCATGGCGCTTGTGGATCTTGGTAATCAGCTTCCGCGCTTCCGCAATGAACGTGCTCAACCTGTAATTGACAGCGCTCAATTCTTCTTCAAGCGCCTTCACTCTGGCTTCGAGGTCTGTGGTTTCACTCATTCGGTCATTCCTTTCGGGAGCAAGATGGGAGGGATGGCTGAAGCCGGGGCGTGCCACCGCCCCGGCACCCACTATAGCTCGCGCTTCGAAAGCGCCCGCCAGGAATGTGCAACGGTCAACAAAAAGCCCGCCGAAGCGGGCCGGCTTTTCAGCCCCTCTTCGCGCCACGCCACGTAGCGAAAAGCAGCGCTGCCAGTCCTGCGACGATCACCGCTCCAAGCGCATAGCGCCAGCGTTCGTTCTCGGTCTCTCTGAGGCGCTGATCGACGATCTTGTGCGCGAGATCGGGACTTTGTTCGGCAATCTTGCGAAGCTCGGCCAAGTCGGCGTCGAGACGGATGTGGCCGATAGCGACGGCAACGGGGTTGAATATGCGCGCTCCCTCATCCCGTGTGGCGTCATCATTGGTGGCGGTTCGTAGCATGTCGGCCCCGCTCTGAGGATGGTGCAGCCCCAGAACGATACACCCGGCCGGCCTCGATTGCCAGCGAGGGCATGGCCATAGGCGGCACCCCAGAATCCCGCCGGAGCGGGCTAGGTTAGGGAGGCGGCGCGGCAGGTGGCGGGGGAGCCAGCATCTGAACCCGCGCCTTCGATTCGTCGATAGACTGGTTGAGCCAGCTCGCGGCGATCGGGGCGAGGGCCGACACCACGCCGAAAAGCACCAGGGTCGCTACGATGCCGATAATGCCAGCCGTGGTGGGGCGCGCGTCTACCTTCGCGCCGAGCGCGGCGGCCTCCGCCTTGTAAGCGTCGATCTTGGCGTTCGTGGCGTCGAACCGGACGTCAAATCGGCGAACGATATCGTCGAGTTTCGCATCAATGCGCTCGAACTTTGTCTCCAACGATGTGACGCGCGCTTCCATCTCGTCCGATGTCCCTCCGCCATCACCCGGTGGGAGACGGCCCTTCACTGTAGTATGGGGGCGGCGCGACCCTAAATCAACTACTTCTCTTAGTGCTGGCTCGGACACGCTAGTATGCCTCCGACTTCTCTTGCTTCCAACGCAAGATCGTTCCCCGCGAGAAGGCGCGAATGTATCCACAATTGTCGCATATTAGAAGCATAAGCTGAATCACATCAGCGCCGATCAGTTCGCCACTTATTTTGTGTATACCCAGCAATGACGGGACATGGTGATCGGAAGTTGTCTCTATGGCGGCTGACCACTTCGAAGTTGAACAAACAGGGCAAGTCCAGCTCGCGCCCTTTGCAGTTAGGAAAGACTTAAGGTCGTTGAGTGATATCTCGTTCCCGTCAGGGAGCGTGTTGCCGCGACCGTTATCTTCGGGTGCCTTGTCACTCACGCCTCTTAACTCCTGCCCCGAGACCACGATCTAATGACCTGTTACCACGACTGATTCCAAGTTGACGCCCCAGAGTCAAGCACAACCAAGGCTGACATGGCAGCCGCGCCTACAATCAGCAATTGTGACGTGTCAGTTATTTGACTTCGCGATCAAAGTATTACCAAAAAATGACATTCCTTGATATCGCGCAAAGTTAACCACGTTCTGCACGCTCTCCACATTTTCGCCGCAGTCTGTTCTCTCTTCGTTGCCAAACTGTAAATGTTCCGTTAACGTTCTCGGGTTGAGTGAGCGTCTGAGGGGGCGGGAATGGCAAAGAGAGAAGAGACCGTTTTAAGCCGACGGCTGTTTTTGGTAGGCGCCGCTTCGTTGACGCAACCATCAGCCGCCGCCACCGCCAACGATCCACTTGCGGAAGTCGATCGGGCTGCTGCCGCTCTATCTGCTGCAATGGCGGCTGTGCATGGCGGCGTTTGGCGGGTTCACATAAGCCATCGGACTAAGTCCGCTGCGGTGGCCATGGAATCTTCAACCTGAACGCAGCATATTCGAGGATTTGCTCTCTTTCGAGCGGTGGAGCAGTGGCAACCATCGTGAGCAGCCTCCATGGATCGGATGGATCTTGAGGGTTGCTTAGCAGGATGGCAGCTGGATGCACACCGAAAGCTCTCGCCGCGGCTTCAAGGGTTCGCTGAGTGTACGGTGATTTCCCGGTCTCAATTTTCGAGAGAGTGTCCCGCCCCAGATCGATCTTTTCAGCAACCTGATCCTGGGTCAAGCCAAGGTAATCCCGCCATTCGCGGAGATATGTTCTCTGAAGCGGATGATGCTTTTTCTTAACGGGAGCCATGTTCACACCTTACTCGATGTGGGCACCCATCGCCATGCGATGGCATGCACGTTTGTGCTTGACATGCACGTGCATGATATGCACATTCCGACTATGAGCACGCTTGCCACACTCCTTTCTGAGCGAGGGCTGACCGACGCTGATTTGGCCGGTCGGGTTGGGTGCGATCGGTCCATGATCTCCAAAATTCGGTCGGGCAAAGCGATACCCTCGCTGCGCCTCGCACTGGCAATCAGCAGAGAAACTGGACTTCCAATTGACCAGATAGTGCCCTCTATCGCTTCACCTTCAGATGCCCTCCCGGGCCAAACTGGGGAGGGCTCGTAATGCCCCCCCCCCGTTTTTCTTTCTCCTTCCCCATTTTCCGATCCTTCGCTGCTGGATTTCCCATGCCTGGGAAATTGCCACGGCCGCGTTCCGCAGGAGCGGAAATTCCTTCCATCAAAACGGAAAGGCTACCTGAAGTGCCCGCGTTGGCCGCTGAAATGAGAGATGCCGTTATTGAGCTGGGCGAGCCGCGCCTCCCCGGCGAGAAAAACGACCGCTTTCTTGAGCGCGTGGCGCGCGCGGCCGGCATTTCCTTCAGGTCCGCCAAATCCCTTTTCTACTGCGAAGCGCAGAACCCGAGCGCGCGCGTCGTCGATAGCGTCCGGGCGGCGCTTGAGCGTCGGCGCGCGGCGGCGGACCTGCGCGACCGCCAGCTTGAGGAACAAGCCCGTGCCAAATACCAGCGGTCTACCGCCGCCGTCTCCAGCATGCTCGCGACCGCCGCTGTTTCGGATACGGACGAAATTCGCGATCTACTTGTTGAACTTATCGGACGCCTTGACCGGCTTTGCGGCATGGATAGCGCCGTGGATCAAAGGGAGGCTGCCTGATGGTTTCGAACCATGAAAGCCGTATTTCGAACGGACGCGCTGCCGAGCTGACCGGCGCAACCCTGCCCTGCCCGGTGCCAATGACGTACAGGGAGGGCGAAGGCAGCCAAGCCCTCGACCGGGTCAATCTTAAGACCGCGTGGCTTCTCTCCTATTACGACCTGCGGGCTCATCACCCGAAAGGCCATGGCGAGTTGCGCATCTCCAGACACACCGATCTGCCGGTGCCGGAACGGGGGGCGTGATGTCCATCGCCCGCCGGATCGACTGGAACGAAGATGCCATCCGTATCCTGACCGCGGCGAACAGGGCTGGGCTGACCCAGCGCGAAATAGCCGCCACGCTCGGCGTGAGCGAGGAGCTTATCTGGCGGAAATGCCGGAGCTTCGATCGTGGGGTCAGAACGCGTGCCGGCACCGTCCGTCGCCCGGCTGATGCCGAGGTCCATATCGCCCGGCTGCGCAGCATCCTGCCTGCCGAGCCGAAACCCGCCACCCCGACGAAGCCCGAATGCGTGGCGGCCGCCCTCGGTATCCGCGCCCGCCGCGGTCTGGGCGGCGTTTCGGTGCCGCACCTCACCTCTGTCTACGGCAGCTATGTCGAGCCCACCCTCGACACCCCCTCACCTTCCTCCGGAGAAAATCATGTCTGAAGAGACCAAGAAACTTCCCAACAGAAAGCTGCTACTGGCGCTGTTCAAGGAAAGCGCCAGCGTCAAGGAAAAGACCTCCAGCATCGCGGGTGCGTTCGGCGATCGCATCAAGTCGGCGCAGGAAAACGGCAACCTCAACGGCGCCGCCTTTCGCGCTGTCGCGTCGATCTACCGCAAGGCGAAGACAAACGAGCTTGCTGCGCTCGATATGATCGATCATGTGCGGGAATACCTCGACGCCGTCGAAGAGGACATTCGTGAGGGCGGCCACGTCGGCAACCTCGACGATCTCGCGCGCATGGCCCCGGTCGACGATGACGATTTCGACGACGACGAGGATGGCGAGCCCGTCGAGGAAGTCCGGGACGTGAAGCGCGACGGCATCCCGCTGGACAAGGCGCTGGAGGCATTCGAGGGCACGAAGCACTTGGCACCGCCGCCCGGCGCGCCGGCCGATCTGGATGATGATCATCAGGATGATGCCGCCGGCAGCGACGAACCTGCCCCGCCCCCGCCGCCGGTGAACCTCGACGGCGAGCGCAAGCGGCGCGGCCGACCGAAGAAGAACGCCCTCCCCGACGCAGAGCCGCAGGGCTCTTACACCATCCTGAACTGAGGACGCGGCCGGTGATGGTGCTTGCTCTGGATATCGCGAAGGTGACCGGATTCGCGTTCGGGAAACCCGGCGCCATCGCGCGCTCGGGCTCGGTGCGCCTTGGCGACGATCCGAGAAGCGTGTGCCGAAATCTGCTGTGCTTCCTCCGGGAGCAGTTCTTCAGCTTTCAGGATCGGCCGGAGCTGGTTGCCATCGAGGCGCCACTGAATGCGGTAGCGCATCCGTCAGCGTCGAGCATCCCCTATGCCTTCGGCGGCGCGTATGTTGCCGATGCACTGTGCTGGGCATATGGAGCCAGGGTCGAATTCGTGAACGTCGACCGGGTGCGCAAGCATTTCATCGGCAAGCCTCGCACCGGCAACCGGGAAGACACGAAACGCGCTGTCATCCAGCGCTGCGTCCAGCTCGGGTATCTCCCCAAGGAATGCCGCGATGACAACCGCGCCGACGCGTGCGGGTTGCACGACTATGCAAGCGCCGTCTTCGCGAAGCATGTACCGGCCTCCCTCCAGCTATTCGGAGAAAGCCGGCAATGAACACCCGCCCCACATTTCGCCCCAGAACCCAGGATGAAGGGCTGGGCGGTGCAAGGCCGCAACAAGGATCGCTTGACCGGGGATGGGGCGGGGATGGCTTCATGGACCCCCAAAGCGGTCAATTCGTCGCGGACACCGGCGGCGGCGAGGAGGCTCCAGCCTCCAATGACCCGCCGTCGGTTCCGGACGCCGAGATTTTCAAAGCGTTCAATGCCGGCTTCGACTCTATGGAGATCGCGCGCATTTTCCGCATTCCCGAATCGCACGTCTGGAA
This sequence comes from Pseudochelatococcus sp. B33, assembly GCF_053570585.1. Classification (NCBI taxonomy): domain Bacteria; kingdom Pseudomonadati; phylum Pseudomonadota; class Alphaproteobacteria; order Hyphomicrobiales; family Chelatococcaceae; genus Pseudochelatococcus; species Pseudochelatococcus sp. B33. The sequence continues at coordinate 9,870 of NZ_JBSEFH010000049.1, read as the reverse complement.
CGTTTTTGCGCGGGGAGACGGGCAATGACCGATCTCGCTGCGGGAAACGCAGTCACGGAACGCGCTCGCCCGAAATCGGCCAAGATATGGGAACGCGACAAGTTAAACTGGTACGTCGAAGATGAGGACTGTACTGCGGCGCTGCTGACGGTCGAGAAGTTCCACGGCCTCACGCTCGATCCCGCCTGCGGGCAGGGCAACATCGTCAAGACGATGATCGCCCACGGGTACGACGCCGACGGTTCCGACATCGTGCGCCGGGTGGACGCCGATTGGTTTGTCGGCGAAATCGACTTCCTTGCCGATGGCGCGTTCAAGCCGGGGCACTGTGACAACTTGATCACGAATCCACCCTTCTTCGGCGGCAAGGGCACCGAGGCATTCATCCGTAAAGCGCTGACCATCGCGACGAACAAGGTCGCGGTCTTTGTCGATCTGAAATTCCTTGGGAGCGATGGCCGCGCCTCCGGCCTCTATGCAGAGCATCCGCCCAGCCGGATCTACATCCTGACCCCGCGCCCGTCCTGCCCGCCGGGCGAATACCTGGCGCGCGGCGGCAAGGCAAGCGGCGGCACCGCCGATTGGTGCTGGCTCGTCTGGGATCTTCAGTCCCCTTATGCCGGCACGACGTTCCATTGGCTGCGGAGGGCGGCATGACGGCTGCCCCGCTCATTATCGACAGCTTCGCCGGCGGCGGCGGGGCCTCAACCGGCATCGAGATGGCGCTGGGCCGCTCGCCCGATATCGCCATCAACCACAACCCCGACGCGCTGGCGCTGCACGCGGCCAATCATCCGGACACGCTGCACCTGTCGAAAAACATCTACCACGTCGACCCGCTCGACCACGTGGCCGGGCGGCATATCGGGCTCGCCTGGTTCTCGCCGGACTGCAAGCATTTTTCCAAGGCCAAGGGCGGCAAGCCGGTCGAGCGCAACGTGCGCGATCTCGCCCATATCATCCCGTTCTGGGTCGAGCGGATCAGGAGGAGCGGCGGGCGGATCGATGTCGTTATCATGGAGAATGTCGAGGAATTCTCGACCTGGGGGCCGCTGATCCACACCAGCCGCGGGCTTTTTCCCGACCCGGCCCGCAAGGGCGAGACGTTCACGGCGTGGTGCCGGCGGCTGCGCCGGCTCGGCGGCCGGCTGGAAATGCGCGAGCTGCGCGCCTGCGACTACGGCGCGCCGACGATCCGCAAACGGCTGTTCGTCATCATCCGATTCGACGGCCAGAAAATCGTCTGGCCCGAGCCGACGCACGGCGCACCGGACGATCCGGACGTGATCGCCGGGCGGAAAAAACCGTGGCGGGCGGTGGCGGAATGCATCGACTGGTCGCTGCCGTGCCCGAGCATATTCTCCACGTCCGGCGAGATCCGGCTCAAGCACGGGGTGTCGTCTGTGCGCCCGCTGGCCGACAATACCCTCGCCCGGGTGGCGCGCGGCATGAAGCGCTACGTGCTCGACGCGGCGCGGCCGTTTCTGGTGTCGATTGCCCACGGCGACAGCGGCGGGCGGCGGGAATACCCGCTGACCGAGCCGCACGGCGTCGTGACGGCGGGTGGCATCAGCCATGCCGTCGTCGCGCCGCACGTCATGACGATGCGCAACGCGGGCAAGCCGTTCAACGGCGCGGACGAGCCGGCGCACACCATCACGGCAGGCGGAGGGGGGCTGACGCTGGTCGCGCCGGTGCTGACGGCGGCGCAGCATGGCGGATCGATCCGGAGCGCCGCCGCGCCCAGCCATACGATCACAGCGAGCCGGAAGGATCAGAATGCGGTGATCGTGCCGACGCTGGTCGGGTGCGGCGGCCGGGCGGCGCAGAGCCGGCCGCGCGGCGGCGACGAGCCGTTCGCCACCATCACGGCCAAGGCCGATGCCTGCGTCGCCGCCGCCTTCATCGCCCAGCACAATTCCTCGCGCGATGGCGGCGGGCATCCGGGTCGTGCGGCGGATGCGCCCCTGTCGACGGTGACGTCCACGGGCTCGCAGCAGAGCGTCGTCGCCGCTTTCGTCTCGCGCCAGTTCGGGGCTTCCGTCGGCCATGCGGCCGACGAGCCTTCGGGGACCATCACGGCCAATGGCGGCGGCAAGTCCGCGCTCGTCTCGGCCTTCGTCTCGCGCCAGTTCGGCACGGCCACCGGGCATCCAATGGAGATGCCGGCGGCGACCGTGATGCCGGACGGCGGCGGCGGTAAATCGCTGCTCGTCGCGCCGTTCCTGCAATCCTACTACGGCACCGGTGACGGCGGCGAGGAAGACCGGCCCGCGCGCACCATCACGACGAAGGACCGGCACGGCCACGTCGAGGCGGCGATCGCCGCGCCGCCGTTCTCGGATGAGCACGTCGTCCGGGCGCGCGAGGTGGCGGATTTCATGCGCGCGCACGGCTTCTGGGACGAGCGCGAGTTCGTCACGCTGACGATCGGCGGCGTGGAATACGTCATCGTCGACATCGGCATGCGCATGCTGACGCCGCGCGAGCTGTACAACGCGCAGGGTTTTCCGCCGGGCTATATCATCGACGGCGGCATGCAGGACGGCGTGTGGCGGGCGTTTCCGAAATCCGTGCAGGTCTCGTGTGTCGGCAACAGCGTGTCGCCGCCGGTGGCGGCGGCGCTGGTCGCGGTCAACTGCGGGCATTTGGCGATGCTGGAGGCTGCTGAGTGAGCCTCCCCGGCACGCACGAACTGAACGCCGTCGTCCTGCAGCTTCATCAGGACGCCGATCGCATCGAGCGCCAGCAGCGCGAGCTGGGCACGCACAACGAGCGGCAGTTGCTCTACGCCCGATATTACCGCACGGGTGCGAACATCGTCGCGCGCGTGCGGGATCTGACCCTGGCAGGCGAATACGACCGGGACGCCCGGCCTACAGTCACTGTGCAGACGATCGAACGGCACGGACCATTCGCCGATGACGAGCCAGCCAGCATCGCGCCCGAATCCAGCGTAGGCCCGCCCCTATCCCCTGAAGACGCAGAAATCCTGAAATTCGTTCGCGCGAGCGGCGGTCTCGACCGTGTTCGCAAGATCGTCAGCGCATGGAGCGAGGAATTAAAATGAGTGACCGCGAAGACGAAGACGGCGGCCCGATCTACAGCGCCACGGCCATCGCAGAACAGCACGAGATTGGCATTTGGGTTAGCCCAGAGGGTGATCTTATGCTTCACCAGCGAAACCCGCATACAGGCGGAAACGTGGTGTCGGTTCGGCTTGCCCTGCTGGACGACCTGATTGATGCGATGCGTGCCGCAAGAGACGCCGTGCGGAGCACCTGATGTCATCCGGCGTTTTCGCGGTCTCGCGTGACATTTTCGATCACGAATTTTTCGCTGACGAACCGTACAGCGAGCGCGAGGCGTGGCTTTGGCTGATCGGCAATGCGGCGTGGAAGCCGTGCCGCGTCCGGCGCGGTAGAGGCGCGGTCGACCTGTCACGCGGGCAGGTCGCCGCCACCGCGCGGGAACTTGCCGAGAAGTGGGGCTGGAGCAAATCGCGCGTCGATCGCTTCCTTGGTCGACTGTCCGAAGCCGCGATGATCGCCGCAGACGGCTCCACTGGCCGTTCTGGCGGTACGGTCATAACCATTTGCAATTACGACACATATCAGTTCGGTGGTGCCGAAGGCGATGAAGCGGGACAAATCTGGGACAAATCTGGGACAAAAAGCGGGACAATCGCGGGACAAAAGAAAAGCAGCAAAAACAGAGACTTATTCGAGAACGAATATTCAGAGCGGGACATTGAAAATGATGCCGTCGAGCAAGATGCGGGACAATCTATATATAGAGAAGAAGATAATAATATAAAAAATACCCCGATATCCCTTCGGGATATGCCCCCCCAAGGGGGCGAGACGACGACTGTCGAAAAGCCGTCTTTGCCGAAATCCCCCAAAGGAACCCGCATCCCGGACGACTGGAGCCCGTCGCCGGAGGATCGTCAGTACGCCCTGTCCAAGGGCATCCCCGCCGACAAAATCGACGAGGTGGCTGAGGAGTTTCTGAACCACTGGCAGATTGAGCCGGGAGCGCGCGGCCGGAAACTCGACTGGTCGAAAACATGGCGGAACCGCTGCATCGCGGTTGGCGGTCGGTTTGCCCAGCGCCAGAACCGCAACAGCTGCGGCCCTCCGCCTCCACCCCAACATCGAAACGGCGCCGCCGCCGCATACGAGAAATACACCAGCAATATCAGAGACATGATTTTGGAGGCCGAGAATGTCAGACCGTCTCAACCAGCGTTCGACCTCGACGATATCGACCGGCAGGAGCCTCACGACGGCCGCCGCGCAGAAGCCGAAATCCTCGCCCCCAGGCGTGGCAAGTCGCGAGATTTCGACCCTCGTCAACCGCCTGTTTTCGATCATGAAAACCGAACAGACGGATTACAAGACCTGGGCGATCTCTGAGAAGCTGGCGCCGACGCCGGCCCAGCGGGACATGCTCAAGGCCCGCGGGCGGGAGCTGGTCGAGCACCTGAAGCCAACCGACGGGGCTCTTGCGGCGAACGTCATCGGCGCGCTGATTTCGCGGATGTTGATGTCGTTCCCGTCGTACCGGGCGAACATCACCGACGCTGACAGGGAAATCGCCCAGTACGTCGAAAACCTCGCCGACACCCCGCTTTGGGCAGTGCATCAGGCTTGCGCAGGCTATCAGCGCGGCGAGTACGGCGGCAGCACGGAATTCCCGCCATCGGCCGCATCGCTGAGCGCGAAGGCCCGTAGCCTCGCCTATCCGTTCCGCATGGAGCTGGAACAGATCAAGCGAATCCTCAACGCGCAGATCTACCACGAGCCAACGCAGGAAGAGCGCGACCGAGTGATCGCCCGCTTCCAATCGGTTCTCGCCGAGACGATCGCACCGCCTGTCGACGAGAGCCCGCACGCAGCGACCCTGCATGCCGGCGCTCAACCGGCTCCAGCGCCGCCTTCCCCGGCCGCCCGCGTTCATGCGGCGCCACCCAACGTCAGTCCCGCCCTGCGAGCAAAGCTCGGCATCCCCGAAGGAGTTTCACCGTGAACCCCGATATCGCATCCGCCACCGCGCTCATCGTCAGCAGCTACGTCGCGAACAACACCGTCCCCGGCTCCGAACTGCCGGACCTGATCGTCGCTGTTGGCGGGGCCATCGCCGGCCCGGCCACGCCTTCCAAATCGCAGAGGCCCGAGCCGGCAGTGCCGATCCAAGACAGCGTGACCGACGATTTCATCGTCTGCCTGGAGGATGGACGAAAATTCAAATCGCTCAAGCGCCATCTCGCCGCCCACTACGGCCTGACCCCGCAGCAATATCGAAACAAGTGGGGCCTGTCGGCGGATTACCCGATGGTGGCGCCGAGCTATGCGGCGCATCGAGCCGATCTGGCGCGCAAACACTATCTCGGCATCCCCGCCTGGCGACGCGCATCCTGATCCACCCCACCCCGCTCCCGTGCGCGTACCGATCCAAAGGCCAAAACCGCGTGAAGAAAAAACCCGCTCAGATCTCCTGCGAGGAAAAGGCGTACCGCGATCAGGTAGCGGAAGCCGCCGAGCGCGAACGGCAACGCGCGGCGATGCATGACGCGATCGCGCGCGAGGGCCGTAGAGACGCCGCCAAGGCCGACGCGGCGGCTGATCGAGAGCGGTATCTCGACGAACGCGAGGCGCGTAAGGCGCGGATCCGGGGAGACAAGAAGCCCGCCAGCAGGAAAAGGGGCGCCAAGTCCAGTCAGCGGCCCGGTCCAGACCTGGGAGAGCGCCTGTTCGGCGTCCACCCGCTCGCGGGCTATGACGGCAACATCCCTGTCCTCGAAAAGATCACGCGGAAAAGCGATTACGGCCCCGTCGACATGGGTTATCGAAACCTCGCCTCAGACCCCATCAGCAGGATGATCAAGCGCGGCCAATGCAACGAGATCCAGGCGAAAGCCGCGCAGATCCTGTCCGAACTGTACGACGCCTATGCGTCGTATCCGGGAATGAAATGGGAGGCGCCCGTCGACGGCGGCGGCTTCAAAGGTGTGCAGGAGGCGGCGCTTGAGGCGGCCGAGGCGCTGGTGCTAGTCAGCAATGCCGCCGGCATCTACGGCGCAATGGCGCTCGACCACGTCATCGCCCGCGGCGCAGAGGTGCAGGATCTCGTCACGCTCGGCATCGCGCCAGATGCGCGGGCTGCTGGCTTCATGCTCCGCAACGCCCTCGATGCGGCTTCTATCGTGTTCGGGCTACGGGAGCCTCCTGGCGGCCGAGACGGGCCGGCCGTGATCGGCAGCCTGGATTTTTCATGACACGCAGCACAGCACCCGACATCATTTCAGGAGAGCAGGCATGACACTTCGACAGGTGGCGGCGCTTCGGCTGCCGGACATCACCCCAGCAGCGATCTCCAGCACGGCGCCGACGGTTCGCCTCGTCGAGCCATCGACCCTATCCGTCAACGAGGAATACCAGCGCTCGTTATCTGATCGTTCGGTTCGCCTCATCCGAAAGATCGTGGCCGAATGGGACTGGCGCGCGTTCAAGCCCCCGGTCGTGGTCGAAGTTGATGATCGTCTTGAGGTGATCGATGGCCAGCATACGGCAATCGCCGCTGTGACGCATGGCGGCATTGATCGCATCCCCGTTCTGGTCGTTGAAGCGACCGAACAGCAAGAGAGGGCAAGCGCCTTTGTCCGCCACAATCGTGATCGTATCGCGGTGACCCCGACACAGCTTTACAATGCCCTGCTAGCGGCGGGCGACGATGATGCGCTGACAGTCGCTCAAGTGTGTGAGCGATCCGGCGTTCGCATTCTCCAGATGCCTCCGGGCAACGGTCGATATGCTCAGGGCGACACGATGGCCGTGACGACGATTCGCTCAATGGTGGCCAGGCGTTACGCCAAGGGTGCCAGAGAAGTTCTGGAGATATGCGCGAAATCCGGCTTCCGGCCAATCTCGGCAGACCTGATCAAGGCCGTCGAGCAATTGCTATTCTCGCCAGAATACAAAGCCGAAATTGACGGGGAGCGTATAGTGCATGTGCTTTCGGCTCGCGCGTCCACCATCAAGGACGAGGCGGCGAGGTTCGCCGCGGAGCGGAAACTCCCATTCTGGCGTGGCCTCACGAGCGCCATTTTCATGAGCCGGAAGAAGCACCGTGGCGGATGACCTGATCGCCCATCAACAGCGAGAGATCGAAACGCTGCGCGAGCGCGTGCGCCAATTGGAGGATGCACTGGCGCCGCCCGGCGTACACGTCCCGATCGAATGGCGTCTCACGCCTGTAGAGGCAACCGTTTACCAGTGCCTTGCCTCCCGTCACGAGGCAACGAAACAAGCCATCATGACGGCCCTATATGGCACCCGTCCTGACGACGCGCCCGAAATCAAAATCGTTGACGTCATTGTCTGCCATATACGCAAGAAGCTGAAGCCTTTCGGCATCGAAATCAGGACCATTTGGGGGCGCGGGTACGCCATCGACGGAAAGCCTGCCCCCGAAAACATCGACACCAGATAATTTTTTCTTCCTTCATGCGCGGAAGCTGAAGCCCCCCGCCGGTCCCCTGTCTGCGCCCCGATTTCTTAACTCGACCCCCCATCCCCGTGATATTTTTACCACTGTTGCCTCAAAGGCACATATTCCACCTGTGAAACAGGGTTTTCGTGAAACATTTCGAGGTCTGACCGACCTATTGCCCCCCATCCTCACAGAATGCCGATTGCAGAGTCAGGGAAGTCCCGTGGCAGGTGTCTATGACCTCGGGCATCTCACACCCCATCAGGGTGGTTATCTGCGCCCTCGCGGTGCCTCTGCGCCCTCCCTAAGTCTTTCTTCACCTCGCCCTCGCTCAGCCACCCTATATAATCGCCCCGTTTCAGATCCACGCTGAAATCCGGGTATTTGTAGAAGGGCATGGGCGTCTTGATGCGATGCACGAACTGCAGGTCCTTTCCGCCGCATTTCCCGCACCTGAAGCGATCCGATAGTGACCAATGGTCGGTAGGGTGGTCTGGCCCTAGACGGACAGCAAGCGCCTGAAGATCCAGATCGGCCCCGTGCCCGCAGCCCAAACTCTTGCAGTATACCGACAGCTTGCTGTCTTTCTCGATCATCTCCCTGACTGAGCCGAATGGCTCAGGCCGAACCATTTTCTTCATGTTCATACTCCACGCAAACGATACGCGGATATGAGCATGTGAACGGAAAGAGAACAAGATGATTCGATGGGGCGGAGAAAGTCGAGACCTGGATGACGGTGGGAGGTAGCACGGGAGCTGCAGCGGCGGCTGGTGGATGATAGGCTGATTGTGCAGGACTCCTCATATTCGCTACGGGGAGCGGCGAAAACTGGCGCCAGTTGTGCGTCCACGCATGATTTAGAAGGGCCGGAGCTATGGGCGAATTTAATCAGATGACCATCGTGGCCGCAGCAGAGGTGATATCGGACACCCATTCCCACAACGACATCAATGTCTTGGAGGTACAATGGGGCATCTCGGATCGGGGAGGCGGCAGCAGCAAGGCGGCCCGCGTCGCTAGTTTGGCAAGGGCTGCGATTGAAGGGGGGCCTCCTGTTTATATTGAGGCGGGCCTTGTAAGCCTTGAACGCGCATTGGTGGAAACCGCGCTCTTGTACTCGTCGCGGGTGCAGAACGAATCTTACTGGCGAAAGTTGAAAGCCGGGCTCCGGCTCGACGGATTCGAGATCGTAGAGTGCCACGACGACGAGATCGATGACGGAAGGATGCCCGGGTCGGCACAACGAACAGTTACCTTGATCAGAATGCTACCTTCTGATGTCCCGGGGCTGGACATGAGAGAGGCCGAAAGTGAGGTCGTCCAGCTGTTGCGAAAGCACGAACTGGTTATAGCGGCCGGCCATCTGTCCCGTGCCATATCGGCCTTCCAGCGCGGTGAGTGGTCGGGTGCAAACGGCGAGCTACGGAATTTTCTCGAAAGTTACCTGAATGAGATAGCAGTCAAATTAGGCTGCGACCCAGAGTTGGATAGCCGGAAGATGCGCGACTTCTTAGGATCGTGTGTCAAGCCGCCTTTTCTGCTTACCGAATACAACGAGTGGAATGCGGGTGGGCAGAAGACCCCCTTCGTACAGGCTTTGTTGAATCGGCTGCATCCGCACGGAGGACATCCGGGGTTGTCGGAGGAAGAGGACGCCACTTTCAGGCTTCAAATCAACCTCATCACCGCCAGGCTGTTTCTACGACGTTTAGACGACCGCAGTCGCCAATGACGGGGGCTGCTTCCTGCATATTGCTCTTTGGTGAGCGGCGTGACAAGGCTGGTCATTCTGCCCCTCCCTGCCGTTCGATGACGCGATCGAGGCGCTTGTTTACGTCGTTGAACCCTGCTTTCATTTCGTCGCGGAGGTCTTTCAGGCCGTCGCGTGACACGTACTCACGGGCGACATGCAGCTTGTGCGCCTCAAGGTCGCGCCTCGTCGAATCGGTCTTTTCCTCGACGCGGTTGATGCGGCTTTCGATCCATTTGTAAGCGCCGAATATCGCCCCGCCCACGGCGAGGAAAAAGCCGACGATCTCGTTCGTGATATTCACTTTGGCTTTTCCCCGGCGTATTCGGCCCTCACGGCGCCGTACCACTGGCCCAGCGCCGTGATGCGCCGGTTTGCCTCGCCCCGGCCTGCACGCTCCCGCGCGGCAATCACGAGCGGATCGTCACCGGCTTTTGGCTGGGGCACCGTTACCGGGATTCCCCAAGAGGGGAATTGGGGCAGATCGCGGCGCACCTCCACCTTCCCCTGCGTCGATCCCGCGCAGGCGGCGAGCATCATCGTCAGTGACACGGCAAGAGGCACGGTCAGGGCGCGCCGAAAGCTCCGACTCCAGGTCATTGAGGTATTCCTGCTGCTTGAGA
>NZ_JBSEFH010000048.1:0-17777 GCF_053570585.1 Pseudochelatococcus sp. B33 | reverse complement strand
CGGCGTGGGACCAGCCGCGCCAATGGCGGGCGCGCAGGTTCTCCGGAATGATGATGTCGAGCGACTGGCCGACCGCGGCAGCGGCGGCGAATCCGAATATCCGCTCGGCCCCGGGGTTCCAGAACCGGATGATGCCATCGCGATCAGTCGCCAGGATCGCATCGGAGCGCGTCTCCAGCAGGGCTTGCGCGACGCGGCTGGTGAAATCGGGGGAAGCGGGTTCTGTCACCGGAGGTCCTCCCTTATCGGTCGAGGGCGGCCAGCCCCGTGACGAGACCGGCGATGCGCCGCGCTTCCGCTCCCATGCCAGCATGCGTCATCGTGGCCGGATGGGCGACGAGGCTTTCGACGCCGCCGAGCGATTCCGCGAGGGTGAACACCTCCACTGCCTCGACGAAGCGCCTCGCGGCGGCCGACCGCGAGTAATCGTAGGCGTCCATCCGCTCGTATCCGGCGAAGGCGAAAGTGCTCGTGAGATAGAGCGGTGGCACGACGGCCCGGTGCCGGTCGTTTCCAACGACGCCGTTCGCCGCCGCGATTGTCGGCCACCGCCCGCGCGTTCCGGTCATGGCGCGTTTCCCGATTCATGCAAAGCCATCATGGCAGCTCATTGTGACAGCTCGACGAGGCGCAGGTAGGGCCGAAGCTCCTTCCAGCCCTGCGGGAAACGCGTCCGCGCCTCGTCGTTGGAGAGACTCGGCGAGATGATCACCGGCTGGCCGGGCTCCCAGTTGACCGGTGTCGACACCTTTTCGCCGTCCGTCAGCTGCAGGCTGTCGATGGCGCGCAGGATCTCGGCGAAGTTGCGGCCGGCGCTCGGCGGATAGGTGAGAGAGAGGCGGATCTTCCTGTTGGGGTCGATCACATAGACGACGCGCACCGTCACGGTCGGATCGCTTTCGGGATGGATCATGCCGTAAAGCGCCGCGACCCTGCCGTCCGCGTCCGCGAGCAGCGGGAAGTTGAGTCCGTGGCCGGTCGTCTCGGCGATGTCCTTGTTCCAGCGCGCGTGCGCTTCGAGCGGATCGACCGACAGGCCGATGGGCTTGATGCCGCGCTTGTCCCATTCGGGCTTGAGGCGTGCGACCTCGCCAAGTTCCGTCGTGCACACGGGCGTGAAGTTCTTCGGGTGGCTGAACAGGACGGCCCACGAACCGGCAAGCCATTCATGGAAGTGGATCGGCCCCTCGGTGCTCTGCTGTTCGAAATCCGGTGCAATCTGTCCAAGTTGCAGCGACATGGAAACATCCTTTCGTCAGACTGGTTGTCAATCGTTGAACGTCCGGCCTTCGCGGACTTCCGCGACGTAGCCGGCGCGGATGGCGAAGTCGCCGAAGGGCTCGCCGGTGAGCCGCTCGTGCGCATAGCGGCCGATGACGCCGTCGAGGTAATCGAGGATCGCGGCCTCGCCGACGTTCTCGAGCGCCAGCTTGTTGAGACGCTGGCCGTGGAAGCCGCCGCCGAGATAAAGGTTGTACTTTCCCGGCGCGCGGCCGGTCAGACCGATCTCCGCCACGTAGGGCCGGGCGCAGCCGTTGGGGCAGCCGGTCATGCGGATCGTGATCGGTTCGTCCTCCAGCCCGCGCATGGCGAGCAGCGCCTCGATCCGGCTGACGAGCGTCGGCAGGTAGCGCTCGCTCTCGGCCATGGCGAGGCCGCACGTCGGCAGCGCGACGCAGGCCATTGCGTTACGGCGCAGGCCGGTGGTCTGGTTGAGCCTGTCGAGCCTGTGCGCGCGCAGGATGCGCTCGATGGCCGTCTTCCGCCGCGGCCGGACACCGGCGATGATCAGGTTCTGGTTCGGCGTGATGCGGAACGTGCCCTCGTGGCTCTCGGCGGTGGCGCGCAGGCCGTCCATCATCCGCACGTCGCCCCGGTTGACGAGGCGGCCGTTCTCGATGAACAGGGTCAGGTGGTGCAGGCCGTCCTCGCCGGCCTGCCATCCGAGGACGTCGCCGTTGGTGGTGAAAGTGAAGGGCCGGGCCTCGCCCAGCCGAAGACCGAGCCGGCGCTCGATCTCGGCCGTGATCCAGTCGAGGCCGCGATCGTCGACGGTGTACTTGAAGCGGGCACGCAGGCGGTCCTTGCGGTCGCCGTAGTCACGCTGGACGCCCATCACCGCGTCGCAGGCCGCGAGCACCTTGTCGGGGGTGACGAAGCCGATCACGTCGGCAAGGCGCGGATAGGTTTCCGGCTTCTGGTCGGTGCGTCCCATGCCGCCGCCGATGGCGATGTTGAAGCCGGCGAGAACGCCGTCTTCGACAATGGCAATGAAGCCGAGATCCTGGGTATAGACGTCGATGTCGTTGACAGGCGGGATGACGAAGCCGATCTTGAACTTGCGCGGCAAGTAGGTCCGCCCGTAGAACGGCTCCTCCTCCGACGAGATCAGCCGCTCGGCGCCGTACCAGATCTCGTGATAAGCGCGCATGCGCGGGATGGCGTGGTCGCTCGCGCGCCGGGCGATATCATAGACTTGCGCGTGAAGGGCGGAAAGCTCGGGATTGACGGAACACATCACGCCACGCGCGTCGTCGCCGCAGGCGGAGATCGTGTCGAGCAGGACGTCGTGCAGGCCCTGCAGCGTCGGACGCAAGGCATCCTTCAGCAGCCAGTGGAACTGGAACGTCTGGCGGGTGGTGAGGCGCAGGGTCTCGCCGCCGTGGGCGCGGGCGAGTTCATCGAGCTTCAGCCATTGCGCGGGAGTGCAGACGCCGCCCGGCAGGCGCACGCGTGCCATGAACTGGTAGGCCGGCTCCAGCCTCTGCCACCGGCGCTCGTCGCGCAGGTCGCGGTCGTCCTGCTGATAGATACCGTGGAACTTCATCAGCTTGGCGTCGGAGGCCGTGACGGAGCCGGTGATCCGGTCGAGCAGGCTCGTCGGGATCGTGCCGCGCAGGTGATCGCTCGTTGCCTTGAGAGTCTCGTCCGGACCGAGTTTCTCCAACGGCTGGGAGAGGTCGCGGCTGCGATCGGCGGGAGAAAGCGTTGCGGTCATGCCTGCCTCCGTCAATAGACGTCGAGCTTGTAGCGGCCGCCGTCGCGCAGCCGCGCCAGGTAGTCGCCGGCCCCGGCCGGGCCAAGCCCGCCCTGGTCGACGATGATGGTCCTGAGGGTCGCATGGACGTCCGGCGCGAGCCGGCTCGCGTCGCCGCAGACATAGAGGTGCGCGCCTTCCTCCAGCCAGGCGAACACGTCACGCGCCTGTTCCAGCAGGCGATGCTGCACATAGGTGCGGGCGTCCGGCACGTCGCGGGAAAAGGCAACGTCCATGCGGCTCAGCACACCGTCCTTCAGCCACGCCTGCCATTCGGTCTGGTAGAGGAAGTCGGTGCGAAAGTTCCGCTCGCCGAAGAACAGCCACGACCGGCCGGCCGCGCCGCCCGCCTCGCGCTCCTGCATGAACGCCCGGTAGGGCGCGACCCCGGTGCCGGCGCCGATCATGATGATCGGGGCGTCGTCAGCGGGCAGGCGGAAATGCGGGTTGGCCTGCACGTAGACCGGCAACACGCCGTCGACCGCGCCGCGGTTGGCGAGATGACCTGAGGCAACGCCCGTGCGCTCCTCGCCGAACAGCGTATAGCGGACGGTCGAGACCGTCAGATGCACTTCCCCGGGGGCCGCCGCGAGGCTTGACGCGATCGAGTAAAGCCGCGGCTGCAGGGGCCTCAGGGCGGCGATGAACTGGTCCGCAGAGACATGCCGGACCGGGAAGAGACGCATCACGTCGATGACGTGATGATCGTGCATGAACCTCGCCCGCTCGGACGCATGATCGGGTTCGGCGAGCCGCTTCAACGCGTCCGCGCCACTGAGCGCCGCCCATTGCTCGATGAAGCGCGGCGTCAGCGCCGCGATCTCGAACCGGTGTGTCAGGGCTTCCGCGACGGTGATCGACGCATCCTTGACGGTTACGGCGTCCGAGCCGGCGATACCGAGCGCGGCGAGGATAGCGTCGACGCTCTGCGGGTCGTTCGACGGCATCACACCGAGCGCGTCGCCGGGCTCGAAGCCGAGGTTCGAACCCTCCAGGGACAGCTCGACATGCCGGGTTTCCTTGCTGGAGCCGCGCCCGGTCAGGACGATGTTGTCGATGACCCGGGCCGGAAAGAGATTGCGCTTGTCGAAGCCGGGGGTGCCGGCGAGCGCGGCCGGCGTCCGGGAGCGGGGCGCATGCCCGCCCTCGCTCCCGGCGTTTCCCCACAGCGCGACGATGTCGGCCGACCACGCGGCGGCTGCTTCGTCGTAATCAACGTCGCAATCGACACGCGGCCTCACGCGCACGCCGCCCAGTTCCTCGAAGCGGCGGTCAAGACGCTTGCCGGCCTCGCAGAAATGCTCGTAGGTCGAGTCGCCCAGCGCCAGCACCGCGAAGCGCAGGTCGGTGAACTTCGGCGCCTTGCGGCCCTCGACGAAGTCGAAGAAGCCCGCCGCCGGCTGCGGCGGATCGCCCTCGCCATAGGTACTGGCGACGATCAGCAGATCCTGTTCGTCCTTGAGTTCGCGGATCTTGTAGTCCGCCATGTCGATGAGGCGCGCGGCGCGTCCCCGCGCCTCGAACTGCCCGGCGAGGCTTGTCGCCAGCGCGGCGCTGTTGCCGGTTTCGCTGCCGTAGAGAATGGTGAGTGTCTGGCTTGCGACAGGTGCGGCAGGCGTCTCACTCAGGGTGTCACCGGCACGATGCTCGATACCGGCGAAGAAGCCGCTGACCCACAGGAGTTGCTTCGCGTCGAGAGACGCCGCGAGCGCCCGGATCTGCTCCCACTGCGCGGCCGAGAGCCCGGGTCCCCGAAATTCCGACACACCCATGATTCTGAGGATTCCAATGGTTCCGAGGACTTCAGGCGCCGCGCTCGCGATCCGGAACCGCGGCGCCAAAAAACAACAGTTCAAGAACGGGAATAATCACTATTTCCATGTTCAGCATGGCACTCTGCAAAACAACATACAAACTCATTTTATTGCGTTTCAGTGCAATAAATTTTATATGAAATCATGGACATCAATCAGGCGCGCACCTTTCTCGAAATCGCTCATACCGGCAGTTTTGCCGCTGCCGCAGAGCGGCTGCACGTCACGCAAACGGCGGTCAGCGCCCGCATCCGCGCGTTGGAGGACCTTGTCGGGCGGCGCCTGTTCGTGCGCAACAAGGCCGGGGCGCGGCTGACTCCGGCGGGTGAGCGCCTGGTCCGCTATGCGACGACGATGGTTCAGGTGTGGGAACGGGCGCGTCAGCAGGTTGCGCTTCCGCCGGGCCGCAAGGAGGGCGTCAGCGTCGGCGGCGAACTCAGCCTGTGGCATCCGCTGCTGGCGGACTGGCTGATCTGGATGCACCGGGAATGTCCGGAAATCGCGTTACGGGCCGAGGTCGATACGCCCGCAAGCCTGCTCGCGCGTGTGCAGGACGGCGCGCTCGATCTTGCCGTGCTGTACAACCCGCCGACCCGGCCGAATCTCGTGACCGAGCTGCTGCTCGAGGAAAAACTGGTGCTGGTGACCACCTCGCCCGACGGCACGCTGGTTCCCGGGAACTATGTCCATGTCGACTGGGGACCGGCTTTCGCGCTCAATCACCAGGCCGCGTTTCCGGAACTGAGCAGTCCGCCGGTCTCGATTTCACTGGGCCCTCTCGCTCTGACCTATCTGTTGACCGTTGGCGGCTGCGGCTATTTCCGTCTCGGCACGGCGCAGCCGTTTCTGGACAACGGGCGCCTGCAACGAGTGAAAGACGCGCCGGAATTCTCCCATTCGGCCTATACGATCTACGCTGAACGCAGCGACGGTGACGTAGTGCATCGTGTGCGCGAGGGGCTGAAAAGTATCGCCGCGAGCCGCGACATGCCCGGCCTGCCGACACAGATCGGACCGCGTTAATGGCGGGAGAATGCCTAGGTGTCTGAAACGCGACTGGGGCGAAACGCTCGTTCCATCATGATGTGGTACAGATACCGGCAATGCACGATCGACCTGCTCGATCGCTTCACGGCGACGGGAGGGGCTCAAAAAGGCAGCTTCGACGCCTCCTGCAGAATCGCCTTGTCCAGTGCAAGATCCGCCACCAGCTTCTTCAGCCGCGCATTCTCCCGCTCCAGGTCCTTCATCCGGCGCGCCTGATCAACCCTCAGCCCACCGTACTCCTTGCGCCACCGATACAGCGTCTGCTCCGAGATCCCCGCCTGCCGGCAAGCCCCGACCGCCGTTGATCCCCGACCAACCAGCACATCCACCTCACGCAGTTTCGAGATGACCTGTTCCGGCGTAAAACCTCGATGTCCCATATGTCTCTCCAATCCTATAGCCCAGAAAGGCTATCTTCAGAATTGGACAAGTTTTCCAAGGCAGACCACAACCTCCGTCAGCGACTGGCCGCACTGGTCGGCTGCATGTTTAATCACTGCGGCATCCGCTTTTGAAAATTCTATCGTCTGTTTTCTCTTCGAAACTATGTACCCGACTGCAACCATCACGTTCTCCCCTTTTCTGCAGCATGACAAACTCGTCTGACTACCATTCCGTATACGAGAAAGTTCAATCGTTTGAACGTAGGAGTTCGGATCCCGCTCGCCCCACCAATTCTCAAATAAATGCTCGATCATGCTATAGACTGTGATCTTTTTTACCCTGACGGCATCTAGCGGCCTGTATTTAACCAAAAATAACCTGCCTGCGTCAGCATCATGGCTGCGCATAGTACTTCGCGCTGGAATCGTCGTTTGATCGTTTTTGATATTCACCCCGGCTCACGCCGTCTGGCCGATGGCGATATCAAATACAATCAAATCCCTCATGCGGACAGCTGATACATTGAGCACCGGCGGCCGGATCGACATCGCATGGGCGTGCTGCATCTAATGCATATTACGTGCCAATTGAACGCCATAACATTCGGAACAGGAGTAACCGGAAATGGTGGGAGTAACGGATATCGACCTCAACAAGCTGTTGCCGGGACAAGGTTCGACAATCAATGGCGCGGCCGGGTGGGAAACAGGCCGTAACGTAAGCAGCGCAGGCGATATCAACGGCGACGGCATCGACGATTTCATCGTCGGAGCCTACTTCTCCGCTCCCGATGGGCGGGAGTATGCCGGTTCAGCTTATGTCATCTACGGCAGCAAGGAAGGACTTGCCGATATTGATCTCCTTAATCTCGACGCCGCACAAGGCTTTACGATCAAGGGTGCCAGCGTAGGCGACCGCGCAGGAGCGAGCGTGAGCAGCGCCGGCGACTTCAATGGCGACGGCATCGACGACATCATTGTTGGTGCGTACCTTGCAGATCCGGACGGGCGGGCGCATGCCGGCTCGGCCTATGTGATCTACGGTCAGGCGGGCGCGCGCACGGATATCGACCTCGCCTCGCTGAGCTCCGATCATGGGATAAGCATCAAGGG
The DNA here is from genome assembly GCF_053570585.1 of Pseudochelatococcus sp. B33. NCBI lineage: Bacteria > Pseudomonadati > Pseudomonadota > Alphaproteobacteria > Hyphomicrobiales > Chelatococcaceae > Pseudochelatococcus > Pseudochelatococcus sp. B33. The sequence continues at coordinate 10,383 of NZ_JBSEFH010000048.1, read as the reverse complement.
CGCGGCGGACAACGACCGGACCGGCTATAGCGTGCGGAACCTCGGGGACGTCAACGGCGACGGCATCGACGACATCGTCGTCGGCGCCTACTACGCCGGGCATGACGGCATCGACTATGCCGGGGCAGCCTACATAATCTACGGCAAGGCAGAAGGGCTGACCGATATCGATCTCGCCAGCCTGGCGGCGACGCAAGGTATCGTCATCCGCGGACTGGAATGGGGGCACCGGGTCAGTGTCAGCGTCAGCGGCGCCGGTGATGTCAACGGCGACGGCATCGCGGATATTGTCATCGGCGCGGAAGGGGCCAATGCCGAGGGCCGTATGCGCGCAGGTGCGACGTATGTCATCTACGGCAAGAATGACGGAATCGACACTATCGATCTGTCCGACCTAGCTCCAACCCAGGGCTTTACGATCACCGGCGCGACCGAACTCGACTATCTCGGACGCCGGGTGACAAGTGCGGGCGATATCAACAACGATGGCATAGACGACCTGATCGTCAGCACGGACGATATCAATGGCGGCGAAAGCCGCGGGGATGAAGGCGCCTACGTCATCTACGGGAAACAGGGCGGACCGGGCGACATCGATCTTTCCGAGTTCGGCGCGAGCCAGGGCTTCCGGATCAGCGGCGTGTCTCACCAGGACCCTGCCGCCCATCATCTGGGTGGCGCGGGCGACGTGAACGGTGACGGTATCGACGACATCATCATCGGGTCATTTCATGTCGATGCCGATGGCCGCAATCGGGCGGGCTCCGCCTACGTCATCTTCGGCAAGGACGGTGGATTGGACGATGTGGACGTCGCCCGGCTGACGCCTGCAGACGGTTTCGTCATCAAGGGCGCGCACGCCCAGGACTTTGCCGGAATCAGCGTCGGCGGCGCGGGCGATGTGAATGGCGACGGCATCAACGATCTTCTCGTCGGCGCAACGGGAGCCGGCGCCGCCTATGTCATCTTCGGCAGAAAGATGTCCGCCGGGGAACCGATTGCCGGCACGAACGGCACGGATATCTTCCGGCTTGTTGGCGACAGCAACGATGCTTTCAAGGTCTACGACACCAGCGAGAATGAACCCGGCGCCCCCATACTTGATCTGTCCGGACGGGGCGAAGGCACGCCCTTCGCTATCGACGGACTGACGGGCAACGACACGGTCGACGTGCGCGCCTTCAAGGGTACGGTCCACTTCCGCGGCGGCAACGATAGCGACATACTCAAGTTCCAGCACGGTGTCAGTGGCGCGGGTACGGTCTTCGACGGAGGAGACGGCCGCGACGTCCTGCAGATTCACGCGGCGGCGAGCGGCAGCAGCCTCAGGCTGACCGACGCAGCGCTTCATGATGTTGCCGACAATGACAGGTCGTTGATAGCGTTCGATAGCGTCGAAGTCGCGCGCCTCGACGGGGGCGCGGGCGACGACGTGTTCGACATCTCGTCATTCGGCGGCACGGCTGCGCCCGGGGACAACCGGCCCCCTATCCTGCGCGCCCACATAGACGGCGGCCTGGGGCATGATGTCGTCGTCGTTGCCGGCAATGCCTCCCAATATGAACTGACGCTCGACGCCGGCCGGGCGGTTTTGCGGCATACCGCGTCCGGCACAACAGATGTTCTGACCGGCATTCAGCAGATAGCGTTCGACGACGGACTTGTCGATCTATTCAGTGCGGATCATGCGCAGGCGGCCGGTCTTTACCGGGCATTTTTCGGCCGGGACGCTGATCGGGAGGGCTTCGACTATTGGCTTGGCCGCAGCGCGGGCGGAACAGATCTTGCTCAGATGGCAGCGGAATTCCTCCAGACGGATGAGTTTTCCCAGCTCAGTGGTGTCGACGGCGGGCATCTGATCAAGGACCTGTACGACAATCTGCTCGGCCGGACGCACGATGCGGATGGCCTCGCTTACTGGACCGCACGGGTGAATGAAACCGGCCGCTTCGATGATGTCGTGCTCGGCTTTCTGAACAGCGCCGAGTTTGCCGCCAACGCCGATCACCTGATCGACGACAGTTTGTGGGCGTCGCTGCCGGATTCTCTCGTCACTCCCGACCAGGACATCGAAAGCCCGGCGCGCGTTCAGGTCAAAGCCGCCCATGTCAAAAAGCTTCCGGGCGCGACCAGCGAATCGCGCGAGTGGGCGGAATTCACGTTTACAGTCAAACGTTTCGGCGATATCGACAGCCTGCTTACCGTGCCGTTTTACACGAATACCCCCGTCGGCTCCGACTTCGAAGTCAACCCGCACTGGGAGGTGACGTTTGCCGCGGGCGAAGAGACAAAGACGATCACCGCTGTGGGCCCTGCCGTCGATTTTGTGACGGTCTCAGTCGCGTTGCGGAACGCGGATAACGGCGACTATATCGTTGATGACAATCAGGGCAGCGCGCAGGCCAGGGTCATGTCGGTGAAAAAATGGAACCAGATTGCTGATAACATCTCAGACTATTTCATCGATAATGGAGAAACCAGATATTCCGGACAAACAATTTCCGGAAACGACAGAGACAATACAATATATGTAGCCAATGACATCATTACGGGAGGAAATATTGAATTTAATTTCATTAGAAATAATATTATCTATGGTGGAGGCGGAGACGATAATATAGTTCTGAGCAGCATGTTTGTTACCGAGAACACCCTATACGGCGGGAGCGGAAGTGATACTTTCACATTCAAAGGGTTGATGTATTCAGCTGAGTTGGAACATCTAGCCAATATCATCGGTGATTTCGATGCTGACGACGGCGACAAAATAGCGTTGGCTGTTGCCGGGAGCGCCAATAACTTCGTCCGGGCGGAAGAATCCTTCGCCAGTTACGCCGATGCATTCGATGCGGCAAACCGCACGGTGGGTGGCGAGACGACGTATTATTTCGCCGCTGTCGGCAATAACGGGTTCCTGTTCCATGACTTCGATGGCGCCGAGGGGGCCGATCACGTCCTCAAACTGATTGGCGTCACCGCGCTCAGCTTCGACAGCATCGTCGCATACGTCGGATAACCGACGCTGCCGGCAGCAAGCGACTGCGGCTTCAGGCGGATCCACGGATGGCTGCGTTTATTGCTCGCTATCTCGTGGACCGTCATTGCCAGACGCGGCTTGGCCAGGCCAGCGCACCGCTTGCAATGAAAACGTGTTCATTGATTTGAATCAAACTTGCGTTCATGATTATATCAATTGATCATGAGCCCGATGTATCGGCCATTGGTCAATCCAGTATGGCGCATGAATGAAGCCGTTCAGCATCGGCTATAAATCGGAGTCGATGGCAATTTATGTTGGATGAAGCATGACCGATCGTTGGCTGGAAAGCCAGCGTTCCCAGCAGCTCTCCCAAGTTTGAGACAATACAGGCACCCGGTGGTTGCACCGTGCTGTTTGGTCCCGGCATTTGACGGCGCGTCATTCAGTCAGCAATGAAAGGATGCACAACCGGTAATAATGAATGTGGGAAGAGTGCCAAAGTCATGGACAAGCGCATAAGGCAGGCCTTGATCATGCTCGATCAGAGCATCGCGGAGGAGCGGGACGTAGACGACATTGCCGGCAGACTTAGCCTCACACTGCACCATTTCCATCGTCTGTTTGTGGCGGAAGTTGGCGAGACGCCGGCAGGTTATCTGCGCCGCATCCGCCTCGACGCGGCGGCGCTTCGTCTGCGCTGGACGAATGACCCCGTCAGCGTGATCGCCCAGAACGTCGGCTACGGCAGCCAGGCGGCATTGACGCGTGCATTCGCGGCACGGTTCGAAACAACCCCTGGAAAATACAGAATGCACTTTCACCGGCGAGGGAAGAGACGCTATCATCCGCAACTTTCGAGTATCTTTACCCGCAAAATCGACAGCTATACGCTTCTATCCCGACGATACCATGGAAGCGTCTATCGCGTGCGCGAATTCTGGACGGACTTTGGCCAACGGCTTCCAGAAGCGATCCTGACTCGGATTGACATTCCCTATATTGGTCTTTTTTATGATGACCCTCATGTGACGGTCCCGGAACAGACACGCTACGACTGTTGTGTCGTCATCCCGTCCTTGTCGCTTATTTCCAAACGCGAGCTCGCCGATCGGGGATTGTTCGTCATCCACTCACGCGCTGGCCTCTATGCCGGATTGAGCTACGTCGGGCACAGGAATGGATTGGAAGACAGTTTCCGATTGCTGACGGAAAACTGGCTTGCAAATAGTGCCTATACTGCTACGGAAGATCCTATTATCGAGCTGCACGTCAATCGCCGCGATCTCCAACCGATCGACCGGCTCGAAATCACGCTGTTGTGTCCCATCGAATAGCGCATCGCCTGCAACGTTCTCGCTGAGCATTTTCGATATCGGAACTCTCACGCACTTCGCGCGTGGAAAAGACTGATCGCGCAAGCCAGGCGGACGTCCCGACCCAGAGGCTCAGACGATCTGCGTGATCCCGGAATCGCCCTGTCGTTGGCTCCCTCCCAGGATGGCGGATAATGCGGCAAGGCTCATCAATCCCGCAGCCACCACAAGGGGCAGCGTGAACGAGATCTGATGAAGGCTTGCGCCGGCCACAGGCCCGATCGCAAGACCGAACCCCTGTGCGACCACGTTCACGCCAGCGACCTTCCCCTGCGCGCCCTCGCCCGCGCGTAGGCTGAGCGACGCCAGGTTGCCGGGAAGCATCAAGCCGAGCGCGCCGCCGAACAACATCAGCGAACCGGTGATTTCAGCATAGTCCCGGGCGAGGCTGCACAACAACAGCGCCGTGGCGGCTAGAACCGCTCCGTTTGTCGCGAGACGCTCCGGTTTCCATGCGAGATAACGCAAGGCGAAGGACTGGACGAGACCCATCGCGAGAGCCGTGGCCATCAGCGCGGCTCCGGCCTTGGCGATGGCGCTTCCGGAAGAAAGTCCGAGCGCGTCCTGCAGCCGCAACGCAGTGGTGTAGTAAACAATGCTGTAGGCGGTCATCGCGGCAAGGGTAACCACGAGGAAGGGCCAGACCCGACCAGGGCGCAACGAGCCCTCCACGGTCTGCTGCCTCCCGCGATCCCTGCCCGGCTCAGGAACTGTGAAGATCACGCATAGCAATGTAACTGTATACATGACCCCGAGACAGCCGAAAGCGGCCGGAGCGCTTCTGCTGGCAACCAGCCAGGCGAGCACCGCACCGGCAACGGCACCGAATCCATAGGCTGCGCCAATGATGCCCATGCCCCGAGCCCGCTTGTCGCGGGAGGTTGTGTCCGCGATATACGCTTGGGTGGCGGGCTGTAATCCGCTGCAGGCGGCCATTTGCGCAGACCGGACAGCAAAGAACAGGGTCAGCGCCGCACTCGCGGTCAGTGCGCCTTCGATGCGTCCAGCGACGATCAGTGCGAAGATGAACGACGCCACTGTCGCCGCTGCCACCGCAACCAGAATGACGGGCCGGCGTCCTGCCCGCTCGCTGACATATCCCCAGATCGGCGCCGTCAGGATGATGAGCAGCGCGGACACGGTGAGTATCAGCCCCGTCTGCAGGTCCGTAAAACCGAGCTGCCGCCCGAGAGGTGGCAGAACGACGTGTAGAAACGATTGTCCTGTAGCACTGCAAAACAAGGCCAGAAACAGACCGGCCCTTGCAACATCCGCACCCGTCCGCACGCCGCCCCCCCCCTCCCCGTTGTCCCCAACCTTCAGTCAGATCCATCGCCTCCAGCGAACTCGCGCAATGCATTCATCGGCGAGCAAGATCGACCGACATGCACTTTGCTTCGCGATCCATTGCACGCTCACAAAGCGTTGAAACGCGGCGTTCACCCGCTTGCGCGAGGCCTTCGCCATCGTTCCTACCTCTGTCCGGGACAGCGGTATAGATATATCAGCCGTCCACGCGGCCTGGAGAAGCTCCCCAGATCCTCGAAATGAACATGGCGGAGGACGAGGACGCTTTTCTTTCTCATGACGCTTCGCCGGGTTGGGCGGGTATCGCACAAAAGCCGGCCGCGCAGTCGGCGGCTTCCTGCACGTTGACGGCCGGAATGGCGGGAGCCGAGAGCGCCATGGCGATTCGGGCGCCGAGCACCAGGTCATCTTCTACCCCGAAGGCATGATGCAGTATCATTCCGTCGCGCCCGATCAGCACGGAGGACGGAGTACCCCGAAAGCCGTAGCGCTGCATGGTGATGGGAATCCCCGAACGGTCGTCGGCCAGGTCTACCCCCACCGGAGATTTCAGCCGGTATTCATGGAGAAAAGCGCCGAGCGTGACCGGCGACATCGCAGCATGATGCTCGAAGACCGTGTGCAGGCCGACGATCCGGAGATCCGTGCCCGCAAAGGCGCGCTCGATCCGCTGGACCTGTGGAATTGCCTGCGAGACGCAACCGGGGCAAAGAAGCTGGAACGCATGCAGGAAGATCGCTCGCCCTTTCAACGACGCGAGCGTCAGGGGAGCGGGTGTATTGAACCACTCGCTGACAGCGAGTTCGGGAGCCTTCCCTGAGACGGAATGGGACATTCTCGATCCTTTCAGGCTGATGGCACGGGTCGGCAGCGCCCGACCCGTGCCCTTGCCGTTACGCCGCCCGCGTGAGCTTGACGCCCGGGAAGTCGATCGGAATGTCGAGAGCGACATTCAGATAGTTGGTGAAAAGATTGAGGGCGATGTGCGCGAGGATCTCGACGATCTCCCCATCGTCAAAGCCGGCGGCCCGCAGGGCGTCGACGTCCGAAGTGGCGATATCCGCGCGCGATTCCACCACGCTGATCGCGAACGCGAGCACCGCGGCCGTGCGCGGATCGTCGGATCGGCCGGCCTGGGCTTCCGCCATTTCCTGTTGCGTGGCGCCGGCCTTGCGACCGAGACCCGTGTGAGCGGCAAGGCAATAACGGCAATTGTTGCGGTCGGCGATGGCGACGGCGATCTGCTCGCCGAGCTTCGCGCCAATACGTCCCTCGCCAAGGGCACCGAACGAACCCCACACGCTCGCGAGCGCTGCGGGAGAGTTGGCGGCGGCCTTGAACATATTGGGCACGAAACCGAAGGCGGACTTGATCTGGCCAAGCTGGTCGCCAACCGTGCCTGTTGCTTCTTTGGGGTCAATGAGGGTAATTCTGGTCATGTTCTTTCTCTCTGATTTGCCTGGAGGGGAGGAATTGCCGGTTCGCCGATGGCAGTCGGCGAACCGGCACGTTTTCAAGCAACGCTTCCGAATGCACCGCGCGACTCAGTTGGCCGGCGCAACCTTGCCCGGAAGGCTGAGATTGCCGGACGCGACCTTGAACACGTCGTCGACGCAGAGCAGCGGCGCGTGCAAGTTGGCATTGACCTTCAGCCCGGCCGTGACCCCGTCGAACGACGCGCCCGCGATCCCGCCGATGAGCGAAACCGGAATGGACACTTCGACCTTTTCGCCGCTGAACGTGGTCGGATATTCCGGGCTGTCGATCAGCAGGGGGACGTTCGGCCAGGTCGGCGGCACCCTGGGCGACGTGCCCTCCGGAATGTCGATGACCTTGAGGCCGCCGCCACAGGCCTTGTCCTCGGCCAGCACCACCCAGTGCGGATGCCAGACGTGACGGTTCTTGCCGCCGTAGGCGGCATCGTCGAAGTCCGGGTGGAATGTCACGGCGAGAGCCACGATGCCCTGATCCGGCTCGAAGCCGATGTCAGCGCTGTCGAGGGTGGTCGGCCAGACATAGGCGTAGACGCTCGATCCCTCGAAACGGCCGGTGGCGTCAGGCTTGTCCTTGCCCGCCTCGCCGCGCACACGGGTCGTGAAGACGGCATTGTCGCCCCGTGTGACGATCGCCGTTTCGATGATGTCGAAGGAGGCCGTGACGGCCTCGGTTGGCGCGGCCTCGATCGAGTGCGCCGCAGCATTGCTCGCCGCGAACGGCGCGGCCGCGAGTATGGCCGCTGCCCAAATGGTATCTTTCAGCATGTCATGGACCTCTTTCTTCATTTGCCTGGAGGGAAGGATGATCCTTCTGGAACGCATTCCAGGTGGCAGCCCGGAATGAAGGATCGGCGACTTCGTGTTCGCGGCAGTCGATCCGAAGATCCTGCTGGCCGAATGCCGCATCGACGAAATTGCAGTGGTGCGGCTTTGCCGCATCGGCATGGGCATAAGGCCGGAAGTATCGGCAGCTCACGCACATGCGCTGAACAGGTATGGCGTTCATTTCCTGCAGATGCCGGATCATCGTGATCAGGGCGACAAGCAGATGCTCTTGCTCGTCGGGGACCAGCGATGAGACCGCCTGCTCGGCGACGCCCGGAACGGCGCGCCCGGCTGCCAACGCCGCCCGGCCTGCTTCCGTCAGTAGGACATGCACGGAGCGGCGGTCGTCCGGATCAGGGCGCTTCATGATCAGCTCCTTTCGTTCCAGGGCTCCGATCGAGTCCGTTGCCGTCGGCTGTGAGACACCGAGCTGGAAGGCGAGATCCTTCACACTCAGGCCGGCGAGCCGGCCATCGAGATGATCGAGAATGGCATATTGCGTTGGATTGATTCCGGCTGCCTTTGCCCTCTGCCAATCGTCCGCACGCATGGCGGTGGCGATGCGCGTCAAACCCTCGCGGATGCGGTCATGAAGGGGTGTGGTAAGCTTCGGTGTTTCCATAGGTGGAAGGTATATAGGATTCCTATTTAATAGCAAGAGCCCTTGATAACGTATATCCGGGCCACGGTTGAGCTTGATCCGATGGCGATCATTGCGAAGAATATTCCCTGGTCGGTCGGCCGGCTATCTCTTGCGCGAGATCTTCGACCGTCAGGGTGGCTCACGCCGACCCTGACGCCCTTTCTCCGCTGGTCGTATCGAGCAGCAGCTTTGCGACCACCGATGCTCCGTCCGTGCGAATCTTGCCGGCCACCGCCGTCGCCCGTGCGCCGGTCCCTGGCGCAGGGCCGTCCTGAGCGCCCACGCTCGGGGCGCGCTCTTCAGCGGTCGACGGGCTTTCCGCCCACGAGCGCCACGACTTCGCAAATGGCACGAACGTCACGTCCGCGCGGGCCAACAGCTCTGCGAACTCCTTGTCCGGCGGCGCGCACACGCGCACCTCTGCGCCGTGGGCGCGAAACTCGACCGCCTGGGCCTCCATCTGGTCGACGTCCCTGCGCGATCCGTAGGTCGATAACAGTATACGCATTTCGGACTTCCCTATTCCCTGGGTTCAGGTCTAGAGGCTGTTAGGGGGGTCAGGGCCCTTTGCGGTGTTTCGTAAACGGCGCTAGTGGTATTGCATGATTTCGCTACCGCTGCCCTTCGTGATTGCGCTGCTGCTGGCCGTCCTGCTCTGCCTTGTCGTGGCGCGGAACGACAGTGGCCGGAGGCCAGTCGTCATCCTTCTCTGCGCCTGTATCGCGCTGACGGTCGTCGTCGGCCTGCGCTGGACTTTCGAGATCCAAATCCTCCGCTTGCTGCAACCGGTGATCGCCGCGCTGCTGCCGCCTGTTGCGTGGCTTTGCTTTTCGGGATTGCGCGGGACGATGCAAGGTCCGGTCTGGCCCCATTTCCTGCCTGCAGGATTGGTGCTCACCCTCTCGGCGCTCTGGCCGTGGTTGCATCCGCCGATCGATGCCTTGCTGGCCATCCTGTTCTTCGGTTATGGGACGCTGCTCCTGCGGCGTGGCCTTGCCGGGCCGGACAGCCTTGCCGGCGCGCGGCTGAGCGAAGCGCCGCAAGCCGGCAGGGCGGCCGCGCTTGCAGGTGCGTTGCTTCTGTTGTCAGGACTTGTCGATCTGGCCATCGCGCTGGATTTCGGCCTTGGCGACGGCAGCCATGCCAGCCGGATCGTCAGCGCGGGAAACATGATGGTGCTGCCGCTGATCGCCTGGGCCACGGTGGTGATGGCGCGCAGTGCGCCCCAAGCCGAAGCCGCGCCCCGGGTCATTGCTGTGGACACCAGGGCCGGACGGGATGCGCCCATCCCCGACGACGACCATGTCGTGGCCGAGGTCAACCAGCTTATGGCCGGGAGCAAGCTCTATCGCGATCCGGATCTCACGCTGGACCGGCTCTCGCGCCGTCTCGGCATTCCGGCCCGGCAGGTTTCCGCCGCGATCAACCGCAAGCTCGGCCAAAACGTGTCACAGGCCATCAACGAATGGCGGATCCGCGAGGCGATGGATCTTCTCGTGCAGACCGACCGTTCCGTGACGACGATCATGTTCGACTGCGGCTTCCAGACCAAGTCGAACTTCAACCGGGAGTTTTTGCGCATCACAGGCACCTCGCCCAGCGGGTGGCGCCGCGACGCGCGGTCAAAGGTCGAGGCTCCGGTCAGCGGGGCGGCAGGGATTGCGCCAGAAAGCCGATGATCGCAGCAGTGATCTCCTCATGGATCGCCGCGCGGTCGCGTCCGCCGCCGTCGCGGCAGACGATCCCGTCACCCGGGTT
>NZ_JBSEFH010000047.1:0-20119 GCF_053570585.1 Pseudochelatococcus sp. B33 | reverse complement strand
GCTTAGCGGGGCGTTGTGTGTTTTGTTTGGTTGCGGGGGCGTGCAACACCCGATTCCTGCGATTGGTTGAGCAGCTTGTTCCGAGATTAGCGGCCCAGCCTCTTCAAATAGTTTAAATCCCTATCACCTGACGTACCCTCATGGTAGCTATTGCTGGTTGATGCTCATAGCGACCGACCACTCGATGGTGTGATCGGCTGTTTTGTGCCGGGCCAGTCAGCATTGCGAGCCCGTTACGTCGTCCTTTTCCGCAAGCCAAATCTTGATAAGCGACGGGTGGGGGATGTCAGGCTTGCTCGCCGCAACCTTGGATCCGCTCCAGTAGCGAATTGGGAAGTTGCAATGAGATCGAAGTGGATGAGGGCTTGAGGTTGGAAAGCCGTACCTTCTCAGCCTTGTTCCAGTCTGCACAATCGGCGGAGCCATGGCTTTCTGACTATGCAGAATAGTGCCTGATGTGTGGTTGCCGGTAGATGACGCCATACTAGCAAGGATCAACGAACTGCACCCCATCGTCTGGCCAGCAGGCGGTGAACTGAATTGATAAGATGCACAATAGCAGAGCAAAGATCACCTCCGCACGTAAACTCACGCTCTCACCTCTCCTCCCTGTCGAGCAGTGCAAGGACCGCATCACGCGAGGCAGCCGACCGAATTCCCGCCAGCCACGCCTGCGAGGTAGCCTTGCGGGCGATGCAGGACAACAGGTTGAGATGGGACGAGGCTTTCTGCGCCGGCACGAGGATCAGGAACACGATATCGACGGGAAGATCGTCGACAGAATCGAATGCGATGGGCTTCCTGAGCCGGACGAACAGCGCGAACGGATCGGCGATCGCCTCGATGCCCGCATGTGGAATGGCGACGCCATTGCCGATTCCGGTCGATCCGAGAATCTCGCGTTTCTGCAGGGCGGCCAGCACTGGCGCTTCCTCCATCTCCAATCGCTTCGCGGCCAGCCCGGCCAGGTCGCGCAGGAGTTTCTCCTTCGTAGCGGCCGGAAGATCGATGACCACGTTCTCCGGCTTGATGATATCGGCAAGTTTCATGGCTTTGCTCACGTCTGGAGCACGCGCCGATTGGCCTGAAGCCCAGGTTGATCGGACAGCGCGTTCCCCTCCCTGGTTGTTTGGAGCCGGATCCGGCAGGATCCGCCTGCTCGCACTTCGCGGGCATATCCAACGGCAGCGGAATTACTCGGCTTCCCGAAGCCGGTATCCCACGCCCGTTTCGGTGAGGATGTATTCCGGCTGGTCGGGGCTTTTCTCGATCTTCTGGCGCAGCTGGCGCACGTAGACCCGCAGATACTGCACGTCGGTCGAACCGCCCCAGACTTCCTTGAGAAGGTGCTGGTGCGTCAGCACCCTGCCCGCGTGCTGCACCAGGACGCGCAGGATGTCGTACTCCTTCGGGGACAGTTTCACCTCCCTGTCCGCCACCTTCACGATACGCTTGACGAGATCGACGCTCAGTTCCCCTGCCGTAAAGATCGGCCGCTCCCCCTGCTGCTGAAGCCTGTGGCGAAGGGCGACGCGGATGCGCGCCGCAAGCTCGCGCATACCGAAAGGCTTCGTCACGTAATCGTCCGCGCCGCGTTCGAGTGCCCTGACAATCCCGGCCTCGTCGGTGCGGCTGGAGAGGATCAGGATCGGCAGATCCAGTTTCTCACGCCGCCAACTTTCGAGCAGGTCATGCCCCGGCATGTCGGGAAGGCCGAGGTCGAGCAGGATGAGGTCCGGTTTGTCTTCCACGACCTTGCTAATCGCTTCCTTCGCATCGGCCGCCTCGATGACGGCGTAGCCTTCCGTCGCCAGCCCCACGCGCAGAAGCTTGCGGATCGGCGGCTCGTCATCGACGATCAATATTCTGACTGCGGAAGTCGTCATCTTCGGTTTTCCGGGTTATCGGCCTCTGTCGGTACGGGCAGGCGGATGGTGAAGATCGCGCCCGGGCGATCCATCCTGTTGTCTGCGGCGATCGTCCCGCCCATGGCCTCGACGAAGCCGCGGCAGATGGAGAGGCCAAGCCCGGTTCCCGCCTGAACCTGGTCCTGCTTGCGGACCCGGTAGAAGGTGTCGAACACACGCTCCAGATCGCCTTGCGGAATGCCGGGCCCCTCATCGATGACCTGCAACACTACGTCATCGCCGTCCCGCCACGCCTGAATGCGGATCGTCGAGGCCGGCGGCGCATATTTGCCCGCATTGTCGAGCAGGTTGAACAGAACCTGTTCCAGCAAGACCGGATCGACCTTCAGCATGGGCAGATCGGCAGGAGTGCTGACCTCGATCCTCCGATGCGCCAGGATCTTCTCCGTGCGGCGCAGGGCCGTGCCGATGATGTCGCCGACGAAGTTCAGGGAGAGGTTCGGCTCGGTGGCCCCGGATTCAAGCCGCGTCATATCGAGCAGGTTAGCAACGAAGCGATTGAGGCGCTCGGACTCGCTCACGACCGTCGACAGCAGCTCGACCCTCGCCGCCTCGGGCAACGAGGACGCATAGTCCCTCAGTGTCCCGGCGGCGCCCATGATTCCGGCGAGCGGCGTTTTCAAGTCGTGCGACACCGACGTCAGCAGCGCCGAGCGCAGCCGGTCGGCCTCGGCCGCGAGCCGTGCATGGTCGACATCGGCGACAAGTTGGATGCGCTCAATGGCCAGCGCCGTCTGGTCGGTAAGCGCATCGAACAGGCGCTGCTCCTCGGGCGTCAGCACCGGCCCCTGCCTGTCGTTGTCGAGGCCGACCACGCCGACCCGGGTGCGGCCCGTCTTCAGCGGCATGTAGAGACGCTTCGCGCCGGGCAGCGTATCGGCGCCGCGGCCGGCAGGCCGGTCGTGTTCCCAGGCCCATTGCGCCGCGGCGATATCGGCGTCCACGAGCGTATCGTCCGGCGGATAGCCGGCGCGCACCGCGATCTTGCCGTCGTCGGGCAGCAGGATCACCACGCAGGCCTTGAGCATGGACGCGATCTGGTAGACCGATGCCCAGAGCACATCCTCCAGCGTGCCCGCGCGGGCGAGCTTCTTCGAGAACTGGTACATCCCCTCCGTAGTGCGCGCCCGCCCCCGCGCCAGCGCGACCTGCCGCTGGACACGGCCGGCGAGATTGCTCGCGATCACAGCGACGCCCAGAAAGAAGCCGAAGGCGATGACGCTCTCCGGATCGCCGATGTCGAGCGTATAAAGCGGCTGAAGGAAGAAGAAGTTGAAGGCGAACGCCGACACCACCGAGCTGAACAGCGCCGGCCACAAGCCCCATGTCGCCGCCGAGGTCAGCACCGCCATCAGGAAGACGAGCGCAATGTTGCGCACGTCGAGGAAGCGGAACAGCAAGGTGCCCACGCCGACCGCAGCCCCGACATAGGCCGTGCTCCAGAGATAAGGCCCGAGTTTGAGGCGCCGCACCGATGCGAGCGCGACGCCGCGCGGCGGAATCGTCTCTTTCGCGTTACCTGAAATGACATGGACGCTGATGTCGCCGGCATGTCGGATCAGGGCGTGCGAGACCGATCCTTCCAGCATCTCCCGCCAACGCGGTTTGTCCGTTTTGCCGACGACGATGTGGTTGTAGTTGTTGGCTGTCGCATAGCGCAGGATCTCCTGCACGACGTTCGCCCCCGGCAGGGTGACGGCTTCACCGCCGAGCCGCTCGGCAAGTCGCAAGGTCGAGGCGATGCGGTCCTTCCCTGCCTCCTCGAGGGTTGCTGCGCCCGCGTCCTCGATATAGAGCGCGGCCCACGTCCCCCGCAGCCTGTCCGCCTGCCGGCGGGCATAGCGCACCAACGCCGCGCTGCGGGGATGGTCGTCGATGCACGCCAGCACGCGCTCACCCGCCGCCCACGGGCCGTGGATGGCATGGGCCTGCATGTGGCTCAGCAACTGGTCGTCGACGCGTTGCGCCGTGCGCCGCAGCGCCAGCTCCCGCAGCGCCGTCAGGTTGCCGGGCGAAAAATAGTTTCTGGTCGCGCGCCGGGCCGTTTTGGGAAGATAGACTTTGCCCTCGTGCAGCCGCTTGATCAGATCATCGGGCGTGATATCGATGATCTCGATGTCATCGGCCCGGTCGACAATGGAATCCGGCACGGTTTCGCGCACGCGGATGTGCGTGATTTGCGCAACCACATCGTTGAGACTCTCGACATGCTGGATGTTCAGCGTGGTGTAGACGTCGATGCCTTTCGAGAGGATTTCCAGCACATCGAGATAGCGCTTGGGATGGCGGCTGCCCGGCGCGTTGCTGTGGGCCAGCTCGTCGACCAGCACGAGTTGGGGTGCACGTGCGAGGATGGCGTCGATGTCCATTTCCTCGAGCACATGACCGCGATAGTCGATCCTGACGCGCGGGATGACCTCCAATCCATCGACCAGTTCCTCGGTTTCCTTGCGCCCATGGGTTTCGACGATGCCGATGACGGTGTCCACGCCATCGGTGATCCGGGCGCGGCCGGACAGCAGCATCTCGTAGGTCTTGCCGACACCCGGCGCCGCGCCGAGAAAGATCTTCAGACGCCCCTGCCCTTCCTTCTCTGCGGTTTCGAGCAGGGCATCGGGTGACGGTCTGTTGTCGGCTCTCTGAATCGCGTCCGTCATCCATGGACCTTCTTGTTATCGGATGCACCGCCGGGTTCCCTTGCACCAAACCCGGCGGTGTTGCTTCAGCGGGTGGCCGCGCTGTCCAGTGCGAGGTTGAGCGCCAGCACGTTGACGACCGGCTCGCCAAGTACCCCGAGCAGCCGGTCGTCGACATGCGCATCCACGATCGCACGCAGCCGGGCCTCTTCCAAACCGCGTGCACTCGCCACCCGCGGAATCTGGAAATAGGCCGCCTCCGGCGAGATATGCGGATCGAGTCCGCTGCCCGAGGCGGTGACGAGATTGACCGGGATCGCGGCATTGGGATTGCTGGCTTTCAGAGCTTCCGCGTCCGTGCGGATTCTGTCGATCAGCACCGGGTTGCCCGGTCCCAGGTTAGACCCTCCTGAACTTGCCGCGTCATAGCCGTCGCCGGCGGCGGACGGGCGGCCGTGGAAATGCCGGTCGCCGGTGAAGCTCTGGCCGATCAG
Source organism: Pseudochelatococcus sp. B33 (assembly GCF_053570585.1). Lineage (NCBI taxonomy): Bacteria > Pseudomonadati > Pseudomonadota > Alphaproteobacteria > Hyphomicrobiales > Chelatococcaceae > Pseudochelatococcus > Pseudochelatococcus sp. B33. Next base: position 15,061 of record NZ_JBSEFH010000047.1, on the reverse strand, counting down.
CCGGGAGCCGATCACCGTGCCGTCATTGCTGGTGACGAGGCTGCCATTGGCCTGTCGAGGAAAGATGGCCTGAGCGACACCCGTCATGGCCAGCGGATAGGCCAGGCCGGTGATGACGGTGAAGGCGACGATCATGAGGATCGCGGGGCGTATTTGCCTGAGCATCTCAGAGCACTCCTTAAACGAGGCCGATCGAGGTGATGGCCAGATCGATTAGCTTGATGCCGATGAACGGGACGATGATGCCGCCGAGGCCATAGATGAGCAGATTGCGCGACAGCAACGCTCCGGCACCCACTGCCTTGTAGGTCACCCCCTTCAACGACAGCGGGATGAGGGCGACGATGATGAGCGCATTGAAGATGATCGCCGAGAGGATGGCGCTCTGCGGGGTTGAAAGCCCCATGATGTTGAGCGCGCCGAGCTGCGGGTAGAACGCCAGGAACATCGCCGGGATGATGGCGAAATACTTGGCGATGTCGTTGGCGATGGAGAAGGTGGTCAACGCGCCGCGCGTCATCAGCAGCTGCTTGCCGATCTCCACGATCTCGATGAGCTTGGTCGGGTCGCTGTCGAGGTCCACCATGTTGCCGGCCTCGCGCGCCGCGACGGTGCCGGTGTTCATGGCGACGCCGACGTCCGCCTGCGCCAGCGCGGGCGCGTCGTTGGTGCCGTCGCCGCACATGGCGACGAGCTTGCCCTTCGCCTGCTCCTCGCGGATAAGCGCGAGCTTGTTCTCCGGCGTGGCCTCGGCGAGGAAATCGTCGACGCCAGCTTCTGCCGCGATAGCGGCTGCTGTCATCGGGTTGTCGCCGGTGATCATGACCGTGCGGATGCCCATGCGGCGCAGTTCGGCGAAGCGTTCGCGGATGCCGCCCTTGACGATATCCTTGAGGGTGACGACCCCAAGCAGGCGTCCGTCCTTCACGACGGCGAGCGGGGTGCCGCCCGCCTTGGCGATATCGTCTGCGATGGCCCTGATCTCACGGATCGTCTCGCTGCTGGCGCGATTGCCGCCAGCCGCAACAGTGTTCTGCTCGACATGCTTCAGCACCGCGTCCACCGCGCCCTTGCGGATGGACGAACCCTCGAGATCGACACCGCTCATGCGGCTCTGCGCCGTGAAGGGCACGAAAGTGGCGTGCAAGCTCGTCATGTCACGGGCGCGGATGTTGTACTTCTCCTTGGCGAGCACCACAATGGAACGGCCTTCCGGCGTCTCGTCCGCGAGCGAGGCGAGCTGGGCGGCATCCGCCAGCTCTCGATCGGTCACGCCGCGCACGGGGCGGAACTCGGCCGCCTGACGATTGCCGAGCGTGATGGTGCCCGTCTTGTCGAGCAGCAACGTATCGACGTCGCCCGCCGCCTCCACCGCGCGCCCGGACATGGCGAGCACGTTGAAGCGCACCAGCCTGTCCATGCCGGCGATGCCGATGGCTGACAGCAGCGCGCCGATCGTGGTCGGGATCAGGGTGACGAACAGCGCCACCAGCACGATCACCGGGATATAGCCCCCCGCATAGGTGGCGAAGCTCGGGATCGTTACCGTCGCCAGCACGAAGATCAGCGTCAGGCCCGCGAGCAGGATGTTGAGCGCGATCTCGTTCGGCGTCTTCTGCCGTTCCGCGCCCTCGACGAGGCCGATCATCCTGTCGATGAAGGTGGAGCCGGCGGCGGCCGTGATGCGCACCTTGATCTGGTCCGACAGCACCTGCGTGCCGCCGGTCACCGCCGAGCGGTCGCCGCCCGATTCGCGGATCACGGGGGCGGACTCGCCGGTGATCGCGGCTTCGTTGACGGAAGCCACGCCCTCGATGACCTCACCGTCCGAGGGGATGATGTCACCCGCCTCGACAAGCACGATGTCGCCGACCTTGAGGCTGTTGCCGGGCACGAGCTTGTAATCGCTGTGGCCGTTCGTCAGCAGCTTGGCCTGCGTCTCGGTGCGGGTGCGGCGCAACGATTCCGCCTGCGCCTTGCCGCGCCCCTCGGCCACCGCTTCGGCGAAATTCGCGAACAGCAGGGTGAACCACAGCCACAGCACGATCTGGAACGAGAAGGCGGTGTCCGCGCCCCCCGTCAGCAGGTCCTTGACCAGCAGGATGGTGGTGAGCGCGGAGACGACGGCGACGACGAACATCACCGGATTGCGGGCGAGGCTGCGCGGATCGAGTTTTTGGAAGGCGCCACCGATGGCCGGGACGAGGATGCGAGCGTCCAGAATGCTCGCGGATTTTGACTGGCTCATGGAAGACTCCAGCATCTCTTTTCCTGTTGACGCATCGTTATGATCAGAAGGTCTGGCCAGCCAGCAGCGCGAAGTGCTCGACGATTGGCCCGAGCGCCAGCGCCGGGAAGAAGGTCAGCCCGCCAACGATCAGGGTCACACCGATCAGCAGACCGACGAAAAGCGGCCCGGTCGTCGGGAACGTACCGGCCGACGCGGGCGCCGCCTTCTTGGCGACGAGCGAACCCGCGATCGCCATGGCCGGGATGATGACCATGAACCGGCCCATCAGCATCGCGAGACCAATGGTGGTGTTGTACCAGAGCGTGTTGCCCGAAAGACCGGCAAAGGCAGACCCGTTGTTCGCCGTGCCCGACGTGTAGGCATAGAGGATTTCCGAGAAACCGTGCGGACCGGGATTGGCGATGGAGGCGATGCCCGTGGGCAGTACTGCGGCGATCGCAGTGAAGCCGAGGATGGCGAGCGGCAGGCAGAGGACGGCGAGCATCGCCATCTTGACTTCCTTGGCCTCGATCTTCTTGCCGAGGTATTCCGGCGTGCGGCCGACCATCAGCCCGGCGACGAAGATTGCCACCACGACGAAGAGCAGGATGCCGTAGAAGCCGGCGCCGACGCCGCCGATGACGATCTCGCCCAGCATCATGTTGATTAGCGGGATCATGCCACCGAGCGCCATGAAACTGTCGTGCATGGCGTTCACCGCACCGCAGGACGCCGCCGTGGTGACGACCGCGAACAGGGCGGAGAGGACGATGCCGAAGCGCGTTTCCTTCCCCTCCATGTTGCCACCCCCGATACCGAGCGCGTGCACCAGCGGGTTGCCGGCAGCCTCCGCCCAGTAGCACACCACGACGCCGGCGAGGAACAGGATGCCCATGGCGGCGAAGATCGCCCAGCCCTGCTTCTGGTTGCCGACCATGCGGCCAAAGACGTTGGTGAGCGCCGCGCCGATGGCGAAGATCGAGACCATGTGGATAAGGTTGGTCAGCGCGGTCGGATTTTCGAACGGATGCGAGGCATTGACGTTGAAGAAGCCGCCACCGTTGGTGCCAAGATGCTTGATCATCATCTGCGAGGCGACGGGTCCTTGCGCGATCGTCTGCTGCGCGCCCTCGAGCGTCGTCGCGACCGTATAGGGACTGAGGTTCTGCGGTACCCCCTGCCAGACCAGCACGAGCGTACCGATGACGCAGATCGGCAGCAGGACGTAGAAGGTTGCGCGGGTGAGGTCGACCCAGAAATTGCCCAGCGTCTTCATCGACTTGCGGGCAAAGGCGCGGATCAGCGCCACGGCAATGGCGATGCCCGTCGCCGCCGAGACGAAGTTCTGTACCGTCAATCCAGCCATCTGGGTCAGATACGACAGCGTGTTCTCGCCGCCGTAGTTCTGCCAGTTGGTGTTGGTCATGAAGCTTGCAGCGGTATTGAAGGAGAGGTCGGCCGGCACCGCCTCCATGCCGGCGGGGTTGAACGGCAACACGCCCTGGAAGCGCTGCAGCAGGTAAAGCAGCAGGAAACCGGCCAGGTTGAACAACAGCATGGCCGCCGTGTAGGTCGTCCAGTGCTGCTCTTCCTTCTCGTTCGTGCCGGCAAGCCGATAGAGACCGCGCTCGATCGGCCCGAAGACGATCGACAGAACGGTGCGGCCACCGTCAAAGACGCGCGTCATGTAGCCGCCGAGCGGCTTCACGAGCAGGACGACGATCCCGCAAAAAATGAGGATCTGTATCCATCCGTTGAGTGTCATGATGTGTCCTTCCGCTCCAGCCCCGGTCAGAACCGCTCGGGACGAACGAGCGCATAGGTCAGGTAGCAAGTGATGAACACCGCTACCACCGCGCCAAGAATGTATTCGGCGACCATTTTAAAACCCCCGATCAGAGCTTTTCGCATGTCCTGATGTAACCAAACATCAATGCGAAGAATGCAATTCCAATTGCGAGCACCATGATGTCCACCGGCAAAGACTCCCGCACCATTTGTTAAGCCGCCGCGTGCGCGTGTACATATGGGAACGCGGAAACGCGACAACGAGCGCCGTCCCCGCAAGACTTCACATGGCGGGGATAACGCATTCTGGCAGGACTATGGCGCGAAACTGCATAGTGGTTCGAGAGGGGAAAATGGGGAAAGATATAAAAATCTTATATAAATTTTCTCCCATCGGTACCGGCTGAAGCGGAGCATTCCGCTCACCTCCTGTGCTGTGACACTTGCTGCAACGAAACGGCCCCACCCGGGCGTGTGCGGGTGGGGTCGGGAGCCCGGTACAGAGAAGTATCCTTCGGCCTATGAAAATTTTGATCGGCGATACATTGGCCTGCCGCGAACACGGCCTGCCCCGTCAACCTTCAGCCTCGCCAGAACCGGGGTATGAACAGAACAAGAATCGTAAACAGCTCAAGACGACCGAGCAGCATGCCGGCCGAAAGCAGCCACTTCGCTCCCTCTGGAAGCGGCGCGAAGTTGCCGGCCGGGCCGATGACGCCTCCCAGTCCGGGGCCGACATTGGCGAGAGCCGTTGCCGCGCCGCTGGCGCTCGTCAGAAAGTCCAGTCCGAACGCCATGAGAGCTATTGTCAGTAAAAGATAGCAGATGAAAAACACTGACAGAAAAGCGATCACCGAGCCGATAACCCCGTCATTGATCACCCTCCCTGCATAGGAATGCGGAAAGACGCCGCTGGGATAGAGCAGTTTCTGGAAATGCACCCTGAGCATGATCGCCACGATCTCGAAACGGAAGACCTTGATCCCGCCCGTCGTGGACCCCGTGCATCCACCCACGAACGTCAGGATGAAGAAGAGGCCAACGACAGCGTTGCCCCAAAGTGCGTAGTCTGCCGTGGCGAAACCCGTCGTCGTCACGACGGATACCACGTTGAACGCCGCATACCTGAAGGCAGCTTCAAATTCGTATTGTTCCGACACGAAGAGCCAGAACCCGAGACAAATCACGATAACGGCGAGAAAAACGAGCAAGGTCCTGACCTGCCGATCCCATAATGCGCGCATATCACCCGCGATGAAACGCACATAGAGGACGAACGGTACGCTCCCCAGAAGCATAAAGAGGGTCGCGAACCACTGGATGCCGCTGCCTTGCCACTTGCCGAACGACGCATCGGAGGTTGAGAACCCTCCGGTGGAAATCGATGCGAGCGCCTGCGCAACGGCATCGAACAAGCTCATGCCGAGAAACCAGTAGACCAGGATCGCCAACGCTGTCAGCCCGATATAGGTATTGGCAATGGCTATCAGGATCTGGCGCGATTTCGGCAGCGCCTTCTCGGAGCGATCCGACGATTCCGTGCGGAAAAGCTGCATGCCGCCAATCCCCAACGCTGGGAGAATGGCCATCGCAGAGGCGATGATGCCAATGCCGCCCATCCATTGCAGCAGCGCCCGCCAGAGAAGCATCCCCGGAGGAGCATTATCGAGCCCGGAAATAACCGTGGCGCCAGTCGCCGTGATCCCTGAAACCGCCTCGAAAACGGAGTCGACCAGGCTGCCGCTGACAATGCCGTAATCGGAGAAAAAGAACGGCAGCGAACTGACCGCCGCCACACTAATCCAGCTCGCCGGCGTCAGGATGAAGGCCTGCCGCAGGGTCAATCCCGCCTTCAGCGCCCCCTTGTTCCGGCAGGTGAGCATTCCCCCAACGATGAGAGAAACAAGGATGGCGAACGCGAATGCCTGCCAGTCCCGATTGCCGAAATACACGTCGACGAGCAGGGGAAGCAGCATCATGGCGGACGTGGCCAAAAGGATGATCCCGACAAAATACGCGATGGGTCTCAGGCCATGCGCTGTCCGCCGCCGAACGGCGGCCACCTGCAATTGCGATCGGATCATGGGGAGCGCATCCCGTGCATGCCCAGCATGGCTTCCGCGAGATGCATATAGCTGTAGGTCACGAGTATCAGCACGTGGTCACCAACTTCCAGAGACGTGTCGGGCGTCGGGAAGAATGCTTCGCCTGCGCGAATAACGACGCCGACCCGGATTCCCTGCGGCAGGCCCAGCTGATCCAGCGGACGGACGAGCAGTCGTGAGTCCGCGAGGATTTCCGCCTCGATCACCTCGCCGAAATCCTCCCGCAAGGTGTAAAGCGCCGAGACGGCGCCGCGCCGGACGTGACGCAGGACGGTCGATATGGTGACGGCACTCGGACTGACCACTGAATCGATACCCAATGTCGGTATGAGCGCCTCATAGGACTTCTTGTTGACCAGCGTGATCGCACGCTTGCAACCCGCCTGCTTGGCAAGCACGGAGGCAAAGATATTCGTCTCGTCGTCATTGGTGACAGCGACGACCGTTTCCGCCAGCCCCACGCGGGCTTCATCGAGCAACTCCTTGTCGAGGGCATCGCCGTGCAGGACGATCGCCGACCCGCCCAGCTCGCTCGCGACATGTTCAGCGCGATCGCGGTCTCTTTCGATGATCTTGATATCCATGTGCGCCGACGCCTTTTTGACGCGCCGCGCCAGGTGCAGGCCGACGTTGCCGGCTCCCACGATCACGAGCTTGCGCGCCAGACGCTCCCGATGGCCGAAGGCAGCCATCACATCGCTGGTGTGGCCGGATTTGGCGATGACGTAGAGGTCGTCGCCCATCTCGATGCGATCGTCGCCATCCGGAATGAAGGGCCGTCCCTTCCGGATGATGGCGATGACCCTCATCGCCGCGTATCGGGCATTCGATGCGAGGTCGACCAGCCTCTCCCCGATCGCCGGGGCGCCGCGATCTTCCGCATGGATGCCGAGCAGTTCGACGCGGCTGTCGGCCATCGGCATCATGTCGAAGGCTCCCGGTGTCCATAATCTGCGAGCGATGCCATCCGCGATCTCGATTTCCGGGGAGATGACAACATCGATCGGCATGTGTTCGGCAGCGTAAAGGCCGGATTTATCCTGCTCCAGATATCCGGCATGCCGCAGGCGAGCGATGCGGCGCTTGACGCCGAAGAGAGAGTACGCCACCTGGCAGGCGACCATGTTGACCTCATCCGACCGGGTCACGGCAACGAGCAGGTCCGCGTCCCGCGCCGCCGCCTCCCGAAGTGTCGCTGGATGGGACGCATGCCCAATCACGCCACGCACGTCATAGCTCTCGTCAATCCGGCGAACATGCTCGGGATCGTTATCAATGACGGTAACGCTGACTCCCTCGGAAGCCAGATGGCGGGCGATCGTCGTACCGACCTGACCAGCCCCGCAAACCACAACGTGCATGTCTGGCTCCCTGCCTGTCGAAAGCAGGAACAGTTCCTAGCCGCTTGCCGGGACAAAGCCAAGCCCACCGGGTGGCAAACAAGGGAGGGCTTTTGAGACCGGGCCGGGACTGCGCGCAGGCAGAAAACAGGAAATCTCCATGTTCCCCTCATGCCGGCTTATGACCTATCATCCTGTGCTATAATATGAAGATGGGAGATGAGGATGTTTTCTGCGCGCTTGCTGGTCGAACGCGGTTCCGGGCGAAGCCCTTCGCAGGATTGGGGGGAATACGCCTTCGTGGCCGCCCCCTCGCCTGGCGACCGCATTGCCGCCCAACACGACGGCACCACGCATTACCTGACCGTGATCAACGTTCACCACAAGCCTGTCGCGATTCCCGCAAGTTCCAGTCCGGCCGCTCCCTCCGCCGAGGTGGTGGCGAAGTGGACAGGATCGGATTAACCTCACGAAATCAATGGCCTGCAAGATCATTCCAGGACCGGGCAACGCTTGTCATTGTCGCCCGGGCCGGGCTGATCCAGGGAATTTTATAATTTTTTTATGAGGGATCGTGACGAATCGGACAGGTCCGGCTAGAAATGTCGCGGGTGTTCATGCCGTTTGATGGCGGGGCAGGTGTAGCGCAGGTCGGGCCGCCGCGCATTCACCGATATGGATGCAAATGGATACCCCGATGTGCCCGTCTCCAGCCGGATTGTCCCGTTCGACCATTTGTTCAGATAGGGCGAGAGCCATCGACGATCGGATACCCCTCCCCTGCTGTCCGGCGGAACGTCCTTCGATCGCCTCTCTGCCTTCGGAAGCCCGCAACGCACTCAGCCGTCGGGGAGCGTGACCGCCGATGGTTCTGTGGCTCATCCCGCTCCTGCCGATTCTTGGAGCGATCCTTCCGCCGCTCCTCATTCGCTCCGGTCGCACAACCTGTGCGAATGCCACGGGCTTTGTGTCTCTGGCGGCGCTTGGCCTGCTGCTGTCGCGAGCCGGCACCGTCATCGACGGCGGCGTGGAATACGTCAGTATCCCCTGGATGCCGCAGATCGGATTGGCGTTCTCTTTCAGGATCGATGGACTCAGCCTGTTCTTCGCGGCGATGATCCTGATCATCGGGCTGCTGGTGATCGTCTACGCGCGCTTCTACCTCAGCCGCGAGGACCCCATGGGGAAGTTCTACGCCTATCTGCTCCTGTTCCAGGGGGCGATGCTCGGCGTCGTGCTTGCCGACAACCTCGTCCTGCTTCTCATTTTCTGGGAACTGACCAGCCTGACGTCGTTTCTGCTTATCGGCTACTGGCGGAAGAACCCCGATGCGCGGCAGGGAGCGCGTATGGCGCTCGTCGTCACCGGCGGTGGCGGGCTCGCCCTCATCGGCGGCCTGCTGCTCCTTGGCCATATCGCGGGCACCTATGACATTTCGGAGCTCCTGAACCGGGGCGACATCATCAAGTCCTCGCCCCTCTATGCGCCCGCGCTCATCCTGATCCTCCTCGGCGCGTTCACCAAATCGGCCCAGTTCCCGTTCCATTTCTGGCTGCCGCACGCCATGGCCGCGCCGACGCCGGTCTCGGCCTATCTGCATTCGGCCACGATGGTGAAGGCCGGAATCTTCCTGCTGGCCCGGTTATGGCCCGCCCTTGCCGGCACCGATATCTGGTTCCTGATCGTCGCGCCGGTCGGGCTTGCCACGATGGCGATCGCCGCATGGATCGCCCTGTTCAGGGACGACCTGAAATCATTGCTCGCCTATTCGACTGTCAGCCATCTCGGCCTCGTGACCATGCTGCTCGGCTTCGGAACGCCGATGGCGGCAGTGGTCGCAGCGTTCCACATCCTCAACCATGCGACATTCAAGGCGGCCCTGTTCATGAGCGTGGGCATCGTCGACCATGAGACGGGAACCCGCGACATCAACCGGCTCGGCGGCCTCGCCAGACTGATGCCGATCACGGCGACGCTGGCGCTCATCGCCTCCGCCGCCATGGCGGGCGTGCCGTTCTTCAACGGCTTTCTCTCCAAGGAAATGATGCTGGAGGAAGCCGCGCACACGCCCTACCCCGGCCTGCCGTGGCTGTTCCCCGTCACCGCCACGCTCGCGGCACTGTTCTCGGTTGCTTATTCTGCCCGCTTCGCCATTTCCACCTTCCTCGGCCGCGAACGCCACGACTATCCGCATGCGCCACACGATCCACCCCCCGGCCTGTGGCTGCCGGTCGCCCTGCTGGTCGTGCCGGTCGTCGCGATTGGTGTGATGCCCGAGGCGGTGGCCGGGGGGCTGGTTGCACTGGTCGCGGGAGCCGTCGTCCACGGACCGTTGCCCGCCCATCATCTCGCGCTCTGGCACGGCGTGACGCCCGCGCTCATCATGAGCATCTGTGCCTTTGCCGGCGGAGCACTCCTGTTCCTCGCCTATCGTCCGGTGAATGTCCTGCGCCTCGCCCTGCCCCGGCCGGACGCCCGCGCGATGTTCGAGGCCGTTGTCGAGGCGAGCGTTCGCGCTGCCGGTGTGGTCCTGAACCGGCTGCACGACGGTGCGCTGTCGCGCTATCTGCGCATCATCTTCGCTACCCTCATCCTCGTCGGTGTCTATGCTGTCTGGATCTCGCCCTCGGGAAGCGGCACGCGCGCCCTGCTGCCCGTCAGCGCTCCGGCCCTGGTTGCCTGGTTTGCGCTTGTCGCCGTCAGTCTGGCGGTCGTCATGACCCACGGCCAGAGACTGTTGGCGCTGATCCTGACGAGTGTCGTCGGCGTCGTGGTGGCACTCGCCTTCATCCAGTTCTCCGCGCCCGACCTCGCGCTGACGCAGATATCGGTGGACGTGGTGACGACCATCCTGATGCTGCTGGCGCTCAACCTGCTCCCGAAGAGCGTGCCTGCCGAAGGGAGCCCGCTCCGGCGCTGGCGAGACGGCGCTGTCGCGATACTGGCCGGTATCGGCATCGCCGCCCTCGCCTACGGTGTGATGACGAGCGAGGGAACGAACATCGCCGACTATTATCTCGCCAACGCCAAGCCGGGCGGCGGAGGGACGAACGTCGTCAACGTCATCCTCGTGGACTTCCGTGGCTTCGACACCTTTGCCGAGATCATCGTGCTCGGCATCGCGGCCATCGCCATCTTCGCGCTGCTGGACGTGAGCCTGAAGGGCGCCGCGCTGCGCAGGGTGCGCGATCTGCTGCCGAAGGAGGAATCGGGCGATGCCCATCCTCTCATCCTCGTGGTCGCCGCGCGTGTCCTGCTGCCTCTGTCGCTCACGGTCGGCATTTATATCTTCCTGCGCGGACATAACCTGCCGGGCGGCGGCTTCATCGCCGGTCTGGTCGTCGCCATCGCCCTGATCATGCAATATATCGCCTCGGGCTATACCTGGGCCGCGGAGCGCCGGCGTCTCGACCCGCAGGCCCTGATCGGGGCCGGTGTCGGCATTGCCGGCCTCGCCGGCATTGCTCCGGCGGTGTTCGATCGTCCATTCCTCACCAGCGCGTTCGGCCATGTCCACTGGCCCGTCGTCGGCGAGTTCGAGCTTGCCTCGGCGATGGTATTCGATCTCGGCGTGTTTCTGACCGTGGTCGGCGTGATGGTGCTGTCGCTTGCCCGGCTGTCGCGGGTCGCCCAACGGGTCGATCCGAGCGAAAGCGAGCGCGCGATGGACATTCCGCTGGAGGCGGAAGCGCCAGCGCGAAAAGCGGCGGAGGCCTGAACCATGGAATTCCTCGTCGCAAGCGCCACCGGCGTCCTGACCGCCACCGGCATTTACCTGATGCTGCGCGGCCGTACCTTCCCGGTCATTCTCGGGCTGACTTTCCTGTCCTATGCGGTGAACGTGTTCCTGTTCTCGATGGGCCGCCTCGCCATCGACCGGCCACCGATCATTGTGCCGGATGCGCCCGGATATACCGATCCGCTGCCCCAGGCGCTGGTCCTCACAGCCATCGTGATTTCATTCGGCATGACGGCGCTCATCGTCGTGCTGGCGTTGCGCGGATTTCTGGAGACGGGGTCCGACCGCTCCGATCTCGATGCGTCGACAGATCAGGATGAACACCCACGGCAGAAGCCGGCAGGCACAGCGGAAAGCTCCCCCGGCAAGGAGATCAGGCCGTGAACCACTGGATCATCCTGCCGACCGTATTGCCGGCGCTGACCGCCGCCTTCCTGATCCTGTCGCTGCGCAATGATTTGCAGAGCCAGCGTGTCGTTTCCATCGTGGCGACCGTACTGCTGCTCGTGATCGATGTCGTCCTGCTCGTCCAGGCGGCCGACGGCGTCTCGCAAGTCTACCGCCTCGGCAACTGGCCGGCGCCGTTCGGCATCGTGCTGGTTCTCGACAGACTGTCGGCTACCATGCTGGTGCTGACCGGCGTGCTCGCACTTGCCGTCGTCATCTTCGCCGCCGCCGGGGCGGATCGGAAAGGCAGGCTGTTTCACCCGCTCTTCCAGTTCCAGCTGCTCGGTATCAATGGCGCTTTCCTCACGGGCGATATCTTCAACCTGTTCGTGTTCTTCGAGGTCATGCTGATCGCCTCCTACGGCCTCATGCTGCATGGCGGCGGCGCTGCTCGGCTCAAGGCCGGCTTCCAATACGTGGCCATCAACCTCGTCGCCTCGACGTTGTTCCTGATCGCCGCCGGACTGATCTACGGCACGGCCGGTACGCTGAACATGGCCGATCTCGCCCTGAAAGCGCCGGCGATCGCGGCTGGCAGCGAAGGCATTCTGAAAGCCGGCGCGTTGCTGCTTTTTCTCGTCTTCGCCACCAAGGCGTCGCTGGTGCCGCTGCACTGGTGGCTGCCAGCCACCTATGCGACCACGTCCGCACCGACGGCGGCGATCTTCATGATCATGACCAAGGTGGGCGCCTATGCCATTCTGCGCGTATACGGCCTGATCTTCGGTGCGGAAGCGGGATCTCTGGCGCTGGTGGCGGCCCCGTTCGTTCTGCCCGCCGCCGCTGTCACGCTGGTACTGGGCGCGGTCGGCGTGCTCGGCAGCCGGTCGCTCAGGACATTGGCGGCTTTCTCGGTCGTCGCCTCCATGGGCACCCTGCTTATCGCGCTGGGATTGTTCGACGTGATCGGCGTGACGGCCGCGCTCTACTATCTCGTTCACAGCACGCTGGCGGGCGCGGCGCTGTTCCTCATCGCGGGCATTGTCATCGAAGCGCGCGCCGGTGCCGCAGACCGGCTGGAGCCCGCCCCCGCCATCGGTTCCGAAACACTGGTCGGTGGCCTCTATTTGCTCGCCGCGATCGCCATGGCCGGTCTCCCGCCGCTGGCGGGTTTTCCGGGCAAGCTGATGATCCTCGACGCCGCGCGCGAGTCTTCCGCGTGGCCCTGGCTGTGGGGCCTGATTCTGGGCACCAGCCTCATATTGATTCTCGGTTTCGTGCGTGCGGGTTCCGCCATATTCTGGGCCAGCACGGAACCTGCGGCAGATACGCAGAACACCCCGCTCCGGATTGCCCAACCCGTCGTCGCGGTCGTGTCGCTGCTGATGCTGACTGCAGCCTGGACCCTTGCGGGCGGCCCGGCGACACGCTGGCTTGAGGCCACTGCGGCACAGGCGCTCGATCGCGGAGCCTACGTCGAAGCCGTGCTTGGAAATGGCCCAACCATTTCCTATCGGGGGAACTGAGCCATGGCGCGTTACCTGCCGCATCCCGTGCTGAGCCTGACCATCATCATCGTCTGGGTGATGCTCGCCAACGAGGCCAGCGCGGGAAACCTGCTGCTCGGTGCGATCCTCGGCTTTCTCATCCCGTTATCCACCGCGCGCTTTTGGTCCGAAAGGCTGCGGATAAAGGCTCCTTTCGCAATCGTGGAATACGGGCTGCTCGTGATCTGGGATATCATCGTCTCGAACGTGCAGGTGGCAAGGCTTATCCTCTTCCGGCGCGGCGAAAGCCTTCGCTCGATCTACATCACTGTGCCGCTCGATCTCACCACACCGACCGCGATAACCGCGCTGGCCGGCACCATCACCATGACCCCGGGGACGGTCAGCGCCGACCTCAGCGCCGACGGCAAGGCGCTGCTGGTACATTGTCTGGAAACGGACGATCCCTCCGGAACGGTAGCGGGCATCAAGAGCCGGTACGAGCAGCGGCTGAAGAGGATATTCGAATGATCGCCATCGCCTGCCTTATCGCCGCCATCGCGGTTTGTGCGGCCATTCTGCTCACGCTCTACCGGCTTGCGGCCGGCCCCGGTGAGGTGGACAGGGTGCTGGCGCTCGACACGCTCGTCATCAACACGATCGGGCTCATCGTGCTGGCCGGCATCGCCTACGGCACCGCCATGTATTTCGAAGCGGCGCTGCTGTTTGCGATGGTCGGGTTCGTCACGACGGTTGCGTTCTGCAAATTCCTGCTGCGCGGCAATGTGATCGAGTGAGGTGGCGATGACGGAGACGATTGCCGAATGGTTCGCTTCAGCGCTGATCCTTATTGGCGCCTTTTTCCTCGTGGTCGGATCGCTCGGGCTGGCCAAGCTCCCCGGCACGATGCGCCGCCTGCACGGCCCGACTAAAGCGACGACGCTGGGCATCGGCTCCCTGCTGATCGCCTCCATGGTGTATTTTGCCGGCGTGCGCGGGCACTTCTCATTCCATGAACTGCTGATCACCTTGTTCCTGTTCCTCACCGCGCCCGTAAGCGCCCACATGATCGCCAAGGCCCACATCCTGCGCGCAAAGGACGAGCGTGGCGATCTCCCGGAGACGGGGCGCAGGGCCGGCTGGGCGACGATTTCCGAGCCACAGGAACCCGATCCGGCCCCGTGACGGGCCTTCCGCGGCAGCCGGGCTTTTCCCGAGCGTGCGCAGGGCCGACGCGGGCGTGCAACAAGGCCTCTCTTGCCCTGAAAGGTTGTTTCGGCCTAGAAGTGCTCGGCAATGGGCCGGTTAGCCCTGAACTGTCTTCGGGAAACCATCATGAGCGACGTTGTCCGACCCGTCCTGACTCCGCCCGGCGGCGAGAAGCGCGTGCTGCTGCATTCGTGCTGTGCCCCATGCTCGGGCGAAGTGATGGAGGCCATGCTCGCTTCCGGCATCGACTACACAATCTTTTTCTACAACCCGAACATCCATCCCGAAAAGGAATACCTCCTGCGCAAGGATGAGAACGTTCGCTTTGCCGAGAAGCACGGCGTGCCCTTCGTCGACGCCGACTACGACAAGGACAACTGGTTCACCCGCGCCAGGGGCATGGAGTGGGAGCCCGAGCGCGGCGTCCGCTGCACCATGTGCTTCGACATGCGCTTCGAGCGCACCGCGCTTTACGCTCACGAGAACGGCTTCCCGGTGATGACCTCCTCGCTCGGCATCTCCCGGTGGAAGAACATGGCGCAAATCAACGATTGCGGGAAGCGCGCCGCCGCGCCCTACGAGGGGCTGTCCTACTGGGACTTCAACTGGCGCAAAGGGGGCGGCGCCGCGCGGATGATCGAGATCTCGAAGCGCGAGGAATTCTACCAGCAGGAATATTGCGGCTGCGTCTATTCCCTGCGCGACGCTAACACCCATCGCCGCGAGCAGGGCCGCGCCTCCATTCGCCTGGGCGTCAAGTTCTACGGCCGCGAAGA
>NZ_JBSEFH010000046.1:0-22763 GCF_053570585.1 Pseudochelatococcus sp. B33 | reverse complement strand
ATCCGGAACCGTGTCGGCGGGGATGAAGGCGTGGGGATGCTCCTCGGCTTCCACCTTGCCGTCGACGATATGGATGCGGCGATCCATACGCGAAGCCATGTCGAGATCGTGGGTCACCGCAACCACCGTCTTGCCGCGCTCGCGGACCAGATTTTCGAGGATGGCGAACACCTGCTGCGAGCTGTTGCTGTCGAGGCTGCCGGTCGGCTCGTCGGCGAGGATGAGCGGCGGATCGTTGGCCAGCGAGCGCGCCACGGCCACCCGCTGACGCTGGCCGCCGGAAAGCTGGTCGGGCCGCTTGTCGAGATGCTCGCCGAGCCCGAGGGAGGCCAGCAACTCCCCCGCCCGCTCGCGCATCTCGGGCCGCGCCAGCCGGGCGAGCCTGCGCATGGGAATCTCGACGTTCTCCCGCGCGGTGAACTCCGGCAATAGGAAGTGGAACTGGAACACGAAGCCGATCATCGACAGGCGCGTCGCCGCAAGCTCCCGTTCGCCCATCGGCCCGGTGTCGCGGCCGCCGATACGCAGCGTGCCGGAGCTCGGCCGGTCCAGCAAGCCGAGCAAATAGAGCAGCGACGACTTGCCGGAACCGGACGGGCCGGTGATGGCGACGAACTCGTTCTCCTCTATCGACAGCGTCACGTCCTTGACCAGCGTGACCGGAACGGTTTCCGGGAGCACCCGCGTCAGGTTTTCGGTCTCGATCAGGGCGCTCATGTCGCACCCCTGATGATGTCGACAGGGTTTTGCCGCGCCGCGCGCCGGGCCGGCAGATACCCCGCCACCGCCGCCGAACCGATCGCGAAAGCGGACGCGATGACGTAGTGCAGCGTGCTCCAGGCGATCGGCAGCCGCGTCATCTCCTGGCCGACATTTGCGATCTCGAAGCGCACCAGCGACAGCGCATAGACCATCGCGAAGCCGAGCAGCCAGCCGAGCGCCGAGCCGGCCACCCCTATCGCCATGCCCTCGATGAGGAACAGGTGGCGCATGTCGGACGCGGGGAAGCCGAGCGACTTCATGATGGCGATATCGCGCGCCTTCTCATGCGTGATGGTGGAGATGATGTTGTAGATGCCGAAACCGGCGACCAGCATGATGGCGCCGACAACCGCGTACATGATGACATTGCGGATGACCAGGGCTTCGAGAATGGATTCGTTCGCCTCCTGCCAGGCGACGGCCTTGTAGCCGAGTTCGACCTCGGCGCGGCGCGCCACCTCGGGAGCGCGGTTCGGATCGTCGAGCTTGATGCGGATCTCGTTAATGGCATTCGGCCGTTCCGAAAGGATCTGCGCGTTCTTCAACAATATGTAAGCCTCGCCCTCGTCGCGCGCCGTCGTGCCGGTGTGGAACAGGCCGGCGATCTTGAAGCGGCGCGCCAGCCCCTCGGAGGAAACCGCCGTTATCGTATCGCCGAACTTAGCGCCGAGGCGGTTCGCCATCGTGTCGCCGATGAGCACGTTGTTGCCTCCCGCCGCAAGTGCCTCGAAACTGCCGCGAACGAAATCGCCGACGATCGGCGAGATGGCCTGCTCGCGTTGCGGGTCGATGCCGATGATCGTCGCCCCCACATCCCGGCTGGCGTAGCGGATCACGCCCTGCGTCTTGAGGCTTGCCGCGACATGTCCCGGTATCCAGCCGTCCAGCCAGGCGGTCGCGGCGATATGGTCGATGATCCCGCGCCGGTCCTCGCGCGGCCGCAATCCCGATATGGCGACCGTGTCGAACGCATCCTCGGCCGGCTGACGCCGGGCCGTGCGATGCTCGTCGGTGATGTCGACATGCGGCATGGTGTCGACGAGCTGCTTCACGAAATCGTCCTGGCCGCCCTGCATCAGCGCCGCCATGGCAATGGAGAAGCCGACGCCGACGGCAACGCCGATCACGGCAACGAGCGTCTGCCGGGCGCGGCCGGCGATATGGGTGAAAGCGATGTCGAGGATGAGTGGCATTGCCTCGTCTCAGTTCGCCTGTGCACCAACGGCCACACGCGCGCCGTCGCGAAGGTCAGCCGGATATGGTGATACGACACGGCTCTGCTCGTCGATACCCGACAGGACCTCTACGCCACCGGTGCCGCGAATGCCGGTGCGGACTTGCCGGCGCCGGGCGGCGTCGCCTTCGACCACGACCACGTTGTTGCCTTCGACCGTCACGGAGGGAACCAGCAGCGCATTTTTCGAGACGCGGACGATGATATTGACGTCGGTCGACATGCCGATCCTGAGCGGCGTATCGTCCGGCAGGCGAAAGCGGACACGATAGGTTTTCGTCACCGGATCGCCTTTCGGCGTGATGCTGTCCACCACAGCCTCCAGATTGCGCCCCGGGAACGCGTCGGCCCGCAGGAGGGTTCTCTGCCCGACATCGACGCGCGGGATGTCCTCCTCGTTGACTTCGGCCACGACGAGCAGCGGTTTCAGCTCGCCGACCCAGAAGAGCGCCGTGTCGAGTTCCGCGACCTCGCCCACCTCGCCGTCCTGCCGCAGCACGATGCCCGGGCCCGGTGCGCGTAAGATGTAGTTCTCAAGCCGCGCTTTCTGTCCCAAGACAAGCGCCCGTATCCCGGCCAACTCGCTCTGGGTGCGATCAAGCGCCTGCTGGCTGGCCGAATTTCGCTTCGCGAGCACGGAAAGCTGCTGGAATTCCTGTTCTGCGAGAATCTGCCGGGCCTCGAGCTCGCCGAGTGCCGCGTGGGCCTCGCCATCGTCCAGGCGGGCCAGCACGTCGCCCCGCCCGACCGTTGCGCCCTCGCAGTCGCATTGCCAGACGATCCGCGCACGCACCACCGGCGCGACCTTGGCCCAGGTGCGCGGCTCGACCGAACCGCTTGCATAGACGATTTCCGCAGCATCGCCCCGTGAAGGCGTCACAACCGACACCCTCGCCGGCCGCCAGACATACCAGGCTGCAAGGCCCGCCACAGTCGCAATCACGAGAGTGCCGACGATCCAGCGTATCAGCAGCACGAAACGCTCCCGACGGGTTTCCACGGAAACAAACTATAGCATCAGACCGACCGTCGGTCTATAAAAGCCGCATAAAGAACGGCGCCATGCTCCCATCCGGCGACCCGCACGTGCCGAATTGTGTCTTGGAAGTATGTCTTGGAAGTATGTCTTGGAGAATGTGCCTTGCCCCGTGTGAAGAAAACGCCCGAAACGCGCTCCACCGAGCTTCTCGATTGCGCCCAGCGCCTCTTTTTCGAGCGCGGCTATGACCACACGACGGTGAACGACATCATACGCGAGGCAGGACTGTCGAAGGGCGCCTTCTATCATTACTTCGCATCGAAAGAGGCGCTCCTGGAGGCGCTCGCCGCCCGGCTGGCCCGCGACAGCCTTGCAGAGCTGCAGCCGATAGTCGACGCCCCCTCGCTTGATGCGGTCGGCAGGCTGAATGCCCTTTTTGCGGGCGCGCAGCAGTTCAACATCGAACTCGCTCCGCAACTCAGGCAAACTTTCGCCATGCTTTTCAGGCCGGAGAATGTCGTGCTCTTCCACCGGACCGACCAAGCCGGCCGGGCTCTTGCCCTGCCCCTGATCGCCGGGATACTCCGGCAAGGGAACGAGGAAGGCGCCTTTGACGTGCCCGACCCCGAAACATTCGCCGACATGCTGCTTCAACTGAGGCTGATCGTCCGGGACATCATGTACCAGGCCCTATGCCGGGCCGCCAACGCGAATGTCGAAGCAGTTGCGCAGACACTCGATGATCGCCTGCGCCTCTACGGCGTCGCAATCGACCGCCTGCTTAAGCTTCCGGACGGAACAATCAAGGTGGTGGAGCCGGGGTTTGGTCGGGCCTTTCTGGGGACTGGCGGCTGATAAGGCACAGTCCCTGATCCCCCCTGACGGGAATAGGCGCTGAAACTCGGGCCGGCGCTCACTGGTGGCCGAGACGCCGATACCCACGGAGGTCTCGACTAGGGTCTAAACTCAACGGCTGATTTATGATTCAATCGGCTCATGGAGGATATTATGCCATGAGCCGATTGTTTTGGCTGAATGACGAACAATGGTCGAAGATCGAGCCGCTTCTTCCGCATTACGGCAGCCCGCCCCGTGTCGATGACCGACGCATTCTCAGCGGCATCATTCATGTGCTTCGATGCGGCTGCCGCTGGTGTGATTGCCCGTCCGAATACGGCCCTTACACCACCGTGTACAACCGTTTCAACCGCTGGTCCCGCAAGGGGATATGGCAACAGATCTACGCCGCCCTGACCGGCGACCAGCGCTCCCCACGCCAGCTTCTGGCCGACAGCACTCACATCAAGGCGCACCGCTCGGCGGCCGGTGCTGAAAAAGGGGGAAGCAATGTCAGGCGATTGGTCGCTCCCACGGTGGTCGAACAACTAAGATCCATGTCCTGAGCGACGGCAAGGGTCGGCCTCTCGTCCTTGCGCTCACTCCCGGACAGACTGCCGACATCAAGATGCTGCCCGTCATGCTGGATGCCGTACGGGCCGCAAACGAGCTGCTGGCCGACAAGGCCTATGACAGCGACTGGTTGCGCGAGGAACTGGAAAACCGGGGGACACGGGCGGTCATCCCCAACAAGGATGACCGCAAGTATCTGCATCCATTCAATAAAAAATATTACAAAAAACGCAATGCCATCGAGCGCATGTTCTGCCGCCTCAAGGACTTCAGGCGCATCGCAACCAGATACGACAAGCTGGCCAGAAACTATCTCGCCTCTCTATGCCTCGCTGCTCTCGTCACATGCTGGTTGCGTTGAGTCTCGACCCTAAAGCAACTTGTATTCAATTCGATGGATCGAATCGAATACAAGTTGCGGAAAATATAGAATCTAGAGCGCGCCTTCTGATTCCATCAGAACGTCCGGCGCTCTAGCTCATAGCCATGCGCGGCGCACCAAGCGTCATCCTGCTGGCGCTGATCGGAAATGGAGACGTCATGCTCCGCCTGCTGCGGTGGAAGCGCACAGATAAAGCACGGCTTGTGGTCCACGCCGTCGCTTGCGAGGATCATACCTGCCAGTTTTCATTTTTATATTTTCTGACAGCTAGTTAGCGCCCATCGATTATAGTACTTTGGCGTACTGGATCGTAGTTTTGGCTATCATGGCGGCCAATAGCGTAGGACTTGGTTGCGGGGGCAAGCAACCATCTCAAATTGCTCTCCTTACCACCTCACCGCCACGCACTGGAGCAATGGGCTGCAGAAGCGCGTATCGGGCTATTTCATGCCGCAGCGTAGTCTCGGCGATACACCCTTGGTTCGTACGAGAGGATTCCGGATGCCGAGGCTGCCTTCCAGTGTCCGGTTGTGACCCATGTCCTCAGTATAGAGTATCCCGCAGTCTGCCGGAATGGCGGCCGACGCGATGCAGGCATCATAGAATGACAACCGGTAGCGCTTGGCGATGTAGCGCGCATGATCGTGCACTTCTTCGGTCAAAGCAACCACCCTGCAGAAGCTGCGGACCAGGCCGAGGAACTGTCCGATCTCGTTCCAGCCCATCGTCAGCTTGCGTGCACATACCTGCGTCACTTCATTCAACACCTGCACGCTGATGAGCGGGCTCATCCTGAGCAGCGCCTCGCCCACATCCGCCTTGGCCGGATCGTCGGACAGCAAGTAAAGCACAATATTGCTGTCCAGAAATGCTTGATGTGGTGCAGCCACGGGTGTTCGCCTCGTCCCGGTCGAACTTGAAGTCAGCGGGCAGCTTGCCGCGGAACTTGCGCAGCTGCGCCAGCAGTGCCTCGGAATCGGGTTTCTTGCGGATGGCGAACTTTCGGGGTTCATCGACCAGAATTTCGATATCGTCGCCCTCGCGCAGCTGCAGCGCCTCCACCACACTGGCGGGAAGACGGACGGCCAGGCTGTTGCCCCACTTCGCGACTTGCATTTCGGATCTCCTGTTCATGATATACATATCGGCAATGTATATCCGTGCAATTTCTCGAGAATCAGAGCAGTCAGCACCTAATAAACATCGTCATAAGCACCGAAATAATGCTGACTCATCAGGTTCATCGATATGCGTTCTGTCTATTAACGCCAGAGTATTGTCAATTTCGGTACGTAGGATGTCCAGTACGGTGGTCACGCCTGCTTCACTCCCAACGGCAAGGCCCCAGAGCCATGGATGCGCCACGAGACATGCGCGTGCGCCGAGCGCCAATGCCTTACCACGTCAGCTCCATGCCATACCACCGTCAATTAGTACCTCGGTCTTGTAGCCATTAACCGCTTCGAGAATGGATGTGAGCATTTCAATAGTCGCGGATACCCAATATCGCTCATGTTCGAGTAGACAAGAACGCCCGCTTCAGCCTTCGATGCTTCGATCGTTTTGTTGTATTCGTTTGGATAGTAATCAGGCAAAGAATGTTCTTGATCCTGTACCAGGACGAGCATGAGGGCAGCCGCCGTCAAGGCAAGCTAAGCTAAGCTAAGGTAAGGTAAGGTAAGGTAAGCCATCTTATCTTAGGTTACCCCTTTTTTGAATTCGTTTTATTAAGACATATATTTATAGTAATTCAATTATTATTTTATGGATAAGTCGATGTTAAAATACCGTCAAATGAAATTTTCTTTGCCAGACATGGCATTTCCTCATGCCCGAGTTGATCGGCGGGCAATCGGGCGCCCGGCCCTCTCCTTCAGAAACGGGATGACGAATTTAGCTCATGCCAGCCCCCAAAATGTTCATTTGCTATAAGAGCATCGCTGGCAACAAAAAGGATTGTAACCGGTACTGACACGATAGTTGCGGGACGGAACCTTCAGAGCTGTCCAGGGCTGGTCTCCAATGCTCGGTTCGCAGCACACCGGGTTTGAACGCTCATCATAGACACCTGCAATCAGTGAAATTTCGCGATATGACACAGCCACTGGAAGGTATTCGCGTCCTGGAACTCGGCAACTTTATCGCCGGCCCGGTCTGCGGAATGTTGCTCGCCGACATGGGTGCAGATGTCATCACGGTCGAGGCCTACGCCGGCTCACTGTCGATCTGTGGCGAGCCGAACGACATGCCGATGCCCGCGGGCATTCAGACTGCTGATAACAGCCTCCGGGTGAGCTTAAGCGTCCAGCGCGCATCGCGGTCCTTGTGGTGTAGCTTCGCCGGCTTGTCCTTCCCGTGTTCGGGAATGCGCCCCGCCTTGATATTGGCCTTCTCGGTATTGGTGTTGCGCTGACGTGAGACGGCAATCAGCGAGGCGCCGACGATCTGCCCGGACATCGAGTTGATCGCCAAACCCGCTCAGCCGAGCCAGACGCTCATCAGTGTCGAGAAAACCTGGCTGCCGCATGCCTTCGCTGAAAACCCGTCGGGATACTGGACCACACGCCAACGCCCAAAACCAGTGGTTCTTCGAACTCTCCAGGTCAGCGATCCACGAAGGGCGACGGGCTCAACAATTGCCGTCTGCCACTTGACAGGGATGCGTGGCATAGGTACTAATCCACCTGACAATATATAATTTCTATCGACTATGTTAGTTTATATGGCGACCTATCTGGTATCTACCCCCACGTGCTGTCAGGGCAATTGACCTCGCTATTCCACCGCGGGCGCGAGCGGAATGTCGTGGGCTGCCGAAGGGCGGCCGAGAAAAACTTGCGCCAAGATCATCGCGCGGAGCCTGACTTTCAATGCGTTGAGTACGCTCGGGCGCTCCCGCAGTTCGGTGCCTTACATATCGGTTCCGGCGGAGTCCCTCCGGTTACAATCAAGAGGAAACAGGTACATGGCTCACAGGGCAGGCATTAATCATGCATCAGGAGTGACGCGGCGCGGCTTGCTCGTTCTCGCGAGCCTGCTGGCGCTGGCCGCGGGTTCGCACGCGGCCAATGCCCAGGATGGACAGGCAGCGGCGGACGACACGCCCCAGCAGGGTGGGGTTCTGTATTACGGCGAGATAGCGCCGGAATTTTCCAATGTTCAGATCCAACGAGGCGGACAGCTCACGGTTCAGACCGTGCTCAACGCGCTGGTCGATCGGCTGGTTGCCATCGATCCGGATACGCTCGATCTGGTGCCCTGGATCGCGACGGACTGGACTGCCAACGATGACTTCACACAGTTCACCTTCACCATTCGCGACGGCGTGACGTTCTCGGATGGCACCATACTGGATGCGGAGGCCGTTCGGGACAACCTGGACTTTCTGGGCCGCGGCAACGTATCCCAAGGCCTGCCGCCGTCGGCCTACTTCGTCGATTACGACCGTTCCGAGGTCACGGGTCCCAATCAGGTCACAACATGGCTGAAGTCGCCCGATAACGGCTTCTTGCGCACCCTCGCCGGTCTGACCTCCGGACTGGTGACGCCTGCCACGCTCAAGCTCCCTAAGGAGCAGCAGTCGAGCCTCGAGCATACCGTCGGTTCCGGCCCGTTCGTGTTCGAGTCGCAGGTGCCGGACCAGGAGGTCACGCTGAAGCGGCGCGATGATTACCGGTGGGCTCCGGCGTGGAGCAAGAACAAGGGTGCGGCATACCTCGACAAGGTGGTCATCAAGATCATCGAAAACATATCCCTGCGGGCCGGTGCGGTTCGATCCGGCGACGTGGACGTGGCGCGGGGCATCCTGCCGTCCGACGAGAACGGGCTGAAGAACAGAGGGCTTCAAATTCTCGTCGCGAAGTCGGCCGACCTCACGGCCAACTTCTCCGCATGGCGCGTCCAGAACCCCTCCGTCTCCGATGTGCGGGTCCGCAGGGCGCTCCAGAAGGGGGTTGATGTCAAGAAGCTCACCAGCGCCGTCTTGTCGGACAGCTACGCGCCGGCTGCGTCCATCGTGAACCGGATTGCGCCCCACTTCCACGATTTCTCCGGCGACGTCGGCTACGACCCCGTGGAGGCGGAGCGCCTGCTGGATGAGGCCGGGTGGACGAAGGGCGCCGACGGCATCCGCGCCAAAGACGGCCAACAACTCGTTATCGTCGCGGCTGCGACGGGACAGGCGGTCAGTGCCAAGCCCGGTTGGGACTTCATTGTGCACAATCTCCGGGAGATCGGCGTAAAGGTCGAGTCACACGCTGGTGATGCTGCCTTCGCCGCCGCGGCGAACAGGGATCCCGAAGTGGAAACCAGCACGACCCGGCTGCTTTACTACTCGGGGGTCGGCGACCTCTTCTCGGGGAACAGTTCACGCACGCTCAGCAAGGATCCTCATCTGGAAGAGCTGACACGGCGGTCTCGCGCAGCCAGGACCGCGGCGGAGAAGGATGAACTCGAGCGCCAGATCCAGAAGTACATCCTGATCGATCAGGCACTGACCTTGCTGTTATGGGATGAAGTTCAGGTCCATGCGGCCGCACCCGGGGTATACCTCGACTTCAACTCGGCAACTGCGCCGAATTTCCATGGCGCATGGAAGGTGTCGAACAGCAATTGACGTATTGCGACTGTCCAGCCAGGGCTTCTTGCAAGGAGTTGTTCATGCTTCGTAGCTTGATATCCAGGATCCTGCAAGGAGTCTTTGTGCTTTGGCTCGCCTTCACCGCGGTCTTCGTGTCTTTGGAGCTCGTTCCGGGAGATGCTATCGACGCGGTGCTTGGGTCGGATACGAACTACCCTCAACATGTACTTGATGCGATGCGAGATTATTATGGATATTCCCAGCCCGTTCTGGAACGCTATCTGACCCAGCTCGGGAACTATGCTCAGGGGAACTTCGGTTATTCGATCTCAACCGGTCAGACCGTGCTCCAGCGGATCGGCGAGGTCTGGCGGCCGACGCTCATCATCGCCTCGCTGGGCATCGCCCTGGCCACGGTGATCGGCCTCGCCGTGGCGGCGACGGCAAGCCTGACGCCGTTCGGCTGGCTGGCCGCCGCGGTGCGCGCACTGCCGCCGGTGTTCAGCTCGGCGCCGGCCTTCCTCGTCGGCGTACTCATCCTGCAAATCTTCGGCGTGCAGCTCGGCCTGGTCAGGCTGACGCCGGACGGATCGTTCCTGTCCAGCTTCTTTCCTGCATTGACCATCGCCATTCCCTTGTCCGCGCCGATAGCCCAGGTTCTCCTGGCGTCCGTCGACGAGGTCAGGAACGAGCTGTTCGTCAGGAATCTCCGGTCAAAGGGCTTTAGCGAGACGCACATCTTCTGGGCGCATCTGGTCAGGATAGCGGGGCCGCCCACGATCACCGTCTTCGGCCTGGCATTGGCCCATGTGGTCACCGGGACGGTCGTGGTTGAGACGGTCTTCTCACGCGCCGGTCTGGGACGGGTGATCGTCAAGGCGGTGTCCGGCCAGGATTTGCAGCTACTTGGAGGGCTGATCCTCCTGGTGGCGACCATCTACGTCGTCGTCAACATCCTGATCGAACTCCTCTATCCCCTGCTCGATCCGCGCATCAGGACGGCTGCGCGGCCGTGACCCGGTCCCGGCGGTTCCTCGTCATCAAGGAGACAGCCCATGAGCGTTGAACTCATCCCGGAACTCGAGGGCGTGAAAGCCGCTCCGGCGATCCCGGATGGCCGGCCATGGCGGTGGGTCTCCTGGCTTCCATCCATCATCATCGTCGTCGTCATCGTGCTTTGGGCCATCTTTCCGGGCCTCTTTACCTGGCACGATCCGCTGGCAAGCAACTACGACGCCCTGTTCTATCCGCCGAGCCTCGACTATCCCTTCGGCACAGACCAATTGGGGCGCGACGTCTACGCACGGGTGGTTCACGGAACAAGCAATATGGCGCTCACCGCCGGCAGCGCCGTCGTCATCGGCTTCTTCGGCGGGACGATCATCGGAGCGGCGGGCGCGGGAATCAGGCTTCGGATCGTCGACCACTGCCTGATGCGCATCAATGACACGTTGCTGGCTGTTCCCGGCTTGCTCGTCGCGCTGGTCTTGACGACCGTCTACGGCGCGAGCTCGGCGGCGCTCGCCCTCGGTGTGGGCATTTCCCTGATACCTCCGTTCGCCCGTGTGGTGCGATCGTCGATCCTGAGGGTGAGGGCACTGCCTTACGTGGAGGCGGTCGCCATGTCGGGCGCGAGCACGCTGCGCATCGCGGCCCGCCACGTGGTGCCCAACTCCGTCGGACCGGTGATCTCGCTGGTCGGCGTCGAGTTCAACACCGCGATCATCGCTGTCGGCAGTCTCGGTTTTCTCGGATACGGAGCCCCGCCACCCACCCCCGAGTGGGGGCAGATCGTGGCTGACGGTACCAATTACATCGACAGCGCCTGGTGGCTCAGTCTGTTGCCAAGCCTCGTCCTGCTGATTGCCGCCATTTCCATCAATAGAACGATCTTCCTGCTGAAGGCGACGCTCCGCTACTGAAGGACTCCGTCATGGCCAATCACGACAGCGCAACACCGCTGCTTGACATTCGAAACCTTTCCGTGGTGGCTGCGGCTCGCGGAGAGGATATCAAAATCCTGAACTCCGTCTCGTTCTCGGTTCCACCGGCGACATTCACGTCGCTTGTCGGAAGCTCCGGTTCGGGCAAGTCGACGATCGTCAATTCGGTGCTTGGTCTGCTGCCGCCCCGGCTCAGGATCTCCCACGGGGTGATCAGGGTCGACGGACGTGACGTGCGCGGCATCCCCCCCGTCCTGGCCCGCCGGCTGTTGGGACAGCAGATCGGGTACATTCCGCAGGACCCGGCAACGTCCCTCGATCCGGTCCGGAAAATTGGCGCGCAGCTTGTCGAGGTGCTGCGGTGGCACCGCTACCCCGGCGGGCAAAAGACGCACGCCGCGCTGGCGCTCGAGGCGTTGGAGAGCGTCGGTCTCGATGACCCGGCTCGGGTCGCCGGCCAGTATCCGCACGAGTTGTCGGGCGGCATGCGGCAACGGGTGCTGATTGCCCAGACACTGCTCCTGCGGCCTCGACTGATCCTGGCCGATGAACCCACTTCCGCGCTCGATGCTGTTGTGCGGAACCAGGTACTCGCGCTCATCCGCAGGCCGATCTACGATTACGGTGCCTCGGTACTCCTGGTAACGCACGACATAGCGGTTGCCATCGAGCATTCGGACAACATGATCATTCTCGATCATGGCTCGGTCGTGGAGACGGTCCGGCCGTCGCAACTGGACGGCTCGAATTCCCCGGCAACCCAGCAGTTGGTCGTCGCCAGCCGACTTGACCTGAGCCGGCCGCAAGGCCCCGCCCGCAAGGTCGAGGCGCCCCGGCTCATCCGGGCGGAGAAACTCGAAAAATCCTTCGATTCCAGGCGTGGAGCGGTCGTTGCGATCCGCGATGTTTCCTTTGAGGTCAAACGTGGCGACATCGTCTCGCTCATCGGTTCATCCGGTTCGGGCAAGACGACAATCGGCCGGATCGTATCGGGTCTGACGCAGCCGTCGGCCGGCGTCGCGGAGGTGGCCGGGATCACCATCGATTCAGGGCTGGACAGGGTCCGTCAGCGCAGCGTGTGGGAGAAGGTCCAGTACGTCCACCAGAACCCGCAAGGCGCGCTGAACCCCCGCTTCACCGTGCGGCAGAACCTGCAGGAATTCACCCGCCGGCGGGGCCGCGCCGGCGAGAAAGTCGCGACGCATGAGGAATTGCTCGACAAGGTACGGATCCCCCGGCAGTTCCTGAACCGGTATCCGGGCGAACTGTCGGGAGGGCAGGCGCAACGCGTGGCGATCGCGCGCGCCATCGGCGCCGGTCCGGAGCTGATAGTCCTGGACGAGCCGACCTCGGCCCTCGATACGGTCACTCAGTACGAGATCCTGACCCTCCTCCTCAAGCTCCAGGAGGAACTCGGCCTCGCCTATCTGCTCATTTCCCACGATCTGGGCATCGTCAAGGCGGTATCGACCCGCGTCGCGGTGGTGAGCGACGGCACGATCGTTGAGCTCGACAAGCCGTCCGCCATCTTCGCGCACCCGGCGCACAGGGTCACCCGGGAACTCATCGCAGCCATTCCTCGCGAGAGACGCCATCCGGGCGCCAGCGCGACCGCAGCCTAGGGCGCGTTCCGATCGAATGGAATCATTTGATCGATAAGAATTCGCTCAAAATCAAGGAGTTAGAGTACGTCGGCGGTTCAACGAAACGATGACGTGCTCTGATACCGCTAAAGGAAGGAACCGGACCATGTCCCAACGCGAACTCGTGCTATTCGCCCATGTCTATCTTCTGCCAGGACTGCGCTCGGCCTGGAAACTTGGCACGATCGAAGCAAACGACCCCTTCGATCCCGACTATTTCGCCCGCTACGGCCGGCTGCTCGAGGAGTACCGGTTCGACGCGATCTTCGCCGGCGATTCTCCCGGGCTCGGCGGAGCGATCAGCGACCTCGCGGATACGCCGGTCGGACGTCTTGATCCCCTGATCCTGCAATCCGCTCTCAGCCGCGGGACGACGAATATCGGCCACATCGTCACCGCCTCGACGACCTACAACCACCCGTACAATCTGGCCCGGCGCCTTTCGTCGCTCGATCATGTCTCCCGGGGCCGGCTGCTGTGGAACGTTGTCACGACCTACGCCGCCAAGTCGTCAAAGGCATTCGGACTGGATGAAGTCCCCGACCGTGCGTCTCGCTACGCGAGGGCCGAAGAGTTCCTGCAGGTAGCCGACGCACTGTGGCGGGCCTGGGCGCCTGATGCCCTGGTGGGCGACAAGGCAACGAAGCTCTGGGCACGTCCCGACCGGGTCATCCCGATCAACCATCAGGGCCAGTTCTTCCGGGTCGAGGGCGTGCTCCCCGTCCCCTATTCCCCTCAGGGAAGGCCCGTCATCATTCAGGCCGGCGGCTCCGAAGAGGGCCGGGAGCTGGCGGGGCGATGGGCCGACTTCGTGTTCACCGCCCAGACCGACCTGGACGAGGCCAAGGCGTTCTCCAGGGATCTCAAGGAAAGAGCCCGCAAGCACGGGCGCGGGACGGATGAGCTGAAGATCATACCCGGACTTGTGTCCATTATCGGCAGCACCGACGAGGAAGCGAACCGGCTGGCCGATACCGTATTCGAGCTCGAGGGCGAGGAATCCCTCAGGGAGAAGCTCTCCAGCTTCCTTGGCGCCGACGTCAGCGGGTACGAGCTTGACCAGCCGCTTCCCGAGAGCGTGCTGGCCGGCCTCGCCAGATCGGAGAGCATCTCGGTCGGCTTCCAGAACGCCGTTGTGGCGCTGGCGCGCGATGGCCGTCTGACGCTCCGGCAGTTGCTGCGCGCTCAACGGATCGGACACAACGTCATCATCGGGTCCCCGGAGCGGTTGGCGGACCACATCGAGAAGTGGTTCACCGAGGGCGCCGTCGATGGCTTCAACGTCCTGCCGGACCCGTATCCGTCCAGCCTGGAGCTGTTCGCCACCGAGGTGGTCCCGTTGCTGCAGAAGAAGGGGATCTTCAAGCGCGAGTACCGGCCCGGCACCCTGCGGGAAAAGCTGGGGCTCCGCCAGTTCCACTGACGCATGCCGGCAACCCGGCCGATTCCTCGGCTCGAGCCTGTCATTGTTTCACGGAAACGATGACAGGCTCGAGGGGCACTTTCCGGCAGGGGCTAATAGTAATGTTACCCCCGTTTTCAGATCAACTCAGTCCAAAATGCTCGCGCGCGGTGCTGCCCGTGTAGTCGTGGCGGAACAGTCCGCGCCGGCGCAGGATCGGCAGCACTTCGTCGACCAGGATCTCGAACCCGGACAGATAGGGGTCCGGCAGGAAATTGAAGCCGTCCGCCGCCCGCTCCCGGAACCAGGTTTCGATCGAGTCGGCCACCTGCTCGGGCGTGCCGATAATCAGCCGATGGCCGGCACGCTGGCTGCGCAGCAGTTGCCGCAGGGTCAGATCGCCATCGACGGCGAGGTTGACCTGCGCCTGATAGAAGCCGTGGGACCCGGGCTGATCGCCCGTTCTCGAAACGAGAAGCTCCTTCGGCAGCGGCTGGTCGAGATCGTAGGCGCGCAGATCCCGGCCGAAATGCGCCGACAGGGCAGCGAGCTGCGTCTCGGTCCCTTCCGTCTCGAACAATTCGTCGGCCAGACGGCGCGTCTCCTCCTCCATGGACCCGACGATCGTCGACAGCCCCGCCAGTATCCTGATGGAATCCGGCCGCCGGCCCTGCGCCTCGACGCGCCGGCGAATATCGGCATAGAACTGCCTGCCCTCATCGAGAGTCGTCTGGGCGGTGAACACGATATCCGCCCAGCGCGCGGCGAGGTTGCGCCCGGGATCGGAGCCGCCCGCCTGGATGATCAGCGGGCGCCCCTGGCGAGACCGCGGGACGGTCAGCGCGCCCTCCACGCTGAAGTAGCGGCCGCTGTGCCGGATGGGCCTGATCCGCTCGGGTTCCGCCCACCGGCCGGTTGCGCGGTCGCCAATGATGGCGTCCTCGTCCCAGCTCGCCCATAATTTCGTGACCACCTCCAGGAACTCGTCGGCGCGCCCATAGCGCTCCGAATGCAGCGGTGCGTCGTCGAGCCCGAAGTTGCGCGCCGAGGCGGGATCGCGCGTCGTCACGGCATTCCAGATCGCGCGCCCGCCGCTGATCACGTCAAGGCTGCCGAGACGCCGCGCCAGGTTGTAGGGATGGTTGTAGGAGGTGGACGCCGTCACGATGTGCCCGATGCGTTCGGTCGCGCCGACCAGGGCCGATTGCAGGACGATCGGATCGAGCCGGCCCAGCGGGGTGCGGCTCTGATCACCGCTCAGGGCCGGCCGGTCGCCAGCGAAGAGCGCATCGAGCTTTCCCCTTTCTGCGATCCTGGCCAACCGACGGAAATGCTCGAGTTGGAAAATGGCATCGGCCTCGGTCTCCCCGTGATGCCATCCGGACCGGACCCCCTCGACCTGGGCGATATTGACGATGAAATGAAGCTGGCGATCCGTCATGGCGTCTATCCTTGTTGTGCGATCGATGGTGCGGCCGGGCTCCGTCAGCCCGTCGCAGAGAGCGCTGCGGCGGTTTCGTCCGCGCGCCGGAACTGCAGAGACGGCACGGCGTCGAGCAGCGCGATCGTGTAGGGATGGCGGGGGGCGGCGAAAACATCGGCCGTTCGTCCCTCCTCCACGATCTGCCCCTGCTTCATGACGAGGACCGTATCGCTGAACTGCCTGACGATCCCGAGGTCGTGCGAGATGAACAGGTACGCCAGCCCAAGCTCTCGCTGGAGATCGATCAGCAGCCGGAGGATCTGGGACTGGGTCAGCACATCGAGGGCCGACAGCGGCTCGTCGAGCACCACGATCCTGGGCGACACCGCCAGCGCACGGGCAATGGCGACGCGCTGCCTCTGCCCGCCCGACAACTGCGCGGGACGCCGGCCGAGAACGTCGGCGGGCAGGCCGACCTGCTCTATCAGATGGGCGACGCGCTCGCGCCGGGAGGACCGGTTGCCGATCCCGAAGGAGGCCAGCGGCTCGCCGACGATATGGGCGACCGTGTGGCGCGGATCGAGGGCGGAATCGGGGTTCTGATAGACGAACTGCAGCTTGCGCCAGAGCGCACGCCGTTCGCTGCGCCGGTGGTAATCCACCTTTTCGCCATCCACCGCGACAGCGCCCTGCGTCGCCTCGACGAGGCCCAGCAGGATACGCGCGGTAGTCGACTTGCCCGACCCTGATTCACCGACCAGCGCGAGGGTCGATTCCGCCCGCAGCGCGAACGACACGTGATCCACCGCGCGATGCAGCTCCTTGACGCCCGGCAGATTGAAATCCCTGACGAGATCGACCGCCTCCAGCACGACATCCCGTTTCCCGGCCCCGCCGTCCCCGGTCCTGCGCGGCGCGGCGGAACCCTCGGCATCAGCGATTAGCCGGACCGTGTAGAGATCGCCCGGCTTCTCCAGTACCGCGCGGGCGGGGCCGTCCTCGACGATACGGCCGTCGCGCAGCACCACGAACCGGTCGGCGCGTTCCGAGGCGAGCGCGAGATCGTGCGTGATGAACAGAACGGATGTCGCGAACTCCTTGACCAGTCCGTCGAGCAGGTCCAGCACCTGCCGCTGGACCGTCACATCGAGCGCCGACGTCGGCTCGTCGGCGATGATCAGCCGCGGACGCAAGCCGAGGGCGATCGCCACCAGCACCCGCTGCTTCATGCCGCCCGACAATTCATGCGGATACTGCCGGTAGCGCACCTCCGGACGGTTGATACCGACGAGTTCGAGCAGTTCCAGGCTGCGCTTGCGGATCTCGGCGGAGGAAAGCGGCCGCTCGGCCCGATGGATGCGGAAGATTTCCTCGATCTGGGAGCCGATCGTCTTCACTGGATCGAGCGACGCGCCGGGGTCCTGCGGCACGTAGCCGATCTCCAGCCCGCGCAGCCGCCTGAGTTCGCGCGGCGCGGCCGCCAACACGTCGATCCCGTCATAGACGATCTTGCCCGTGGTGACCGTTGTCGAGGGCGACAGGAAGCCCAGAATGGCACTCGCCAGCGTCGACTTGCCGGACCCGGACTCCCCGACGACGGCGACGATTTCCGACCGGTTGACACCGAACGAGACATTCCGGAGCACGCGCGTCGCGGACGTGGCGTCTCCATAGCCGACAGACAGATCCTGCACATCCAGCAGGCGGTCGGAATATCCCGGCATGGCTTTTCTCCTTCAATCGCGGCCCGCAGAGGCGGAGACGCCGCGAAACATGGCGGTCAGATCCGCGTCTTCTTCAGGATGCGCATTCCCAGCGTGGAGAAGGTCACGATGACCACGATCAGCACAAGGCCGGGTAGCGTCGTCAGCCACCACGCCGAGCCGAGGTAGCTGCGCCCCTCGGCAATGAGCAGACCCCATTCGGGCCGGGGCGGCGGCTCGCCGTAACCGAGGAAGCCCAGGCCGGCGATGGCGAGGATCGCGGCGCTGAGATCGATCGCGACCAGCGAAAGCACCGGCCCGACGGAATTCGGCAGGACATGGCTGAAGAGCACCTTCACATACCCGCTGCCGCCGAGATAGGCCGCCTCCACGTAATCCAACGAGCGCACACGCACGACCTCGGAGCGCATGACCCGGGCGAATGACGGGATCAGGGACACGCCGACGCCGACAGCGACCGGCAGCGAGCCCGCGCCGAAACTGGTGGTCAGGACCAGGGCGATCAACAGGCCGGGCAGCGCCAGCAGCACATCGGACACGCGCATGACGGCTGCGTCCACGACCCGCCCGGACGTGGCGGCCACCAGCCCGAGGACGATGCCGACGACGAGGCCGATACCGACGGCGATGCCGGCCATCGTCATCGTCAGCCGGGTGCCGTGCACGACGCGGGCGAAAAGGTCGCGGCCCAGATGGTCGGTGCCGAACCAGTGATCGGGACCCGGCGGAAGGAGCACCGTGAATACGTTCCCCCTGATCGGATCGTAGGAGCCGAACCAGCCGGGAACCGCCGCCCAGAACACCAGGACGGCGAGCACGACATATGGCAGCAGCGTGCCCACCGACAGCCGGCGCAACCTGCCGGCGACGCGCGGTCCGATCCGCTGCTGCGCGACGCGCGCCTCGAAGGCGCCCGTATCGGCTTCAGACATGGCCGATCCCCGAGTTGGCGATGCCGCGCCGCAGGACGCGCGGATCGAGCAGCGGATAGGTCAGGTCCACCAGCAGGTTGACCCCCGCGTACACGACGGCGGTGAGCAGCACGACACCCGCCAGAAGCGAGAGGTCCTGCGCGGAAACCGCGGTCAGCAACACGCGTCCGATGCCGGCGCGCGAAAATACCGTCTCGACCACCACGGCGCCGGTGAAGAGGTGGCCGATCGTCAGGCCAAGGATGGTAAGCGCGGCAGGTCCCGCGTTCTTGAGAACGTGGCGGAAGAAGATCCACGATTCCGATGCGCCCTTGGCGCGCACGACATTGACGAACGGGCTCTCCTGCACGGACGAAATGCTCTTGATCAGCACCTGGCTCAGCGGGGCGGACAGCGGTATCGCAAGGGTCAGCGCCGGTATGAGCAGCGACAGGAACGTGCCGTCCGGGGACAGCCCGATGAGGTTGAACTGCACCGAGAAGATCTGAAGAGCGACGAGCCCCAGCCAGAAGGCAGGCAGCGAGCTGAACAGGCCCGGAATCGCCCGCGTCGCCGCGCGGACGTCGGCGCTGCGGTGCAACGTCGCCAGCAGCACGACCGCGAAGCTGATCAGGATGGCCGCGAAAAGCGCCAGCGCGGCCAGCCGCAGCGTGTATCCGCCGACCTCGGCGATGCGCGCGGTGACCGGCTGGCCAGTGGTGATCGAATAGCCGAAATCACCTGCCGCCAGCAGCGCCAGTTGTTTCAGGTACTGGACGTGCAGCGGCTGATCGTAGCCATAGTAGCTGCGCATCTGCTCGACGGTTTCAAGAGGCAAGGTGCCGCCGTCCGACGCGAGGAAGATCGAGATCGGGTCCGACGGCAGAAGCGCGACGGCAACGAACACGACCGTGAACGCCAGCCATATCACCACAACTGCTTGCGCTATCCGGTTGAGGATATAGATCAGCACGGTTCTCTACCAACTTGCAGCTTCCAGGAGCCGATGCCGGACAGCACGACGGGAACCGCATTCCCGGTAAAACCGACATGAGGACAAACTGGCAAAGCGGCGGATGACATTCCGGTTTCATATCCGCCGCGGGGGCGGAACGCGCACGGGCGATACCGGAGTGCCGCGCGCGTTCCCGAGGCCTATTGCTTCTTCCAGGCGTTGTAGAAATCGGGCGCCGTGGCGGAGTTGAACCCGAGGGACACTTCCGGCTTGGCGATGTGAACCTGCACCTCGTCCCACAGCACCACGGCCAGCACCTCGTCCAGCACGATCGCCTTCTGGATCTCCTTGCGGTATTTGGCGCGCTCCTCCGGCGTGCGTGCCGCGCGCTCCAGCTTGGACAGCTCGGTGACCACCGGGATGTCCTTGAGCGGCTGCGGCGTCCGCTCGCCGGTGAACAGCTTGCCCAGACCGGAATAGTAGTGCGAGCGGACGGAGCGGATCTCCACGTTGGGATCGGTCGCGGCGGTGGCGAAGAACGCGTTGTCCCCCGCCCGCGACTCCAGCACGACCCCGAGATCCCGGTACTGCTGCTCGATGAACTCGAAGCCCGGCTTGATGCTGACGTTCTGGTTGACCGCGGCGACCACGATGCGCAGCTCCTCGCCGTCCTTGCGGCGGATACCGTCGGCGCCGCGCTCCCAGCCCGCCTCGTCGAGCAGGCGGTTGGCCTCCGCGGGATCGAACTTGAGGTGATCGGCGAAGCTCACGAAATCGGGCGCGACCTTGTTGACGATCGACTCCGACGGCTCATAGCTGTCGGACAGCACGGTCCTGATGAGCAGGTCGCGGTCGAAGCCGATCTGGAGCGCCTGACGCACCCGGCGATCGGACACCGCCGGATTGGTCACCCGGAAGGCGGCGAAATTCGTCGTGAGGTCGGCGCTCTTCGCGACCAGCGGCTTCAGCCCCCGCTGGATGAGCGGCGCCTCGTCCTTCGGCTGCACGCCTCTGGCCACATCGACCTGTCCTGACTGTATCGCGCCGGTGCGGATGCCGACTTCCTCGAAGATCTTGATGACGACCTTGTCGAGATGGGCTTCGCCCTGGTTCGCGGACCACGGCGGCGCCCAGGCGTAACCGTCGCGCCGCACGATCACGACTTCCTGATCCGGCACGATGGATCCGAACACGAAGGGACCCGAGCCGATGACGTTCTCGAGTTTGGACTGCCCCGCGTTGTCCCGGGCGAGCGTCGCGGGCGCCACGAGACCCGCCGTCGCCCCGCCGAGCGATAGCAGGAAGTTGGAATTGGGCTCCTTCAGAGTGACCCTGATCTTGTTGGGGGCGAGAACCTCGGTGCCGGCATAGCCCACGAAATCGAGGTTGGGCTGCACCTTCTGGTCGGGACGTCCGTTCCCGAGCAGGTCGAGGTTGGCCTTCACCGCCTCCGCGTCCAGGGGCGTGCCGTCGCTGAAGGTCACGCCCTCCCGGAGGGTGAACTCGAACTCCGTCTGATCCTCGTTGACCTTCCACTCCGTGGCGATCCAGGGCTCGGGCTCCTTCGTCTCCGGGTTGATGCTCACCAGACGGTCGAGCAGCGAACTCAGGAGTGCCTGGACCGTCAGGTTGGTGGCGCGCTGCGTCTGCACGTTGTGATACTGCGGGGCGATCTCCCCGTATATCAAGGTGCCTCCCCTCACCGGGCCGTCCCCTTCAGCGGCCCCGGCGGACAAGACCGCGCCGCCGGAAGCCGCGACGAGAGCACTTGCCAAAGCCACACAGCAGACGCGCGTCACCCATTTCCTCATCGTCATCACCCCTTCCAGCGACAATAGCCCCATCGACCAAGGCCCGGACCGACAAGCCCGAGGCGCTCGCATATTGATTAGTACCTATTTTCTGTAGACATTGTCAAATTTGTAATCGACCGTTATAAGCATGTCCAGCTTCGTTCATCGGTCGGAAAAAACATGTCAGACAACGCACGCAGCCGGCGGCCCGCCGCCAGAGGATTCAAGCTGGGTTTCTTTACCCAGGTCCCGGGCCGTCCCGGCCAGGCGACGGGCGATCTCTATCGTCAGTTGATCGACACGATCCAGGCGGCGGAGGAACTCGGCTATGAAGGCGTGTGGGTCGGCCAGCACCATTTCGGCCTCGGTCACGGCCAGATTTCATCGCCGCTGGTGACGCTGGCGGCGGCGGCGGCGAAAACGACGCGCATAGAGCTCGGCACCGCGGTCATCTGTCTGCCGCTCGAGAACCCGGTCCGTCTGGCTGAAGACGCCGCGACGCTCGACCTGCTGAGCAACGGCCGAGTCAACCTCGGCATTGGCGGCGGAGGTGGCGAGCGGGTGTCGTTTCCCGCGTTCGGCCTCACCCATGAGGACCGGCGGACGCGCTATGATTTCAATATCGGCACGCTGCTGTCCCTGCTCGAACAGCAAGAGATTGTCGAGGGCGTGAAGCTTCATCCGTCCGCGCCGGGGCTTCGCCGGCGAATCTGGGAATCGGCCGGCACCACCGACCGCGCCCGCCTGGCGGCGGTGCATGGCAACGGTCTTCTTCTGGGCACCTTCTCCGACCACCCGGTGCTCGACCAGCAAGCCAAGGCGCTCGCCTACCTCGATGCCTGGGGCGAATACGGCCCGCCTGGAATTGCCCCGCGCATCGCCGCCATGAGGTTCGTCTACTGGGACGAGAGCCGGCAGGCCGTGGCGCGGCAGGTCGAGTCGTTTCTGCCCAATATCTTCACCAATCTGCGCAATAACCGCTCGGAATCGGACCTCCCCACGCTCGACACCCTGGCGTATCTGAAGCGTGTCACCCGTTCCGGTTCTCCTGCCGACGTCCTCGACGATCTGCTGGAGGACCCTGCCCTGCTCGACTACTGCCAATACTTCCTGCCGACGGTCGGGCTGTTTCCATCAGCGGGCCTGAGCACGCCCGGCGCCGACCTTGACATCCGCCGGCTCGAATTCTTCGCCCGCGAGATCGCCCCCCAGTTGGGATGGCAGCCATCAGCGGAAGTATGACGACGGCGATAACGATTTGCAGCGGATGGGGATTCCCGCTGTCGATCCGTCAGCAGCGCGATCATAGAGCCGAAGCGGCCCGTTGAGAACGGCAGCGGGCTGCCGGACGATGACGAGTCACGGCCCGGCGCTCCCGGTCTCGTGATCCGGGATTCCTCCGGACAGAAAAGAGGCTGTATCGCAGCTTCCAGCCTGCCGTCCGGACCCCTTGATGTCCCCCGCCCCTACGCGGCCGGGGTCTGTCCGCTCCGGGCCGGGCCGGCGAACTTCGGGACGTTATCGATAAAACGCGATATTCCTCGCCGCCGTGCCTATGGCAGCCTGCATTCAGTTTAATCCATCGAATTGGACAAGCTCCGGAACAACATGGAGTTTACGGCA
>NZ_JBSEFH010000045.1:0-24429 GCF_053570585.1 Pseudochelatococcus sp. B33 | reverse complement strand
ATGACAGCGAGAGCGCGGGCAGAACCGTTATCGGCGGCGGACGAGCGGACGCTTCTCGTCGCCGCCCTGGGCGCGGCGTCGTTCATCGTCTTCGCGTTCCTGGTCGATCCGGCCCGGGACGTCCTCGCCGGCTTCGCCAGGATCATCCTCGTCAGGGACACGCTCATCACCGATTACATCGGCGTCGGCGGCATCGGCGGCGCGTTCTTCAACGCCGGCCTGACGACGCTGCTCGCGATCGCCTGCTATCGCCGATGCCGCTGCCGGCCGAGCGGCGCCACGATTGCCTGCCTGTTCCTCGTTCTCGGCTTCTCGCTGTTCGGCAAGAACGCGCTCAACATATGGTTCATCATCGCCGGCGTATATCTCTACGCGCGCTTTCGCGGCGATCCGTTCTCGGTTCACATCAACACGGCGTTCTTCGGCGCGGCGCTGGCGCCGATGTTCTCGGAAATTCTGTTCAGCTCCGCGCTGTCGCTCCCGGTCAGCCTGCCGCTCGCCGTCGCCACGAGCCTGTGCACCGGCTTCATCCTGCCCCCGGTGGCGGTCCAGCTTTTCAGGGCCCACATGGGCTACAATCTCTACAACATCGGCTTCGTCGCCGGGATCGTGGGCACCCTCATCGTCGCCATCTACAAGTCCTACGGCTTCGTGCCGGATCCGGTCATGATCTGGACGTCCGGCAACAATGCGGTGCTGGGCGGCTTCCTGTTCGTCGGCCTCATCGGCCTCATCGCCGGCGGCATCGCCCTCGACCGCGAATGGCTCGCCGGCTTCAGGACCATCCTCGCCGCCCCCGGACAGGCGCCGACGGATTTCATCGCGCTCGCGGGGCTCGGGGCGACGCTGGTCAACATGGGCATCGCGGGCCTGATCGGCGTGGCCTATGTGCTGCTCATCGGCGCCGACCTCAACGGGCCGGTGATCGGCGGCATCTTCACCATCGTGGGCTTCGCCGCGCTTGGCAAGCATCCGCGCAACGTCGTGCCGATCATGCTCGGCGTGTTCCTCGGGTCGCTGCTCAAGCCGTGGAGCATCGATGATCCGGCGATCGTGCTCGCCGCCCTGTTCGGCACGACGCTGGCGCCGATCGCCGGGCGCTTCGGCTGGCACTGGGGCGTGGCCGCCGGGTTTCTCCATTCATCCGCCGCGCTTTCCGTGGGCTTTCTGCACGGCGGCCTGAACCTCTACAACAACGGCTTCGCGGCCGGAATCGTGGCCGCCGTGCTGGTGCCGATCATTCTGGCGATCAGGGAGCGCGGGCAGCCGCCCGTCGGCGAGCGCCAGCCCGTGACCGGCATCACGCCCGCAGCGCCGCCGCCGGCGGCTGGCGGTAGGCAAGCCAGGCAGGAATGAGCGCGATGGCGGCGGCGACCGCCAGCAGCACGCCGGCGAAGGCGATGTCCGGCCATTCCAGCGATACGGGCAGCACGATACCGCTCTCGCGCGTGAAGAAGGCGGCCGCCACCTTCGCGCCAAGAAGCCCGAGCCCGACGCCGAGCACGACACCGAGACCGATGAGCAGCAGCAGCTCCGCCCACACCACGCCGAAGATCGCGCCGCGCGGCGCGCCGAGCGCCCGAAGCGCGCCGATCTGGCGGCGGCGCTGGGCGAGGTGCACGACCGACACCAGCACCACCGCCGCGCCCACCAGCGCCTGGGTGCCGATGGCGATGGCGGTGAGCACCAGCCGCGCGTCGCCGAGCGTCGCATAGAGACGGGTCAGCACCTCGGCCGGAAACACGCCGAGCGTCGTGTCCGTGCGGTATTCCTGCCGCAACTGGTAGGCGTTGGCGATGGTCTTCGGCTTGACGATGATCGCCGGGACGCCGGGAATGTCCGCCCGCCACGGCGGGCCGAGATGGTCCTCGGCCGCATGATCCTGAACGCCGTCATGATCGTGGTCGTGGTCTTCGTCCGCGTGGGCATGATCGTGATCATGGTCGTTGTCGTGATCATGGTCGTGATCGTCCCCGGCGCCCAGGCCGTGGATGCTCCACACCGTTTCGATGGGCACGAGGATGGCGCGGTCCCACGGCGTGCCGGTCGACGCGAGGCGGCCGACCACCGTATAGGCCAGCTCGTCGTGGGTATGTCCGCCTTCGCCGGGCAACCCGTGCAGCGGCTTGATCGTGTCGCCCTGCCGCAGATCGACGAGCGCGCCGATCACCGCGTCGGTAGGCCGGTGGAATTCCTCGCCCTCGGCGAGTTGCCGGCGGCCCTTGTCGGTCAGGAATTCGTTGGTGGTGCCGACGATCGGCAGGCCCTCGAACGAATCGCCGAACCCCACCGGCGCGGCCCACTCGACGCGCGGGTCCTCGGCGAGTGTCTTCAGGACGCCGCCGGGCAGCAGGGTCAGCGGCGCGGCCTGCAGAAAGACGGAGCTCAGCACGAGCTGCGTCTCGGACCCGGCCGCGCCGACGACGAGGTCGAAGCGGTCGGCGGCGCGCGCGCTGCCGAGCCTGAGCGCCCGCTCCTGAATGCCGACGGCGATGCCGAGCGCCGTCGCGAGCCCGATGAGGAGCACGATCACCAGCGATCCCGCCCACAGACGGCGCAGATCGGCCAGAATGAAGCGGACCGGAATCATGACGTCACCTGTGCGTGAACGGTTTCGGGCGCAGCCTGTGGCACGGCGCCGGGAGGAGCCGCGGCCTGCGCCACATCCTCGACAATGCGCCCGGCGACGAGCGACAGCCGCCGCCCGAGGCACGAGGCGAGGCGCGGATCGTGGGTGACGGCGATCAGCGTCGCGTTCTCCTCGCGCGCCAGCTCCGCGAGCAGATCGGCGACCACCGTGCCGCTCGCGGCGTCGAGGCTCGCGGTGGGTTCGTCGGCGACGAGCACGGCGGGCCGGCCGAGAAGCGCGCGCGCCACCGCCACGCGCTGCATCTCGCCGCGCGACATAGTCGCGATATCCTGATCGTGCCGCGCGAGGCCGACGCGGTTAAGCAGTGCCACGGCGCGCTCCCGGACGGCGGACGGCACGGAGAAGGCGCGGAACCGCACCGGCAGCAGCACGTTCTCGATGGCGCTGAGCCCGGGAAACAGATGGAACTCCTGCATCACCAGCCCGACGTGCTTGGCGCGCCACGCATCGCGCTGCGATTCGCCGAGCTGCGCCAGATCGGTGTCGCCCCAGCGCACCGACCCGCCCGCCGGCTTCTCCAGCCCGGTGATGACATTGATCAGCGTCGTCTTGCCCGAGCCCGACGGCCCGGTCACGGCGACGGTCTCGCCCGGTTCGATCGCGAGTTCCGCGATATCGAGCACCGGCGCCTCGAGGCCCGGAAAAGTCACCTTCACGCCGGAGAGCAGGAGCGCGACCATCAGACCGTCCTGAAGCTTGCGCCGGTGAGCCGCAGCAGGCTGACGAAGCCGGTTTCGGGATCGGTCCACGATCCCACCTCAAGCGTGCCCGTCACCTCGATGGTCTGGTTCGATTGCACGAAGGTCTGCCTGTCGCCCAGATAGACGACCACGATGTCGTCCGGCCAGTCGGCGTCGGACGAGCAGAACGGGCACAGCGCCATGGGCATCTTGGTCAGCACGAAGAAATTCGATTCGGCCTTGAGCGGCGGCGCCATGAAACCGCGCATGGACACCTGCTGGCCCTTCAGTTCCTTGACGCGGTCGGAGAATTCGAGCCCCAGCACGCTGATCTTGCCGTAAAGTTGCTCGAAAGTCAGCGCGTTGTCGCGCGCCCGCGCGGCACCGGTTCCCAGCACGGCAACGGCTGCGGCGCCGATACCGCCCGCCATCATGTCACGGCGCGACAAGCCGCCGCGCCCCGCCGAAGAACAAGCCATTTCCAGTCTCCACTCTCCCGCCCGCCGCGTCGCCGGGCCGACGATCGGCGCGCCGGTCGTCCATGCAATGATATACAGAAACATCATTCACCTTTGGTGACAGATGCCCCGCTCCTTCATGAGCAAAGCCCGGGCAGCGGTGCCGCCCGGGCCGATCGCGATGGACGAGACGCTTACTTCTCGACGCCGAGCGCCAGAAGGTCGACGACGATCCGGTAGACGTCGGAGTTCTCGAGATAACCCTGGAACCGCTCCGCGCCGGCGCCCTGGGCCTGCAGCACGACATCATCGACCGCATGCACGCCGGTGTCGCCGCTGCGCGGAATGTTGCCGATGCGCAGCACCGCGCCGGGCACGTCCTTGTACTGCTCGTTGGCGACGTATTCGCCCTTCTCGTTCTGGATGGCGGGGACGAACGGGCCGTCGAGCTTCGGACGCCACGTCTCGTAGTAGTCCGGGAAGTTGTTGGCGAAGATGGCGAGACGCCTGCTCACGTCGATGCGGTCCGGATAGCCGTCGCCGTCCTTGTCCTCGTAGTTGGGGAAGCCGGCGTCCTGATAGGTGCCAACTTTCTCGCGCATCTCATCGCCGGGCTTGTCGTCGTCGATGGTGCCGATCAGGGACACGCCGTGGGTGTGGTCGGCGGTGACGATGATCAGCGTGTCGGGGTTGCGCTCGGCGAACTCGCGGGCAACGCCGACGGCGTTGTCGAGCTCGATGGTCTCGACCACGGCGCGGTCCCAGTCGAGCGGGTGCGACATCTTGTCGACGGAAGCGCCCTCGACCATCAGCACGAAGCCGTCCTGATTCTTCGACAGCACGTCGAGCGCCGCCTTCGTCATGTCCACGAGACCGGGCTGGTTCGGGAACGTCTTGACCGTGCCCCCCTTGAGGAACTGGCGGTCGAGCAGCGTGTCCATGTTGCCGGTGTGGAAAAGGCCCAGGATACGGCCGGAGTTGGTCTCGAACGCCGCCTTGATCAGTTCGTCGCGGTCGGTGGCGAGCGCGAAGCCCTCGTCGCGGAACTTGGCGATGTAGTCGATGTCGTCCGTGCGCTTGGAGCCCGGCGTGCTCTGGGGCAGGAAGTAGGCCGAGCCGCCGCCGAGCAGCACGTCGGGAAGCACGTCGAAGAACATGCCGACGATCTTGTCCTTGTCGGCGCGCCGGCGCGTGTTGGCGACGAGAGCAGCCGGCGTCGCGTCCTCGACTTCGGCGGTGGAGACGATGCCGAGCCGCTTGTTCGGCGCGGCGCGGCGCAGGGCCTGACCGATGGTTTCCTGCTTCGGATGGGCGAGCGAATCCTTGGCGCGGCTGTCGTAGACGCCGAGCGCGTTCACGGCCGACTTGTGGCCGGTGAAGTAGGCGGAAGCCGTGTTGGCGCTGTCGGCGGCGATCGAGTCGGTGCTCGACGTGCCGATGAAGGCGAGGTGCGGCAGGTGATCGATGTTGAGCCGCCCGTTCGTCTTGCCCTCGGTGTTGCCGCGCGACATGATGCGGGCCGCGGTGCGGTGAGCAACCGACAGGCCGTCGCCGATGAAGAAGATCACGTTCTTGACGGCCGGCTGGCTGGCCGTGCCGTAGACTTCCCACGTCACCGACTTAGCCGGCTGGCTGCCGACGCTCGCCTCGATGGTGTAGGTGCCGGGCTTGCTGATGACCGCGTCATCGAGCTTGATCGAGGACGCCTCGGCGCCATCTTCCTTCTCGACGAACTCGGCCTTCTTGCCGAACACGGAGGCGTAATCCTCGCCGTTCACGAGCACCTTGACGTCAGCCTCGTTCACGACCGACGGGAACTCGACCTTGAAGTCGAAAGGCGAGCCGGAAAGGATCGTGGCGCGGTCGATCGGGTAGACGGTTTGAGCACCGGCAACGCCGGGCACGATGGCAACAGCCATCATAGCCAGCCAATACTGTCGCATGGTCTGATGTTCCTGTTTCTAGCGTCGGATAGAGCCTGCCGCGCCGGATTGGGGAAGCGCCGGCAAACATCGCGCAGAGCCTACGACCCGCGCGTGTCAGTCAGATGACCGGGATAAATAAACACCGCGCCCTATCGTGCTATTCGGAG
Organism: Pseudochelatococcus sp. B33; assembly: GCF_053570585.1. Classification (NCBI taxonomy): domain Bacteria; kingdom Pseudomonadati; phylum Pseudomonadota; class Alphaproteobacteria; order Hyphomicrobiales; family Chelatococcaceae; genus Pseudochelatococcus; species Pseudochelatococcus sp. B33. The sequence continues at coordinate 18,549 of NZ_JBSEFH010000045.1, read as the reverse complement.
TCCGAAGCGCGCCGGCTTCGTGCACATCGCAAGTCCGCCGAAAACATGCCCGCCATGTTGCAGATTTTATTTCAATTCTAGTTCCTCGCAATAAAATTAGTTACTTAGCATTCCCAATGCCGCCGCGGCCATAAACGTCAGCGACAGGATCGATAACACGATCTGCACATCGAATATGTAATGTTATACTGTTATCATTTGCTGCCATTGAAACGCCATCCGCGGCCGGCAGCTTCTGTCACGGGAGACCCGCTCCCGGCTCTCGCCGCAAGCCCCTGTTTCCAAACGTTCGTATGCTTTCGAGCGAAGCGCGCGCCAGATCCGGGGAATCGCCCGCGGCGCGGTCACTGACGTGTCCGGATCGGTGTTGTATAAGTTACAGAGCCGCCCGGCCGGGTCCGCCGCGCTGCGGCCCTATCGCGCACGCAGCGGAAGGTGCGAATCGCGCCGCCGCGCTATGTCTTTGTTGTTGCATAAGATTTATCCGGAAGCGGTACCGGTTCTTCGGCTTGATGTTTTTGGTTTCCGACAGGTTTTTTCCTGGCCGGCCGGACTCCTCGCCCGATCTCCACCCCGATCCACAGGCCGGACCTGTAACATTTCGCTCATGTGTCATGACAGCATAACATGCGCCCTCTAGAAACATCTGTCATCGGCCGAAGGCCGCGAGACTGAGACATCCCGGGATTCTCGACATTGCCCATTGTTGCAATCGCCTACCTGGTCTTCCTGGCCGCGCCGGTGGCGCTGCTCGCGATCGGCTCCTTCGGCGAAAGCTGGAGCAATACGCTGCTGCCCACGGGCTTCACCTTCCGGTGGTATCTGGAGGTGGCGAACGATCCGAGCTTCCGGCGCGCCTTCGTCACCAGTCTGCAGGTCGTGGCCGTCACCTGCCTGCTCAACGTGCTGATCGGCCTGCCGCTCGCCTACGCCATCCACGCGGGCGCGCGCGGCGGCGTGCGGTTCGCCGCAAGGCTCGTCACGCTGATGCCCGTCGCGGTGCCGGAGCTGGTGCTCGCCTTCGGCTTCATCCTCGTGTTCTCGTCCGACGCGCTGCCGTGGCTCGGCAGCTTCTGGCTGCTGGCGGCGGGGCACGTGGTGCTCACCCTGCCCTATACGGTGACGGCGCTGGTGGCGGACATGGACCAGCTGGGCCTCGATGAATACGAATACGCGGCGGCGACGCTCGGCGCCTCCTTCGCGGCCCGCCTGCGCGACGTGACGCTGCCGCTGCTGCGCCCGAGCCTGCTGTCAGCGCTGCTCACCGTCGCTGCGCTCTCCATCGGCGAGTTCCAGCTCTCGAACCTCGTCGCCGGCTTCCTGTCGCGCACCTATCCCGTGGTCCTGCTGCAGGCCTTCTACGGGGCGACCGGCTTCGCCTGCGCGGCAACGGTGGTGCTGCTGGTGCTCGCCGTCGCCGCATCGATCGCCAGCGGCGCGGCCTCGCGGCTTGCCGGCACGGAACGGGCGGAGCCTGCCGCATGACGCTCGCCTACGAGAACGTGTCCTTCACCTATCCCGGCAGTGCGGCCGGCGTGTTCGACGTCTCGCTCTCGATCGCGCGCGGCGAGCTCGTCGCCATCATCGGCGCGTCGGGCTCGGGCAAGTCGACCATCCTGCGGCTTCTCGCCGGGTTCGTGAAGCCCGCGAGCGGGCGCATCCTGATCGACGGGCAGGACGTGGGCGATCTGGCGCCCGAGGCGCGCCGGCTCGGGGTCGTGTTCCAGAACTACGCGCTGTTTCCGCACATGCGGCTGTGGGAGAACGTCGCCTATCCGCTCAAGGTGCGCGGCCTGTCGCGCGCCGAGCGCCGCGCCCGGGCCACGGACATGCTCGCGCGCGTCGGCATGCAGGGGCGCGCCGACGCGTACCCGGCGGAGATTTCGGGCGGGCAGCAGCAGCGCGTGGCGCTGGCGCGCGCGCTGGTGTTCGAGCCGCGCGGCCTGCTGCTCGACGAGCCGCTCTCGGCGCTCGACGCGGGCTTGCGGATCGGCATGCGCGACGAGATCCGGCGTGTGCAGCGCGCGGCCGGCATCGCCACTCTGCTGGTGACGCACGATCAGGAGGAAGCGCTCTCCATCGCCGACCGGGTCGTGGTGATGCACGAGGGGCGGCTCATCCAGGTCGGCACGCCGCACGAGCTCTACGAGACGCCGGCGGATGCGCGCGTCGCCGCCTTCGTCGGCCAGTCCAACCTGTGGCCGGGCACGGTCGCGGGCGCGGACCGCGTCGAGACCGCGATCGGCGCCCTAGCCTGCCGGACGCAGGAGCGCGCCGTGGGCGAGGCGGTGACGGTGCTGGTGCGCCCGGAGCGGATCGTGCCGGTTGCCGCGCCGGACGGCACGACGCCGCCCGGCCACTTCCGGGGGCAGCTCGCCACCGACCGCTATCTCGGCCCCATCCGCCGCATCGACCTTGCCGTCGACGGCGGCCTCATCCGGCTGGAGACACACGAGCGCGGCCCGATCGACTGGGTGTCGATCCCGGCTGACGCCGTGCGGCTGCTCCCGCCGGCGGATTTCACTCCCTCATCTCAAGGATCACCGACATGAACAGACGGCAATTGATGACACGCGTCGCGGCGGCCGCAATGGTGCTAGGCCTTACGGCTCCCGCCTTCGCCTTCGAGGGCGAGGAATACTATCCGGGCGAACGGGCGCTTTACGAAGCCGCGCAGAAAGAGGGCCTCGTGGTGTCCTTCGACACCGGCCCGACCTGGGCCAACTGGGCCGGCCAGTTCAAGGCGTTCACGGCGCGTTATCCGGGCGTCGAGATCGTCTACAACGACCTCGGCTCGGCCGCGACCGTGGTGGCGCTGGAGAAGGCGCGCAACCGCCCGCAGGCCGACACGGCCTATTACTTCGCCGGTTCCGCCCTCGACGCCGTCAAGGCCGACGTGGTGGAGGGCTACGAGCCGGTGAACTTCGACCGCCTGCCCGCGGAACTGCGCGACCCGGAGGCGCGCTGGTTCTCGGTGCACACGCTCAGCGTGGCGTTCCTGGTCAACACCAAGCTGGTGAAGAACGTGCCGCAGAGCTGGGCCGACCTGCTGAAGCCCGAATACAAGAACGCCGTCGTCTATCTGGACCCGCGCTCCACCGGCCAGGGGCAGGTCGTGGCCTTCGCCGCGGCCTTCGGCAACGGCGGCAGCGTCGACGACGTCGCGCCCGGCATCGAATACCTCGGCAAGCTGACTGCGGCCGGCAATGTGCTGCGCACGGTGGGCACCACCCCCTACGCCCAGTTCGTCAAGGGCGAGATCCCGATCTGGATCGGCTATGAGAACGACGGCCTCAAGGCCAAGTATACCGACGGGCTCGGCGACGACGTCGCCGTCGTCATCCCCACCGAGGCGACGGCCGCCGCGCCCTACGCCATCTCGCTGGTGAAGAACGGGCCAAACCCCAATGCCGGCAAGCTGTGGCTCAACTTCATCCTGAGCGAGCCGGGCCAGAAGATCTTCGCCGAAGGCTTCGTGCGCCCGGCGGTGCCCGGCATCGGCCTGCCGGCGGACCTCGCCGAGAAGCTGCCCGCCTCGCCGCAGGTGCGCCCCATCGACATCGCCAAGGCGACGGCGAAGAAGGCCGAGATCGACGCCGGCTGGTCGAAGGCGGTGCTGGGCCAGTAGAGCGCGTTCCGATCCGACGGAATCATCTGATCGGTCAGAATTCGCTCAAAATCAAAAACTGAGAGCATGTCATCGTTTCCGTAAAATGATGACATGCTCTAAGAACCATCCCCGGCCGGCCGCACCCGCCCGGACGGGGAACTCCCGCAGCGAGCATTGACTGATGAGCACCCGCGTATCGAGCCGCACGCTCGCCGCCTTCGCGACCCCCGGCGCCGCGCTGATCGGCCTGTTCTTCCTGCTGCCGGTCGGCGCGGTGCTCGCCGGCGCGCTCGCCGGGGGCGGCGGAGCCTTCGCGCGCCTTGCCGCCGATCCCGTGTTCTGGAACGGGCTTCGCGGCACGCTCGTGCTCGGCACGGCGGCGCCGCTGTTCTCGCTCGTCGTGGGCTTCTGCGTGGCGCTGACGCTGGCGCGGCTGAAGCCCGGCCTGCGCACGGCGACGCTGATCGCCATTTCGCTGCCGCTGACCTTTTCCGGGCTCATCGTCGCCTACGGCTTCATCCTGCTGCTGGGGCGGGCCGGCTTCGTGACGCTGCTGCTGGCGGAATTGGGCTTCGATCCCGCCACCGTGGGCGGGTTCATCTATTCGCCGCTCGGGCTTGGCCTCGCCTATTCCTATTATCTCGTGCCGCGCGTGGTGCTGATCGTGCTGCCGGCGGTGAGCAATTTCGACCGCACGCAGCTCCTGGCAGCGCGTTCGCTCGGCGCGGGCAGGTTCGCGGCGCTTCTCGACGTGATGCTGCCGCAGATCATGCCGAGCCTCGTCGCGGCCTTCTGCCTGACCGCGGCGGTGGCGGTCGGCGCCTACGGCACCGCGCTGGCGCTCGTCGGCACGCAGGTGAACATCCTGCCGCTGGTGCTCTACAGCAAGATTTCCGAGACCGGCAGCGATTTTCCGGCCGCCGCCGCCGCATCCCTGGTGCTGGTGGCGATCTGCGTGATGGTGATCGCCGTCGGCGAGGCGTTTGGTGGCCGGCGCCGGCGCTGACCGGCCGAGGCGCCTCACCCCGGCAGGCCGGTGCGCACCAGTTCGCGCCAGAACCGGACGCCGTGCGGGATGATGGCGTCGTTGAAATCGAAACGCGGCGAGTGGAGGTTCGGGTTCTCGCCCTCGCGCCGGCCGCCGAGCATGAAATAGCTGCCCGGCCGCTCGCGCAGGATGAAGGCGAAATCCTCCGCCGCCATGTTGAGCTCTGCCTCGACGACCCGCAGCCCGATCCCGGACGCCACATCCCGGATGACGGCGGCACAGGCGGGATCGTTGACGGTGGCGGGATAACGGTCCGTGTGCGCCACCTCGGCCGTGCATCCGTAACCCGCCGCGACGGCCGCCGGCAGCGCGCGCAGCCGTTGCCTGATGGTGTCGGCGACCGCGTCGCGGAACCAGCGCGTCGTGCCGCGCAGCACCACCTTTTCGGGAATGACGTTCCATGTGTCGCCGCCGTGGATCTGCGTCACGGAAACGACCCCCGCCTCGATCGGCGGCACGTTGCGGCTGGCGATGGTCTGGAGCGCGCCGACGACGGCACCGGCCGCCACCACCGGGTCCGCGCCCTCGTGCGGCATCGCGCCGTGGGCGCCCCTTCCCGCGATGGTGATCTCGAACGTGCCGAAAGCCGCCATCATCGGCCCCTCGCGCACGGCGCAGGTGCCGACATCGAGGCCGGGCCAGTTGTGCATCCCGTAGACCGAATCGAACGGGAACAGCCGCAGCAGCCCGTTCGCGATCATCTCGCGCGCGCCGCCCTCGTTCTCCTCGGCCGGCTGGAAGATGAGGTGCACCGCGCCGTCGAAGGGCGTGCGCGCGATGGCCCGCGCCGCCGCCAGCAGGGTCGCGGTGTGGCCGTCATGGCCGCAGGCGTGCATCTTGCCCGGCACGCGCGACTGGTAGGCGACGCCGGTCGCCTCGGGGATCGGCAGCGCGTCCATGTCGGCGCGCAGGCCGATGCTGCGCCGGCCACTGCCCTTGCGCAGCGTGCCGACCACGCCGGTGCGCGCCAGGCCCGTATGCACGTCATAGCCGAAGGCGGCGAGCTGCCGGGCGACGAAGGCCGCAGTCTCGCGCTCCTCGAACGCCAGTTCCGGCCGCGCGTGCAGTGCGTGACGCCACCGCACCGCCTCCTCGATCTCGGCCGGCGCGATGTCGTTGGCGGATGGCGTGTCGTGAGTCGGCATGGTCCCAGGTCACTATCGCTGTCACTATCGCTGCCCGTCAGCCGGCGCCCTTCTCTTCTTCCGCGATGGCCTGCAGCAGGTCGTGGGCGAGGTCGGTGGCGCCGAGATCGATGGCGGTGTTCAGTATCCTGATAGCCCTTTCCGTATCACCCTTGCGGTAATAGGCAAGCCCGAGAAAGGTGAGCGCGCGCTCATGCGTGCTGAACCCCCTCAGCAGATCGATGGCGGCGTCGGGATCGCCGCGCCCGAGCGCCAGCATGGCGAGGCCGATGGGTCCCGCCTCCTGCTCCGGCCGGGCGGCCCGCACACCGAGAAAGATACGCTCGGCTTCCGTGTCGCGCCCCTGCATGAGCGCGGCAAAGCCCAGTTCCGTCATCAATCTGACCTGCTCTGTCTCCAGCATGGACAACTCCTTCGCGGGCAACGGACAAGAAACCCCGCCGGCGAACGTATCATACGACGCGACACAACTCCACGGATGCGACATATTTGTCGGGGAAGGTCTTGCGCCGGGGCCGCGCCGGCAAGGCAAAAGGCCGGCGGGCGCGTGCCCGTCGGCCTTCGGCATGATCCGGCAGGAGGCGCGTCAGAACGAGCCGACGAGCGAGCCGATCACGATGACGGCCACCAGCGCGAGGATCGCGCCGAGGATCGCGGCCATGACGATGTCGAAGTAGCTGTCCTTGTGGTTCGAGCCGCAGACGGCGAGCAGCGTCACCACGGCGCCGTTGTGCGGCAGGCTGTCGAGCGTGCCCGCGCCGATCACCGCGACACGGTGCATCAGGCCGGGGTCCAGGCCGGTCTCGGCGGCGATCTGCATGTAGGTCGGGCCGAGTGCGTCGAGGGCGATGGTCAGGCCGCCCGAGGCCGAACCGGTGAGCGCGGCGAGGATGTTGGTGGAGACGGCGAGCGACACCAGCGGCCCGCCCTCGATGCCCAGCACCCATTCCTTCACGGCCTCGAAGGCCGGCAGCGCCGCGACCACGGCACCGAAGCCGACGAGGCTCGCCACGTTGAGGATCGGCAGCACGGAGGCGTTGGCGCCGGCATCGAGCGTGGCGCGGATGCTCGGCAGGCGCGCGAAGTTCGTCGCCACCAGCACCAGAATGGCGACGAGCAGCGCCACGATGACCGACCACACGCCGCCGACGGCCGACAGCGTCGTGTTGCCGAAGGCGTCGGTGGCGAGGAACGAGGCGTCGTAATTGGGCAGGATGACGAACGACATGACGAGGTTGACGAACACCACCACCACGAGCGGCAGCGCCGCGATATGGAACGGCGGCAACTGGCTCACCTTCCCGCCCCTGCCGATCTCCTCGGGGTCGAACTCGCGCGCGGTCGTCGCCCGCTCGCGGACCACGTCGTCCTCGGCGGCGGTTTCGGCGATCTCGCCGCCCGTGCCCTCAAACGAATATCCCTCGCCGGCAAGGCGCGCCCTGCTCTCCTGGCGCTTCAGCCACCACAGGCCGAAGCCCAGCATGATGGCGGAGGCGAGGATGCCGAGCCCCGGCGCGGCAAAGGGGTTGGTGCCGAAGAACGGCATCGGGATGGCGTTCTGGATCGCGGGGGTGCCGGGCATCGCCGACATGGTGAAGGTCGCGGTGCCGAGCATGATGGCCGCCGGCATCAGGCGGTGGGGGATGTTCGCCGCCTTGAACAGCGCATGTCCCATCGGCGCCAGCACGAAGAAAGCCACGAACAGGCTGACGCCGCCGTAGGTGACGAAGGCGCCGGCCAGCACGATGGCGAGGATGGCGCGTTGCGTGCCGAGCTTCTCCGTCATGTAATTGGCGATGGACTCGACCGAGCCGCTCGCCTCCATCAGCTTGCCGAACACGGCGCCGAGCAGGAAGATCGGAAAGAACTGCGCCACGAAGCCGGCGGCAGAGCCCATGAAGGTCTGCGTCCAGTGGGCGAGCAGCGGCTGGCCGGCGAGCAGCGCGGCGAGCACGGCGCACAGCGGTGCCAGCAACAGGATGCTCCAGCCCCTGTAGGCGAGCCAGATCAGCAGCCCGAGGGCTATCAGAATACCGAGGATACTCATGGTTCGCTCCGGCGTTAGATCTGCTCGAGAATGTTGTCCAGCAACTGGTCGAGATCGAAAGTAGCGCGCACGCCGAGATCAACCCTGTGCTCGTGCAGGAAGGCCTCGGTCGTGACGTTGCCCTCCTCGCGCAGCAGCGTCAGAAACTCCCATTCCGCGTTCATCTTGGACGACGCGCCGAGCTTGGTCAGCAGCGGCGTGGTGATGCGGTGGATGCGCATGTCGGCCCATTGCTCGACCCAGCCCACATGGTCCAGGTCGCCCTCGTCGCGAATGAGGCGTGTGAACAGGGCGATGGCGCGCAGTTCCTTCTTCAGGCTGGAGTTGAAGGCGATCTCGTTGAGGCGGTTGAGGATGTCGCGCGCGCTCCTCGGCACGCCCGGGCGCTCGATGGGGTTGATCTGGATGAGGATGGTGTCGCGCGCCTCGCTCTCGCGCACGATCGGGGTGAGCAGCGGATTGCCGGAGAAACCGCCGTCCCAGTAGGCGTCGCCGTCGATCTCCACCGCCTGGTGCACCAGCGGCAGGCAGGCGGACGCGAGCAGCACGTCGGCGGACAGCTCGTGGTTGCGGAACACCCGCGGCAGGCCGGTGCGCACGTTGGTGGTGTTGATGAACAGCTTGATCGGCGACTGGCGCAGGCGCTCGAAGTCGATGCTCTCTTCCAGGATGTCACGCAGCGGATTGAAGTTGGTCGGGTTGAGGTCGTAGGGCGAGAGCAGCCGGCTCGCCAGGTCGTAGAAGACGTAGCCGGGCGAATTGTCGAGCGTCCAGTTGCCGAACAGCACGTCGAGCGGCGCGCGCTGCAGCGGGCTGAAGCGGGCCGCATCGCTGACCTTGCGCCAGAACTTCTCCAGCGCCGCCTTGCCGCCCTCGCGGCCGTTCAGCAGGTAGCCGTAGGCCAGCACCGCCGCGTTCATGGCGCCGGCCGAGGTGCCGCTGATGCTCTCGATCTTCAGCGTGGGATCGTCGAGAAGGCGCTCCGCCACGCCCCAGGTGAAGGCCCCGTGCGACCCGCCGCCCTGGAAGGCAAGATCGATCGGCAGGGGGTCGTCCGCCGTGCCTCGGATTGGTTCGGATCCTTGATTGGTCATGCCTCATCCTTTCCCGATAGCAAATCAGCGACCCAGCGGCTGGACTGGTATTCGTCGCAAAGGGTGACAACGGCAATGAGCACCGGCACGCCGATGAAGGCGCCCGGAATGCCCCACAGGAAGCTCCAGAAAAACACCGCGAAAAGCACCATGAACGGCGAGACTGCGAGCGCGTTGCCAGCCACGCGCGGCTCCAGATAGCTGCCGATCAGGAACTGGATCAGGTTCATGCCCGCGAACACCGCCGCCGCCGACTGCCAGGACTCGAACTGCACCACGGCGAACAGCGTCGGCAGGACGGTGGCGATCAGCGGCCCGATGAAGGGGATGTAGTTGAGCGAAAAGCCGATCATGCCCCAGGCGATGGCGGGCTCGAGCCCCGTGACCGAGGCGAAGACCCACAGCACGAGGCCGGTCATGACGCTCATCAGCGTGCGCACGCCCATGTAGCGGCGGAACTTTTCCGCGATCTCGCCGCCGGCGTTGCGCAGCCTGATGCCCCAGTCGCCCGCCCGCGCCAGCTTGCGCTCGACGACGTCGACCTCCAGCAGCCCGAGCAGCACGAAGATGAAGGCGATCACGGCAAAGCCGGCGAGGTTGTTCGCCCACAGCACGAAGCCCTGGAAGATCCGCACCAGCCAGTTGACGTTGAAGCTGTCGGCGAACACCCCCGCGAGCGTGATGCCGTGATCCTCCAGCCATTGCGTCTTCTGGAGATAGAGTTCCTGAAACCGGGCGGCGTTGGCGATGATCCACTGCCCCGCGCGGGTAAAGCCCCAGGCGGAGAGGCTGAGCACGGCGCCGATGACCACGATCGTCAGCACCAGCGTCACCGCCAGCGCCAGCAGCTGCGGGATGCGTTCCTGCAACGCCTTCTGCAGCGGCCAGACGATGGCGATGGTGAACAGCGCGAAGAAGATCGGCGCAACGATGGCGCTCGCCTGCGACAGCGCGGCCCCCGTCAGGATCACGGCGATCACGCCGGTCAGGAAGCCGTGGCCGCGCCCCGCCGCCGCGACGCTCATGCCACTGCCTCCGCGTGCGGCGCGCTCTCCGGCTGCTTCTCCGGCTGCGTGTCCGGCCCGAACCACGCCACGTAGAGCGCGGGCAGGAAGATCAGCGTCAGCAGCGAGGCGACGAACAGGCCGCCCATGATGGCGAAGGCCATCGGCCCCCAGAACACGGTCGGCGCGATCGGGATCATGCCGAGCACGGTGGAAACCGCGGTGAGCAGGATCGGCCTGAAGCGCAGCGAGCTCGCCTCGATCACCGCCTCGCGCACCGTCTTGCCGGTCTTGCGCTCCGCCTCGATCTGGCCGATCAGGATGACCGCGTTCTTGATGATCATGCCGAGCAGCGCGAGGATGCCGAGGATCGCCACGAAGCCGAGCGGCTGGCCCGACACCAGGAGCGCCGCCACGACGCCGATGAGCCCGAGCGGCGCCACCGCCAGCACGATGAAGAGGCGCTGGAAGCTCTGCAACTGGAACATCAGCACGGTGAACATGATCAGCAGCATCATGGGCACCACCGCGACGACCGACGCCTGCGAGGCGGCGCTCTCCTCCACCGTGCCGCCGACCTCGATGACGTAGCCCGTCGGCAGCGTCGCCGACAGCTCGGCGATGTCGTCCGCCAGCGCGTTGACCGCCGTCTCGGGCAATTCGCCCAGCACCACGTCGGCCTGCACGGTCAACGTCGGCACGCGGTCGCGCCGCCACACCAGCGGGAAGTGCTGGTCGTATTCGAAGGTGGCGAACTGGGAGAGCGGCACCGTGCGCCCGCCCGGCACCGCCACCTGCAGCGAGCGCAGGGTTTCGGGCGTCACGCGCTCCTCGTCCACGGCGCGCGCCACGACGTTGACGAGATAGATGTCGTCGCGCACCTGCGAGACGGTCGAACCGGTGATCACCGTATTCAGGATAGCCGACACCGCCTGCGACGAGAGGCCGAGCAGACGCGCCTGATCCTGGTCGATGCGCAGGCGGATCTCACGGGCGGGCTCGATCCAGTCGAAATTGACCTTCTCGACTCCGGGGTACGCCGAGACGATGCGCGACAGCCTGAGCGCGATCTCGCGCACTTCCGCAATGTCCGGCCCCGTCACACGGTATTGCACCGGCCAGCCCACCGGCGGGCCGAGTTCCAGCGGCGAGATGCGCGCCACCACCTGCGGGAAATGGTCCTCGAAGAGCGCGTTCAGCTTGGTGCGCAGCCGCTCGCGCGCCGCGACGTCCTTCGCCACCACCACGGCCTCGGCCATGAACGTATTGGGCAGCTGCACGTCGAGCGGCAGGTAGAAGCGGATCGCGCCCTGGCCGACATAGGTGCTCCAGCGGTCGATGTCCTCGTCGCCCTCGATCAGTTCCTCGAACCGCTTCACCATGTTCTCGGTGCCGTGGATCGAGGTCGATTGCGGCATGCGCATCGTCACCAGCAGCTCCGGCCGGTCGGACGAGGGGAAGAACTGGCGCGGAATGAGCGGCATCGCCAGCAAGGCGAGCACGAACCCGCCGAGCGTCACGGCGATCGTCACGTAACGCGCCTTGAGCGCCAGCGCCAGGAACGCCTTGTAGCCCTTCTCCATGGCGCCCGGCCCGGCCGGCTCGCTGCCCTGCTTCGGCGCCTTGATGAGCGCGATGCCGATCAGCGGCGTGAAGATCACCGCCACGAACCACGACACGACGAGCGCGATGGACACCACGGCGAACAGCGAGAACGTGTATTCGCCGGCGGAGCTTGCCGCAAAGCCGACCGGCACGAAGCCGGCCATGGTGACGAGCGTGCCCGCCAGCATGGCGAAGGCGTAGGTCCTGAAGGCGAACGTCGCCGCCACCTCCTTGCTGTCGCCCTTGCCGAGCCGCGTGATCATGGCGTCCGTCGTCGTCATGGCGTCGTCGACGAGCAGCGCCAGCGCGATGATCAGCGCGCCGAGCGAGATACGCTGCATGTCGATGCCGACGATCAGCATCACCGCGAAGACGATGGCGAGTGTCAGCGGAATCGCCAGCGCGATGACAAGGCCCGGCCGCACGCCAAGGCTCAGGAACGAGATGGCGAGGATGATCGCCACCGCCTGCCACAGCGATTCCATGAATTCCGCGATGGCGCCGTCCACGGTCACCGCCTGGTCGGCGACCAGCTTCGCCTCGATGCCGACGGGCAGTTCCGGGATGATCTCCTGCTGCATGACGCGGGTGATTTCCGCGCCCATGGCCAGGATGTCCCCGCCCTCGCGCATGGCGATGCCGAGCCCGATCGCCGGTTCGCCGTTCACCCGGAACATCGGCGAGGGAGGATCGACGAACCCGCGGCGCACGGTGGCGACATCGGAGAGGCGGATGATGCGTGACCCCACCACGAGATTCACCGCCAGGATATCCTGCTCGGATTCGAACGCCCCCGACACGCGCAGCGAGATGCGCTCGTCGCCGGTCTCGATGATGCCGGCCGGCAACACGGCGTTCTGGGCCTGAAGCGCCGAGAGCACCGCCTGGCGGTCAATGCCGAGACGCGCCAGCTCCGTCATGGAGAATTCGAGGAAGATCACCTCGTCCTGCGCACCGATGACCTCGATCTTGGAGACGTCCGGCACGTTGAGCAGCCGCGAGCGCGTCGCCTCCACGTAGTCGCGCAGCTCGCGATGGGTGAAACCGTCGGCCGTGAAGCCGTAGATGATGCCGAACGTGTCGCCGAACTCGTCGTTGAAGAACGGCCCGAGCACCCCCCGCGGCAGGGTATGGGCCATGTCGCCGATGCTCTTGCGCACGTGATACCAGATGTCCGGCACCTCGGCTGCCGGCGTCGCGCCCTCGAGATCGACGAAGATCGTCGTCACGCCGGCGCGGGTGAAGCTGCGCAGATTGTCGAGGCGGGGCGTCTCCTGCAGGGTGCGCTCCAGCCGCTCGGTGATCTGCAGCAGGGTGTCCTCGATGGTCGCGCCGGGCCAGGCGGCGCTCACCACCATCGTCTTGATGACGAAGGTGGGGTCCTCGTTGCGCCCCAGCCGCTGGAACGACAGGATGCCCGCCGCCACGGCCACGATCATGAAGTAGATGACGAGCGAACGGTGCTTCAGCGACCATTCGGACAGGTTGAAGCCGCCCCTTGCGGAGCTGGAGCCGGGGCCGCTCATGATGAGGCACCCGCGATGCGCACCTTCATGCCCTCGTGCAGCACCTGCACGCCGGCGGTGACCACGATCTCGCCCTCCTCGAGCCCGCTCGCCACGGCGATGGTGGAGGGATTGAAGCGCTGCACCTCGATGTTGCGCAGCGAGACCGTCGACGTCTGCGGGTCGAAGATCCATACGGCCGGCTGCTGGTTGAACTCGGTCAGCGCGCTCGCCGGCAGCTCGATGGCCGTGCCGGCGTCGAGCCGCATGGTGCCGATGACGGTCGCGCCGAGCCGGAAGGCCGCCGGCGGATTGTTCAGCCCGACCTTCACCTGGAAGGTGCGCGTCACCGGATCGGCCTGCGGCGCGACCTCGCGCACCCGGCCCTCGGCCGTCACGCCGGGCGTATCGCTCAGCGCCACGGTGATCACCGGATCGGACGGCGCGACGCGGAAGACGTTGGCCGGCACGTCGAACACCGCATCGCGGCCGTTCTCGCGGGCGATGCGCACGATCATCTGCCCTGCTTGCACCACCTCGCCCGGCTCCGCGCCGCGCGCCGTGACGACGCCGTCGGCATCGGCGTGGATCTCGGTGTAGTCGACGTTGTCGCGCGCGATCTTGAGCTGTGCCTAGGCATTGTCGACCTGCGACTGGGCGGAGAGGTAGGCCTGCTCGGCCGCGTCATAGTTCGCCCGCGTGGTGAAGCCGCGGTCGAGCAGGTGCCGCTGGCGTTCGTAGGTGTTGCGCGTCTGCGACAGCAGCGCGTTGGCGGCGGTGAGCGCCGCTTCCGCCGAGCGCAGGTTGTTCTGCGCGTTCTGCGCATCGAGCCGCGCCAGCGTCTGCCCGGCCGTCACCCGGTCGCCGACATTGACGAGGCGCTCCAGCATGCGCCCGCCGATGCGGAACGCCGCCGCCGCCTCGTCGGCGGCCTCGACATGGCCGGTCAGCGTTACGGTATCGCCGGCCTCGCGCACTTCCACGGTGATCGTGCGCACGGTGCGCGGCGGCGGCTCCACCCGCTCGGGTTCCGAATTGCACGCCGCCAGCAGGGGAAGGGCCAGAAACGCCGAAAGACCTATCGTCCACCGCCGAAACGCGCACTGCGCGCTCCCGCCTCGCGGGATTGTGAAGTCACTCGACACGGTGCCCTCCGCAGATATGAAAAAACGAATTGTTCAGTTCGGGCTGATATACACAGAATCTATGCCTAGACAATACACATTATTGGATGACAACATTACAAATGCATCGACGACAGGAGATCGATCAATTTTCGAGCATAATATTTAGATGTGATATATTTACACATTGATGATCGCATTCTTACGCGGCCGCCATCGTGCCGCGAACGGGCCGGCTGTCCCCGGCGCGGCGATCGGAATTGCCACAATCGCCCACCAAAAAATCGTTCGTCGGGAAATCGACTTGCGCGGCATCAAGGGAGGGTGCAGTTTTCACCTTTATGTTATCCGTCGTTGTTACGTCATGCACGATCTGGAGAAGTCCCGTGAAAGCCGCCGATATCATGAGCCGCAATGTCGTCACCGTCTCTCCCGACGAGAGTATTGCCGACGTCATCGCGCTGATGCTGGAAAAGAAGATCAGCGGTGTGCCCGTCGTGGACGCGGAGCGAAACGTCGTCGGCATCGTGACGGAGGGCGATTTCCTGCGCCGCACGGAGCTGGACACCAGGCGCGAGCGCACCCGCTGGCTGGAATTCATCCTCGGGCCGGCGAAGGCGGCGGCCGACTTCGTCGAGGCCAACGCCCGCTACGTCCGCGACGTGCTCACGCCTAATCCCTACACAGTAACGGAATACACGCCGCTCAACGACATCGTGGCGCTGTTCGAGCAGCACAAGATCAAGCGCGTGCCGGTGACGGCCAACGGCAAGCTCGTCGGCATCGTCAGCCGCATCGACCTGCTGCGCGCGCTCGGCAAGCACCTGAACCGCCCGACGCTGGCCAGCGACGACACCATCCGCGAGCAGATCACGGCCGCCATCGCCCGCGAGCCGTGGGCGCCGCCCTACATCCCGGAGCCGGAGGTGGAGGACGGCGTCGTCACCCTGCGCGGCACGATCTTCGACGCCACGGTGCGCGAGGCGCTGAAAGTGCTGATCGAGACCGTGCCGGGCGTCAGGCAAGTGCGGGACGAACTCGTTCTCGTCGAGCCGCTTTCTGGCGTCATCCTCGACCAGCCCGAGGACAAGAACGGGCGCGCCTGAGCCGGCGCGATCCACACCGGACTTGACGCGCGGCCCACAACAGGGACAGTGACGGCGTCAGTCTGGAGTGATCATGTCCGTTGCCGCAGCCTTGTTGACCCTGCCCGCGCTGGCGCTCGCCTTTCCGGCCATCGACCCGGTGGCCGTCTCGATCGGCCCGCTGGCGATTCGCTGGTATGCGCTCGCCTATATCGCCGGCCTCGTCGGCGGCTGGATCTATGCCCGCCGCCTCGCGAACGCGCCCTCGCTGTGGGGAACGGTCAAGCGCCCGACGGGCGCCGACATCGACGACATGCTCGTCTACGTCGCGCTCGGCGTCATCCTCGGCGGGCGGCTCGGCTACGTGCTGTTCTACAACCCTCTCCAGTATCTCGCCGATCCGCTGTCGGTCTTCGCCGTGTGGGAGGGCGGCATGGCGTTCCACGGCGGGCTCGCGGGGGCCGCCGCCGCCATGGCGTGGCTCGCGCGGGCGCGAGGCGTCGGGGTGCTGTCGCTCTTCGACGTCGCGGCGGCGGTCGCGCCGATCGGCATTTTCTTCGGCCGCATCGCCAATTTCGTCAACGGCGAGCTGTGGGGCAGGCCCGCGCCCGACCTGCCGTTCGCCATGGTGTTTCCCCATGGCGGGCCGGTGCCGCGCCATCCGAGCCAGCTTTACGAGGCGTTCGCGGAAGGGGTGCTGCTGTTCGTGCTGGTGGCGGTGACGGTGCGCGTCGCCGGCTTCCGCCGGCCCGGCCTGGTGACGGGGGTGTTCGCCGCGGGCTATGCGGTGGCGCGCAGCGTGTGCGAATTCTTCCGCGAGCCGGACCCGCAGCTCGGCTTCCTGTTCGGCACGGGGGTGTCGGCGCTGGAGGGCGGCGTCACCATGGGCATGCTGCTGAGCCTGCCGCTCCTCGTCGCCGGGCTCTGGCTCATCCGCCGGGCGCTCGCCCGCAATCCCGAACGGGAGGTGACCGCATCATGACCCCGGCCAACGAAAACGGCGCGCATGAGACCCCGCTGGCGCTGGAGCTGAAGGCCGCCATCGCGGCCGGCGGGCCGATCACCGTCGAGCACTACATGGCGCTGTGCCTCGGCCATCCCCGCCACGGCTACTACATGACGCGCGACCCGCTCGGCCTGTCGGGGGATTTCATCACCGCGCCCGAGATCTCGCAGATGTTCGGCGAGCTCATCGGCCTGTGGGCGGCCGAGGTGTGGCGCGCCATGGGCGAGCCGGCCGGTGTGCGCCTCGTGGAACTCGGCCCCGGACGCGGCACGCTGGCGAAGGACCTGCTGCGCGCGGCAAAAGCCCTGCCCGGCTTCCACGCCGCCATCGGCCTCGATCTCGTCGAGACGAGCCCGGTGCTGCGCAAGCTGCAGGCCGAGACGCTCGCGGATTCCGGCTTCACGCCGCAATGGCACGACGCCTTCGCCGAAGTGCCGGAGGGACCCGCCATCGTCCTCGCCAACGAGTTCTTCGACTGCCTGCCGGTGCGCCAGTACGTGCGCATGGGCGACGGCTGGCACGAGCGCCTCGTCGGCCTCGACGCCTACGAGAAACTCGCCTTCGGCCTCGCGCCCGAGCCGGAGCCGGCGCTGACCCGCGGCGCGCCCGACGGCGTGCTGATGGAGTTTCCGGCAAGCCATCTCATCGCCGTACGCCAGATCGCCGAGCGGGTGACGCGCCACGGCGGGGCGCTTCTGGCCATCGACTACGGCCACCTGCGCACCGGCTACGGCGAGACCCTGCAGGCGGTGAAGAACCACGCCTTCGTCGGCGTGCTCGACGCGCCGGGCGAATCGGACGTCACCGTCCACGTCGATTTCGCCGCCCTCGCGCAGGGCGCGCTGATGGCGGGCGCGGCCGTTCACGGCCCCGTCTTCCAGGCCGATTTCCTGACGCGCCTCGGCATCCGGGAACGGGCGCAGGCGTTGAAGGCGCAGGCGCCGTCCCACGCCGCCGCCATCGACGCGGCGCTGGCGCGCCTCACCGACAGCGACAGCCGCGGCATGGGCAGGCTGTTCAAGGCGATCGTCGTCGCCCACCCCGCCCTGCCGCTCCTGCCCGGCTTCGACAGCTATCGCCAGCCGCACCGAGGGGGCGCGGGAGACCAGCCATGACACGACCAGGCATGACGCAGCAGACCGATACCCGGAAAACCGATGCCCAGAAAACTGATACCCGGAAAACTGATGCCATGGAGGTGCTGGAGGCAGCGTCGCTCAACGCGCTCTCCGGCGTGCGCCATGCGTTCTTCACCCGGCGCGGCGGCGTGTCGGAAGGGCTCTACGCCGGCTTGAACGGCGGCATCGGCTCGTCGGACGCGCGCGAGGCCGTGCACGAGAACCGCCGGCGCATGGCGGCGCATTTCGGCCTGCCGGCGGAGAGCCTCGTCACGCTCTATCAGGTCCATTCCGCCGATGTCGTCACCGTCGCGGAGCCCTTCCCGCCCGATGCCCGGCCGAAAGCCGACGCCATGGTGACGGCGCGGCCGGGCGTGCTGCTCGGCATCGCCACCGCCGACTGCGGGCCGCTGCTGTTCGCCGACCGCCAGGCGGGCGTCGTCGGCGCGGCGCACGCGGGCTGGAAGGGAGCCTTCAGCGGCGTGCTCGAAGCCACGCTCGACCATATGGAACGGCTCGGCGCGCGGCGCGAGCGCGTCACGGTCGCACTCGGGCCGACCATCAGCCGCGCCGCTTATGAGGTGGGGCCGGAGTTCGTCGCCCGCTTCGTGGAAGCCGATGTGGCGCTGGCGCGCTTTTTCTCGCCCTCGCCGCGCGCCGGCCACGCCTTCTTCGACCTGCCGGCCTTCATCGGCGAGCGGGCGCGTCTCGCCGGCGCCGGCGCGTTCGAGGATCTCGGGCTGTGCACCTACGCCGACGAGGCGCGCTTCTACAGCTTCCGCCGCACGACCCATCGCGGCGAGCCCGACTACGGCCGCCTGATCGCTGCCATCGGACTGGCCTGACGGCCGGAAAGATCATACGCCACCAGCACGATGGAGCCGGGCAGCCGCCGCAGACAAGCAACAGCAATATTGCCTCACAATACCGCTGAACGACAGGTTATCCCTATAAGTAATAATACTTATAGATTCCCACACAATGCCCATGCTAAATATTGACAAGCTGATCTATCACGCTATTACTGCCACACGAGCTGAGATTCGCGCATATGCATGCTGACCTGAGCGATCCGAAGTTAAAAAATACTCATCTGGAAAATCAAATCAAATCAAATCAAATCAAATCAAATCAAATCAAATCAAATCAAATCAAATC
>NZ_JBSEFH010000044.1:0-24824 GCF_053570585.1 Pseudochelatococcus sp. B33 | reverse complement strand
AATTTCTACGAGCACGCCGGTCAACCGCTGTTCCTCGCACCTGCATCCAGGCCGCGTTTTGGGATCGAGAGCGGACTCACGGAATTTCGCGGTGAGGTCTCGGCGGAGGCCGCGGGTATCATCGCCACGATGTTCACCCTTTCGCATCTCTCCTTCCGGCATGAGTCCTATCTTCTCGCGGAGGGCTACCATCGCCTTCACGCCTACCTGGGCGGCCATCCCGAGGCGTCCGAGATATTCCAGGCTATCGACTGACTGTCGCGAAGCGTCTCGTCTCCCAGCGGGGCGTTTTTTTCATGCCTGCCACGGCCACCATTCTGGAGCGATGAGAGGGAGAGTGAGGCCGGTTGGGCCGTGACGGGATGAGGGTTGGGAGAGAGGCTTCCGCCGCCCGTCACGGAGACATCGTGATGAACACGTTCAGCTCTGCGAACGCCGCCGCTTCGGTTTCGGGCACCGTTGCCGCTCTCGCCGCCGCCCGGAAATTCCCGCTGCGGATCACCTGCCTCGGGGAAATCGAATACCCGGAAGACGATCCGATCTACGGTTCCTACACGATGGTTCACACCGTCGACCTAGACCACTGCGATTCCCTCGACGAGGCCATGGCCTGCGTTGAGCGGATTGCTCGACAGGACCGCATCGACACCGGCGACGGCGACGCCCTAGATTTCCAGCCGCGCCTGTTTGTCGTCGTTGACGGCGAGCAGTGTCAGGTGCTCGCAGGCGAGCCTTGGCACCGCGGAATCAGATGGTGCGATCCCGTCGCCTCCGACGGCGAAGCCTGCCATGTCGTGGAAAAGGCCAGCAAGCTGCGCGGCGAAGCTTCCTTCGAGGCCAGTTGGGACAATTACTGCACGGCCCGCGAATTGCGCTTCCGCGCCAGTGTACTCGAGGGCCGCCTCGTGCATGCCGACTGGCGGCAGATAGTCCGAGCCGCGCTGCTCAAGGCCGCGTAGCGCAGCGCATCCCCCACTGCATTCCCCCCGATCCAGCCCGGCCACCTCGCCTGGCGCTTTCCTTTGAGGAGTATCCCCATGCCGAAATTTGTCGTCCGCAAAAGCCATGATGCCCTGGTCCAGTACGAAACCGTCATCGATGCCCAGACGCCTGCAAAAGCGCGAAGCCTCGCCCGAAGCTTCCTCTACGAAGGCGAATGGTTCGCCACCGGCGAAATGTCGGAATACGACGACTACGAAATCGGCGAGGATCAGGGCGTACGCCCGCTCGAAGATGGCGAGACCATCGAGGCGTTCCTGACCGTCGTGGTCACTGCTCAGGAACGCGATGCCGTGCTGACCGGCCTCCGGCTTCTTCAGATCGCCTTTGAGACAGGACACATCGCGCCGATGCTCCGGGACATCTTCACCGATGGCGATGCGCACACCAGCCTCGATCTGAGGGAGATCGGCGGCTTGTGCGAATGCATCAACGTATAGGAAGCTGAAATGTACGCCACCTATCTGCGCCTCGATATCACGGTCCGGGACAGCAACCGGGCCGTCATTCGGGCCGCACGCCGAAAGCTCGCACGCGCCGCCCGACGTGACCCGGCGAAGCGGGAAGCCCGCAAGCACTTCTATCGCGAAATGCTTCGGCACCACGCCAATGCACAGCGGCTCGTGGCCCATTTTCGCCTCTGATCCAGCGGCAATCATCCCTCAACCTGGCCCGGCCCCGGTCGATAGTCAGCGCGACTATGCGGCGCGGATCGGGCTTCTTCGTTTCAGGAGCCTGACATGGCCGACTACTACACTCATTTCTCATGCCTCCTCGATGTCGGCACGCCCAACAATGCCGCCAAGGCACTCGACCTCTACAACCAACTCTCCGAGGAAGGTGCGTCGGAGGAACCGCCGTCCGAGGGATTCCTTCTATCGATCCAGCCCGAGCACGGTGGCACGCACCTCTGGATGCACGATGACGTCACGGGCGATCCGGAGCGCCTCATCCAGTTCGTCAAGATCTGCGCCGTGGAGTTCGGTCTGACGGGGTTGTGGGGCTTCCAATACGCCAACACCTGCTCGCAGCCGCGTCTCGACGCTTTCGGCGGAGGCGCGCATGCCCTTGATCTCGCCACCGGCGAAACCATCGCCTGGACCTATACCGACGGCTGGCTTGCCCAGGTTCTCGATGGAGGCGATCCTGATGAGTAAGATCATCGAAACCAGAGTCTATCAGCTCGATGAGCTGTCGGACGCAGCCAGGGAGAGGGCACGAGCCTGGTATCGCGAAGGCAGCCTCGATTCCGATTGGTATGATGCAACATTCGAGGATTTCGAGCACATCTGCGAGATCCTCGGCCTTCGCCTGAAAACCCGCCCCGTCCGCCTCTATGGCGGCGGCTCCCGGCAGAAACCATGCATCTGGTTCAGCGGCTTCTCCAGCCAAGGCGACGGCGCCTGCTTCGATTCCTTCTATTCCTACCGAAAAGAAGCTCCGCGGCACATTAGGGGCTATGCGCCGCAGGACAAAGAGCTTCATCGGATCGCCGATGCGCTCCAGGCCATCCAGCGTCGCAACTTCTACCAGCTTCACGCTGAGGCCAGCCATCGTGGCCATTACTATCATGAGTATAGCATGACGATCTCCGTCGAGCGGGACAGTCCCACGTATCAGGACATGACCGCAGACGCCGAAGACGTCGTGACAGAGACGCTGCACGATCTCGCCCGCTGGCTCTACCGGCAACTTGAACGCGAATACGAATACCTCACCTCGGACGAAGCCGTGGATGAGGCGATCCTCGCCAACGAATACACCTTCACGGAAACCGGCCGCCGCTTTGGCTGAATACAGGAGATTTCAGAATGATCGATCAGAAAAAATAACCGAAGCGATCATGTCGCTGAGGGATCTCGGCTGCGCTGTTGTTGTCTGGACGCCCGACGAAATCGGGGATGCAGACCGTGACCAACTCGAATCCATCATGATCGAGCGGGGCAGCATCTATCTGGAAAGCGCCGAATCGTAACGACCTCCAGATTCAACGGCTTTCAGCGCCCACCTCACGGTCGGGCGCTTTTGTCGTTTGGCGCCGACCGGCCGTTTGAGAGGGAGAGGGTTGCCGGGAGGGGTTGAGCCGGTGCGGTCGAGAGAGAGCGCTGTGCGGCTCGATCCTGTTCTGCTCTCCCGAGGTTCCTTCCATGAACATCATTTCCACGTCCGCGGCGGATTCGGTCGCCACGTCGCTTTCGCTTGCTTCCGACACCGACACCTCGGCGGCTATCCTTACAGCCGCGCAACTCATTCTCCCGACTCTCGAAAGCGGCCAGCGTGTCGATGCCACAATCTTACGCGGCGCGATGGAAACCGCCTTTGACGGCTCCGATGCGGCCGGCGTCTGGAACTGGAAAACCGCCTACGAGGCATGCGAGGCAGCAACCGTTCTTATGCTGCGCAAATACGGAAAGACGCTCTTTCGTAAAGCCGGAAACCCGGCTGCACGGCTTTCCGCCTTGTCTAAGATCGCTGCCCTCCTCCCCCCACATACCCGCCGCTCGGACGAGAGTCAGAGCTTCCAACAGTTCTCGACCCCGATCCCGCTCGCTCTGATCGCCGCGACGGCTGCCGCCATCACGCCCTCCGACCGCGTGCTGGAACCCTCGGCGGGAACCGGGCTGCTCGCCATCCTCGCCGAAATCGCCAGCGGTTCGCTCATCCTCAATGAACTGGCCGAAACGCGCGCCGGCCTTCTTTCCCTTCTCTTTCCGGCCGTTTCCGTCACCCGGTTCGATGCGGCCCAGATCGACGACCACCTCGACCCGACTGTGGCCCCGAGCGTCGTGCTGATGAACCCGCCATTCTCGGTGCTGGCAAATGTCGAAGGACGCATGGCTGACGCCGCATTCCACCATGTCTCCTCGGCGCTTGCTCGTCTCGCGCCCGGTGGGCGTCTGGTGGCGATCACCGGCGCCGGCTTCGCGCCCGACACGCCGGCATGGACCTCTGCCTTCGTCCGATTGCAGGAGCGCGGACGTGTCGTCTTCTCCGCCGCGGTCGACGGCAAGGTCTATGCCAAGCATGGCACGACCATCGATACGCGACTGACCGTCATCGACAAACTGCCTGCCGACGATCCGGCCGTGTTTCCGGCTACACTGGGCATCGCCCCGGATGCCGTCACCTTGATGGGCTGGCTTGACGCGCATTTGCCCGCAAGGCTGCCCGTCGATCCGTCTGTCGTCATTCCGGCGGTCGCTCCGCCCGCGCCCCGCACCGTGCGCGGCTATTTTAACCGCGCCGCCAGGGCCGCGCCGTCTGCCCCGTTGGAGGAACAGGAAGGCGTCCCGCTCGCCTACGAGATCGTCGACTGGCAGGCCGCCGAGGACGGTCGCATCTCCGAAGCCATCTATGAGGAATACCGTCTTCAGGCGATCCGTATTCCCGGCGCGCAGGCCCATCCGACCCAGCTTGTGCAGTCGGCGGCGATGGCAAGCGTCGCGCCGCCCAGGCCCCGTTACCGACCGCTCCTGCCGAAGAGCATCCTCGGCCTGCTCTCCGACGCCCAGCTTGAGACGGTGATCTATGCCGGCGAGGCGCATTCCGCCTATCTCGCCGGCGCGTGGAAGGTGGACGATACGCTCGACGTGCTGTCGGCAGCGCCGGAGGACGCCAGAGGTGCTGTCCACTTCCGGCAGGGCTTCATGATCGGTGACGGAACCGGTGTCGGCAAGGGCCGCGAATCCGCGAGCATCATCCTCGATAACTGGATGCAGGGACGCCGCAAGGCGGTGTGGATCTCGAAGTCGGACAAGCTGCTGGAAGACGCACAACGCGACTGGAGCGCGCTCGGTATGGAGCGCCTGCTGGTCACGCCGCTGTCGCGCTATCCGCAGGGCAAGCCGATCGCGCTGCCGGAGGGCATCCTATTTACAACCTATGCCACGCTACGCTCCGACGAGCGTGGAGAAAGGGTTTCCAGAGTCAAGCAGATCGTCGAATGGTTAGGTTCCGACTTCGATGGAGTGATCATTTTCGACGAGAGCCATGCAATGGCCAATGCGGCTGGTGGAAAAAGCGAACGAGGCGATGTCAGCCCCTCACAGCAGGGACGCGCGGGCCTGCGCCTTCAGCACGCGCTGCCGAACGCCCGCGTCGTCTATGTCTCGGCCACCGGCGCCACGACCGTCCACAATCTCGCTTACGCGCAGCGCCTCGGCCTGTGGGGCGGCGAGGATTTCCCGTTCACGACCAGGGCCGAATTTGTCGAGGCCATCGAGAGCGGCGGCGTCGCAGCGATGGAGGTCGTGGCCCGAGACCTGCGCGCGCTCGGCCTCTACACCGCCCGCTCACTCTCCTTCGCCGGTGTCGAATACGAACTGATCGAGCACGAGCTGACGCCCGAGCAAATCCGTATCTATGATGCCTATGCAGGCGCTTTCGCCGTTATCCATAACAATCTGGACGCGGCAATGCAGGCCGCCAACATCACCGGCGGCGGCGAAGGCGGTTCGGGCACGCTGAACAGGCAGGCCAAGTCCGCCGCCCGCAGCGCCTTCGAGAGCGCCAAGCAGCGGTTCTTCGGCCATCTCCTGACCAGCATGATGACGCCAACGCTGATCCGGTCGATCTCGAACGATCTGGAAGCCGGCCATGCCGCCGTGATCCAGATCGTGTCCACCGGCGAAGCCTTGATGGAACGGCGACTTGCGGAACTGCCGACCGAGGAATGGAACGACGTCCGCGTCGACATCACGCCGAGGGAATATGTCCTCGACTACCTCGCCCATAGCTTCCCGACCCAACTCTATGAGCCGTTCACTGACTCGGAAGGCAATCTGTCGTCGCGTCCCGTCTATCGTGACGGTCAGCCGGTCGAAAGTCGAGAGGCGGTCGCCCGCCGTGACGAACTGATCGCCAGGCTCGCCAGCCTGCCGCCGGTCCCCGGCGCGCTCGATCAGCTTGTCCAGCATTTCGGCAACGATACGGTCGCGGAGGTGACGGGTCGATCCCGACGAATCGTGCGAAAGGGCGACCGCCTTGTCGTCGAGAACCGTGCTGCCGCCGCCAATCTGGCGGAAGCCGCAGCATTCATGGACGATCAGAAGCGTGTGCTAGTGTTCAGCGATGCCGGGGGCACCGGCCGCAGCTATCACGCCGAGCTTTCCGCGAAAAACACCCGGTTGCGCACCCATTATCTGCTCGAGGCCGGATGGAAGGCGGACACCGCCATTCAGGGGCTTGGCCGAACGCACCGCACCAACCAGAAACAACCGCCGCTGTTCCGGCCGATGACCTCCAACGTCAAGGCTCAGAAGCGTTTTCTCAGCACGATAGCCCGCCGCCTCGACACGCTGGGCGCTCTGACACGCGGACAGCGCCAGACCGGGGGCGCCGGCTTATTCCGGCCCGAAGACAATCTGGAAAGCGCCTATGCCCGCGATGCGCTGCGCCAGTTTTATCTTCTGCTGATACGCGGCAAGATCGAAGGCTGCTCCCTCGGTCGCTTCGAGACGGCGACCGGCCTGAAACTGATGGACGCGAACGGCATCAAGGATGAGCTGCCCGGCATCACGACATTCCTGAATCGCATGTTGGCGCTTACCATCGAGCTTCAGAATGTTCTCTTCACCGCCTTCGAGCAGCTTCTCGCCGCCAAGGTCGAAGGCGCGATCGCCAGCGGCACCTATGACGTCGGGCTGGAGACACTGACGGCCGAGAGCTTCGTGGTCGCTGATCGCCAGACGATCTATACCCATCCCCGGACCGGCGCCGAAACCCGCCTGTTAACGATCACGGAGCGCAAGCGCAACCGCCCGCTCACACTGGGCGAAGCCCTCGGCTGTCTCGACGATCCGCGTGCGATGCTGCTGATCAATGAAAAGTCGGGCCGCGCCGCCGTGCAGATCCCGACTACCAGCGTCATGCTGGATGATGGCGAGATCGAGCGCCGCGTCCGTCTGATCCGTCCCACGGACGCACACAATATCCTGGCAAAGCTGATGGGTGCGACCTATTGGGCCGCAACCGACCGGGACGCCTTCGCCGCAGCCTGGAACGCCGAGGTCGCCGAGGTGCCGGAGTTTTCCGACAACACCATCCACGTCGTCACCGGCCTTCTGTTGCCGATCTGGAAGCGGCTGCCCACCGATTCCACCCGCGTCTATCAGCTCCAGACCGACGCGGGCGAACGGATCATCGGCCGCCGCGTCTCACCTGCCTGGGCTGCGAATGCCAATGCGACCGGAGCTATCGTGCTCACGCCGGACGACGCCTTCGCCGCGCTGATGGACGGTCAGACCATCATTGATCTGGCGGAAGGGCTTCAGCTTCGTCGCAGCCGCGTCATGGGCGCCAATCGCATCGAGCTTTCCGGCTTCGACGACACCATGCGCCAACGCCTTTCGGCTTACGGCCTGTTTCACGAGATTATCTCGTGGAAACTCAGGATGTTCGTGCCCGTCGACGCCAATGGCCCGTCCGTGCTCGGCAAATTGCTCGACCGCTGGCCAGTCGAGCGCGTCAGCGAGCGGGAAGCTGCGTGATGACCCGCCACAACGCTTCCGAACTGGCAAACCGTCTCAGCCAGCAGGCCGAGGCGGTTTGCCGCACATATCTCTCCGCTGGCAAGCGCGCCGGCAATTATTGGCTGGTCGGGGATGTTCAGAACACCCCCGGCCGCTCCCTCTATGTCCGTCTCAGAGAGTCCGCCAAAGGTCCGGCCGGAAAATGGACCGACAGCGCGACCGGGCAGCATGGCGATCTGCTCGACATCATTCGCGAAGTGCTGGGCCCTGTCGATTTCAAGGACGTGGCCGAGGAAGCGCGCCGTTTCCTCTCGCTCCCGCATCCCGAGCTGGAAAAGACGAGGACGCCGACCGACAGGACGCCGGGCATGGGTGTCGGTTCGCCCAAAGCGTCGCGGCGGCTCTTCGCCATGTCGCAGCCGATCCAAGGCACCCTTGCGGCAACCTACCTCAGCGGCCGGGCGATCACGTCGCTCTTCGGTGTCGCAGCGCTGCGCTACCATCCGCGCTGCTATTACAGGCCCGACGAGCATTCCCCCACCGAGATCTGGCCGGCGATGGTCGCTTCCGTCACCGACCTGGCTGGACGGCAGACAGGCGCACACCGCACCTGGCTCGCCCCGGACGGTTCGGGCAAGGCGCCCGTCGAGACGCCGAGGCGGGCGATGGGCGACCTTCTCGGTCACGGCGTCCGCTTCGGGATTGCTGGTGAGGTTCTCGCCGCCGGAGAGGGAATAGAAACCGTGCTGTCGCCCCGTCAGGTTCTGCCCCACATGCCGATGCTGGCGGCGCTCTCGGCCGCTCATCTCACGGCCATCCTGTTCCCGGCGACGCTGCGCAGGCTCTATGTCCTTCGGGATCGCGACCCGGCCGGGCACGGTGCGCGGGACAGCCTGATCGCCAGAGCAGCGAGCGTCGGGATTGAGGCAATTACGGTGTCGCCGGTCGGCGAGGACTTCAACGACGATCTGCGCTGGCGCGGTGTCGATGCCCTCCGGGCGACCTTGTGGGATCAGCTTCGTCCCGAGGACGTCAGCCGATTCATGGAGAGGTGAGGAGAACGGTGGGGAAGGAGGCGCGGCCCAGGCGTCTCCTCCTGCCGCCTCCGTCCATCCTCTGGAAGCATCCTTCCTGTCGAGGAGAGCGGCACCCACGGCCTTCTTGAGAGGGCGATCGGCCCACAAACGGGCCGGCCAAGCAATGGAGCTACGCCTTTTCGGCTATTTTCCGCCGCGCGGCTAAGGCCGCGCTTTGCAGCGCGAAACAAAATAGCCGGGCTTGGCCATCAAGGCCCTCGCGGGAGCGCGAGGGCTGCCAGTCCGCCCCGTCCGTGAGCTTTCGACGCCTGCGAAGGCCGCGATGGGCGCGGTCTCCAGACGAAGGACGCTCCCGATGATGAACGAAGACGAAGACGCAGGTTTCGAGCCGGTCCACACCTCCTCCCCCACCGATCATCTCCTCACTGAACTCCAGCTTTACGGCTGGCGCCCCTATAGCGACGAACCCGATCCGAGGCCGCTTCCAGACGGCAATGTCGTACACGCCGCCGTCACCGACATCTTCGATGCCCTTGTCGCCTCACTCGGCGACACCCGCCTCGAGCCCGACCTCGATGATCTGCTCTGGGGCGCCGTCAGTCTCTTCCACCGCGCCATCGGCCGGGTGGAGCGCGAGCTTGATGACAACGAGCAGGCACAGCGCCGCCTTCAGCGCGAACAGGATGGCAGCGAGGTGAAATCGACCGAACTCGAACGCCTCACGGCAGAGGGGATGACCCTGATCGAGCGGCGCAACAGCATGGAACTCTTCCGCGACCTCTCCGCCGAAGCCTTCGAGCACCACACCGGCAAGCCCTGGCGGCCGCGCAGCGGCTCGATGGTCAACCATCGCAATCTGACCTCGGCGATGATCGACAGCCGCGATTTCCTTGCCGCGAAGCGCTGGGCCGAGAAAGAGGTGCTGCTGCCCGCCGGTCCCAAGGTTGCCGTCACCGGCGGCGCTGACTTCAACGACCACAGCCTTATCTGGGCGAAGCTCGATCAGGTCCACGCAAAGCACCCCGAGATGGTCTTGCTGCACGGCGGCACGCTGAAGGGCGCCGAACTGATTGCCTCCCGCTGGGCAGATAACCGCAAGGTGCCGCAGGTCGCCTTCAAGCCCGATTGGACGAAGCACGGCAAGGCCGCGCCCTTCAAGCGCAACGACGCCATGCTCGACACCCTCCCCATCGGTGTTCTGGTCTTCCCCGGTACCGGGATTCAGGAAAACCTCGCGGATAAGGCCCGCAAGCTCGGCATCCCGGTCATGAAGTTCGACAAGGGCGGCGCGTAAAGCGCCACCCTGCGCCCAGATCGACCGGCCACTTCATTCAACGACGCTCAGGCGGCTGCCACAGTGCCATGTTCGCGCTGCACGTCGGCGAGCGCGGCCAGAATGACGAGTGGGACGATCAGCAGGGAGAACACCACGGTGATCGCAACCTTGCTCAACAGGGCCTCCGCGAGCAGCAATGCATGAATCCCGCTTGCCTGCAACATCGTCCACAAGGGCAGACTGAGCATGACAGCCGCGACAAGGCCGAAGGCGGCAGTCCGCGCAAGCAATCCGTAGGGGGCAGCATGGAAGGCTGCAGGAAGGGTCATGCCTGGCATGGCTACGCGGCCGTCACGCAGTTTCTGCCGAATGAATACCGTGCCGAGCAGAGCCGAAAGTACGGCGATGACCGCGGGCGTGGCTACCAGATCGATGCCGATGTTGTCCGCTCCGCTCAGCGGCAGCGTGTCGCGCGGACTCCACAGCCACCACGTGTAGGAGGCGTTGATACCAGCGTTGAACGCGGCGATGATGATCGCGTGTGTGGCAACGAATCTGCCAAACGAAATGGCCATTGCAAATCTCCTTGAGACTGGCAGATCCGCTCAGGCGGTCTGCGCCGCCTGCGGTTGCGCGTCGAGGCAGCCGAGCGCGGCGAGTGTGTTTGCGACTGCGCTGTCGAGCGGCGTGCGGGGCTCCGTTTCCAGAAGTTCGACGAGGCGCCGGTTATCGAGCCGCACCGGATAACTCCAATAGGGAGCGATCTCCGCCGCCTCGCGCGGAAAGCCGCCGAACGGGGCCATCAGGCGCATCAGCCACCACGGGAAGCGATGAATGCGAAGCCGGCGCCCGCTGACCCGGCGGATCGCCTCCACCATTTTCGTGCCGTCGGCATCGTAGAGACCTTCGAACTGGAGCACCTCGAAAGGGCGCAGGCGTTCGGGCTGCTCGACCAGCCTTGCGAAGGTCTCGGCAAGGTCCGGAAGGTAGGCCCAGCTATGGCCGCTGCCGCGTGCGGGGTTGACGATGCGCCGCAGGGGCTTTCCAGCCGAGACCATGGCCTGCGCGAACCAGCTCGCGCGGGCGCCCGGCCCGAAGAAGTCGCCGGCGCGCAGGATCAGCGAGGGCACTTCGGGAGCCGCCTGTTCCAGCTGCTGCTCAAGCGCCTTGCGGATCTTGCCCTTGCGGCTCTTCGGCCGCTGAACAGTGTCGGCCCCAATGACCGGGGTCGCCGCCGGATCGAAGTTGTAGATCGTGCCCGGCAGCACGATGCGCGCGCCGCCGGCCGATCTGGCCGCCGCGATCGTGTTGTCGATCATCGGCAGGACAAGCCGGTCCCAGTTCTTGTAGTTGGGCGGGTTGACGGCATGAACGATGATCGAGACGTCGTCCGCCGCCCGGACCACATCGTCGCGTCGCATGGCGTCGCCTTCGACCCATGCGATCCGCGCCGGACCGGCATCGCGGGCGGTTGCGACACTGCGGGCCATGCCGCGCACCTGCCAGCCGTGGCGAAGAAGTGCTGTGGCGATGCTGCCGCCGACGCCACCCGTCGCCCCAAGTACGAGGGCCGTATTCTTCCGTTCCATCGAGATATCTCCTCATCTCAGCCTGTTTCGATGGACACAGGATGAAGGGCGAGCAGATGAAAAGGAATTGCAAGACATCTGACAGATGATAGTAATATTTTTATGAGCACTTCCGTTGCATGGGACGATCAGCGCATCTTTCTGGCCGTCCTTGAGGAGGGCAGCCTGTCGGCGGCCGCGCGCAGGCTCGGCCTGTCGCACCCCACGGTGCGCAGCCGCATCGAGGCGCTGGAAACGGCGTTGGGAACGGTGCTGTTCACCCGCTCCGTAAACGGCCTGACCCCCACCGAGACGGCCGAAGCGCTGCGTGGTCCGGCACGCGCCATGGCCATGGCATCGGACCTCTTCGTACGTCAGGCTTCGGCGCCGAGCGGCGAGGTTGCCGGAACGGTCCGGGTCAGCGTTCCCGAATTCATGGGGATCGAGGTCATCCCGGCGATGTTCGCGCGCCTGCGCGGGGCGCATCCCGGCATCCGCATCGAACTGTCGCTGAGCAACCTGCCGGCCGACCTGTTCGCGCAAGAAGTCGATGTGGCCGTGAGAACCGTCGCCCCGAAGCAGGAGGCGCTGGTTGCGCGCAAGGTCGCATCGATCCCGCTCGGCCTGTTCGCCTCGCGCGCCTATGTTGATCGACGCGGCAGCCCGGCTAGCCTTGCCGAGGTCGCGGAGTATGACCTCATCGGGCCGGACCGCAACCGTGGCGATCTTGCGTTGGTGGGAAGGCTCGGGGCCGCCGTCTCGCGCGACCGCTTCGTGCTTCGCACCGACAGCCATCCGGCGCAACTCGCAGCGGCCCGCGCCGGCCTCGGCATCGCCGTGGTGCAGGTCCCCGTCGGCGAAAGCGATCCCGGTCTGGTTCGCCTTCTGCCCGACCTCGACATCGTGACGCTGGAGACTTGGATCGTGACACACGAGAACCTCGCCCGCGTCCCGCGCGTGCGCGCGGTCTTCGATTCCCTCGTGGAGTCGTTCACGACGATCACGCGGCATTGGCGAAGCTGACCCGGGCCGAACCATTTTCCGGTTCGGCCTGACGGAGCCTGCCGGACGGTCAATCGGCGCTGGCAGGTCTCAGTGCGTACGGGCCAATGCGACGGCATCGGGACCGGCCGGGAAACGAAGCTGGCCGGAAGCATCATTGGCCGCAAGCCACACCGCCTCGGCCACGTCGCTTTCCCTGGTGGTCAAGGCCGGATTGGCGAAGCCGGCAAAGATGGGCTGCGCAAACGCAGCATAGGCTTCCGGGATCAAATCCGCGACAGGAATGTCGGTGTTCGCCGCAAACCGCGTGGTCGGGGCATAGCCAGGCTCCACCAGCTTCACGCGCACATCGAAGAAGCCCAGTTCATGCGCCAGAGAGCCGGTGAAGCCCTCGATCGCCTGCTTGCTGGCGGTATAGGCCGCTGCCAGCGGCATCGGCGCCAGCGTCACGCTGGAGGTGACGTTGACGATTGCCCCGGACCGGCGCGCCCGCATCTGCGGGATCACCGCCTGCACCATCGCCATGGTCCCGAAGGTGTTGGTCTCGAACACCTTGCGCACATGCGCCATCGGCGTCGCCTCGAAGGCCCCGACCACGCCGATCCCGGCGTTGTTCACCAATACGTCGATCGGTCCCGCCGCCTCGATCGCGGCCGCGATACTTTTCGGGTTGGCGACATCGAGCGGCAGGATGCGGATGCGCTCCGATGCGGGCAGCAGATCCTCGCGCGGTTTGCGCATCGTGGCGATGACGGTCCAGCCTTGCGCATGGAAGTGATGGGCGGTCTCCAGCCCGTAGCCGGACGAGGTGCCGGTGATGAGGACGGTCTTCATGTCGGTCTCCTGGGTTTCATGTTGACGAGACCTGTGTACCCGGCATAGTCAGGACTATCATCAAGCATGAATCCATTATTCATTTGCGTTAGTCCGACAATGGCCGATCCGCTCACCGAGGTGATCCAACTCCTCCGCCCCCGCGCCGTGTTCTCGAAAGGGATCAGCGGCGCCGGCCGCTGGGCCGTGCGCTATGCCGAATTCGGCCAGCCCGGCTTCTGCGCCGTGACCGAGGGCCGATGCCGTCTCGCCGTGGAGGGCGAGGCGCCGGTCGTGCTTGAAGCCGGCGACTTCATCCTTTTGCCCACCACGCCCGCCTTCGCCATGTCCGGTTTCGAACCTGCGCCGTTGCTGCGTATAGACCCGAACTCGGCCCCGACGCCCGACCAGGAAATCCGCTACGGCCGACAGGACGGGCCTCCCGATGTCCGGCAGTTCGGCGGCTGGTTCGCCTTCGGCTCGCCCGACGCCGGGCTGCTCGTGTCGCTCCTGCCGCGCATGATCCACATCCGCGGCATCCCGCGCCTCACGCAACTCGTCCACCTCGTCGGCGAGGAGGCGGCGCGCGATGACGTCGGCCGCGACCTCATCCTTGAACGCCTCGTGGAAATCCTGCTGATCGAGGCGCTGCGGGCGGCCCCGGCAGAGGCGGCGCAACCGGGACTTCTGCGCGGTCTGGCCGATCCCCGCATCGCTGCCGCCCTGCGCGTGATGCACGGCGATGTCGAGCAGCCCTGGACGATCCCGGACCTCGCCCGCGCTGCGGGCATGTCCCGTTCCGCCTTCTTCGATCGCTTCGTCCGCATGGTCGGCGTCAGGCCGATGGAATATATGCTGGCCTGGCGCATGGCCGTGGCAAAGAACCTGCTGCGCGGCGGCGGAGTGGCGCTCGACGAGGTGGCCCGGCGGATCGGCTACGGCTCCGCCAGCACGTTCAGCACCGCCTTCAGCCGCCATGTCGGCCTGCCACCCGGCCGCTTCATGAGGCTCGAAGTGACATGCGACGGGCCAGCGGTTGCTTGACGAGATCCCCCTTTCCGTACCATGTTGTCCCAAGAAGAACCGGCGAAGCAGCACAGTCGCAGGCAGAACGTATCCCCCGGCAGCCTGTCGTGATCCTCACTCATTCATGTGAAGGCTTCAATGACGCTTATCCTGCTTGCCATCTCCTTGACCATCACTCTTTGCATCATCGCCTGGCATTTCGCGACATACGCGCTCCCCTTCATGGTTGGGCTGACCGTCTTCAAATATGTCTATGGAATGGAGGCCGGTTTCCTGATGTCGGGGCTCGCCGCCATCGGTGCGGCGCTGCTTTCCGTGGCACTGGTCATCGCCGTCCTCGGCTTTGCCAAGAACCTGGCCTTGCGGCTGGTCGCGCTCGCCGTCTTCGCCGTACCCGCCACTATCGCCGGCTATGCGCTCGTCCATGGCGTCACGAAAAACTTCATCGACTCGGCCGTCGCGCTGAACCTGCTCGGCGGTGCTGGCGGCCTGTTCATCGGCGTCGCCGCGATACTCAATCTCAACGCGCTCGGCACGGCCGTCCTCTCACGCTGACAGCGCGATCCCCGTCCGCCGCTCCCGTGAAAAACGCACGGCGGCTTGCGCCACCGGGCCTTCGGCACCCCGTTCAGAGCACGATGGTCGTGCGCGTAGTTGCACTGACCGTCGTCGCTTTGGGTCTGCTTCACACGGCCGGGGAAGCCGGTCATCGTTCGTCGATGATCTCGCTGCCCTAACACGACCGCCTCCTGCCGCGCCGGCGCCCTTCGTTTCATCGTGGGCACGGTAGCATGTCCCTTCATCTTCCCAACCCCCAATCCTGCTGGATCGCACCTTCGGCCAGAAAGTCGGAAGCGATGCCGGGCATCCAAAGCCCGATAGCCGTTCTCGTCCCGACCTGCCTTTCCGGCGGAGGAAGCGCGGGGCCGGTGAAGGGACAATGCGGTTAGGCCCGGTGTGCCAAGGCTTTGGGGTCTGATAGGCCGCTCTTGGCAGCAAGGACGAAGGTTCTGCTGTGCGTTCCCGTCGTTGCTCTCAGAGGCGCCAATCCCTCCGACTGACTGATCCCCTAAGTCCGTTCGGTTTCCGACCGCAACCCCCGCGGCTCCGGACCGTGTTGTCGCGCAAGCGCGACTGCCCGCCCCACTCCGGGCCTTAGAGGCGAGCTGCCGACAAGCCGGCAGTTGCTGGCGTCTCCCGACGGCCTTTTTCGGGTCTCGTCGGAGGGAATGGTCCCTCCGAGGAGCAACGGAGACTTACAATGCAGAACATCGTCATTCTTGCCGGCAATATCGGTCAGACCCCCGAAACCCGCACCACCCAGGGCGGCACCAGCATCACCCACTTCACCCTGGCCACCTCGCGCCCCCGCTACTCGGAAGGCAGGGTTGTCCGGGACGAGAACGGCTACCGGGTCCAGGACACCGAATGGCACCGCGTCACCGCCTTCAACGGCCTCGGCAAGACGATCCAGCAATATTGCGAGAAGGGGATGAAGCTCCTGGTTCGCGGCCGCATCCACTACACGAAGTGGACCGATCGCGAGGGCGTCGATCGCTACAGCACGGAGATCATCGCCGAGACGGTAGATTTCCTGAGCCGTGCAAAGCAGACCGAGAACGCGGAGGATCAGCGTGATCTCGACGATGACATCCCGTTCTGAGTGGGCCGCGAAGATCCGGCGGCGCAAGCCGCCGGGCCGGGTTTTCCGTTGTTCATGGCGGATTGCGGCGCCGTCCCCACGCCTACATCCCGGAACACAGGATATCTGGCCGGATCAACCGGCCCGGTATCCTCGTGAGTCCCGTTGCAGCGTGGTGCCAAACCGGCTTTCTCCCAATGACGGCCCATCATACCAGCAGTCGGGCCGCGTCAAGGACGTGCGGTTCCCCCAAAATGCTGACGCATTTCGGCTCCCCCACACGCCGGTTCCGCCGGTCGCTGCGCGATCCTTGACCCGTCCCTCCAACACCTGGTTGCCCGCCTCCGTCATCGAGACAAAGGAGGTTCACATGACACGGGTCGACATCTACACCGAAATCGCCGAGCTGCGCGCCGAACTCGGGCACTGCATCCTCACCCGCAAGGAGCGCAGGGAATCGCTGCGGCGCCTCGAAGAGCTGCTCGCCGAAGCTGAGCGCAGGCGGTGCGAGGAGGAGGGAGCGTAAGCTCCCTCTTTTTGTCGGCGACGGTGGCTGCGGACAGCATCGACAGGATCTCCAGCCGGATCGACCGGCCGGATCTCCTCATGAGAAGGGGGCAAGCCCCCTCTCAAGCTCTCCCCCAAAGGGGCAGGGACACCCCGCCCCCTTGAACCCCCACCCATGGAGGGGGTGAATCACCCCCTTCAAACCACCCCGGCGCATACGGGCGCGGCGCCTCGTCGACGCCGCGGGCTCTTCTCTCTCTGACTGCCCATCATAGCACCGCCTCTCCGGCGTCAAGGACATCGCGGCCCCTCCAATTTTCAGCCGCCGTCCCGAAGGACGACGCCGGAAAATCGGTGCCTCCGCTCGCCGCAAGCGGCGGCTTACGCCGTCCTTGACCCCTCGATGCGCCGGTGCGGCCTCCTTCCGTCAGAGAACGAAAGGAGAGATCTCATGACAAAGCACAAGATCAATTACATCGACGGTGGCAGCGCCGAATACCGGCGGCAGCGGAAGGCAGGCTTCCGCCTCATCCGCGAAGCCGAGCTGGCCGCCCAGAGGCTGAAGCGCGCGCCGATGTATCTTGACGGCGGCTACGACGAGGATGGCAACGTCATCCCGATCGAAAACCTCGGACCCCATGACGATATGGAGGACGCGATCCGGGTCATAGAGGCGAACGAGACAGCCGTGAGCATCCTCGTTGCGCAACGCCGCGTCGAAATCGCAGGGCATCGCATCCCGGCTGTGACGCACGCGCTCCACCGGGACGATGAATTCCTCTATTGGGACGACGACTTTGATCCGGAGGCCACGGGTCCAGACACCGACTGAGACCCAGACCAGAGGCGGCAGATGCCGCCTCTGGTCTTTGCCTCGGTTGGAAGCGACGCCGGCCGGATCGACCGGCCGCCTTCGCTGACGAAAGAGGGGCAAGCCCCCCTCTCGCCGCTCACCCCATGAGGGAAGGGCAAGCCCCTCCCTCAAACTCCCTCCCATGGGGAAAGAGGGACGGTTCCCTCAACCTCTTTCCCCAAACCCCTATCTCCCCTCCCGGGCCAGCCTGATTGGTCTTATCCCACCGTGATGGCATCAAAGGCCACACCCCATCCGCACGCGCCGCCCCCTCCGGTCTTCCCGATCCAACAGCAAGCGCAATGCCCGCTGCCGAATACGACGGAGACGACAACACCATGGTCCAGGAAATCGACCCGTTCGCCTGAAGCCGGTGGGGCCTCGACCCCCGATCGCCCACCTGATTGCGCCGGGACGGGCACCAGGCGTACTTATCCGCCGGCGCGTCCGAATCAGTTCACACCAGAAAGGCGTCAAGCCCGTTTTTGCAGCCACTTCCTTGTGGCGCCCGCAACCAAGAACGACTAAAATAGACGTAGTTTTGGAATGTGCGTAGGTCCATGTGGGAGGTGATCATGTATGATCACCTCCCGACAATCACGGGCCGCACGCGCGTTGCTGGGTTGGACACAGGAGACGCTCGCTGACAAGGCCCGAGTATCACTGACCGCACTCAAGCGCCTCGAATCCGAGAACGGGTTCGAAGTGTACGAGTCGACACGCGATCAGGTGCGCCGATCTCTCGAAACGGCGGGGATCGTTCTCCTGTCGACAGAAAAGGGTGAAGGGGTCTTGCTACTGCACGATAGGACTGATGCCCCGCAGTAGCGGTGCGTTATGCTGAGCTACCAATCCTTGTCACAAAAAGAGCTTATCTCCTGCGGGAGATCGTTAATGACAAAGTGCGCGCGAATATGGGTGGAACATAATGGGGCAAGCGACCCAGACATTTTTGGACAAACCACCGTCCAGCAAGACGATTACGTCTTACGATCGAGAGCACATGAAACTCTATATGCGGCTACTCGATGCCGAGCGCGATGGCGCCGACTGGTGCGAAGCCGTCAGCATCCTATTTGGCCTGGATCCTGATCGCGATCCGAAACGCTGCCACGCCGTCTACGAGTCCCATCTTGCTCGCGCTCACTGGATGACGGAGTACGGCTACAGAGAACTGGTTCGCGAAAGCCAGCAGAAGACGTCATCGTGATGCGTTGAAGGCATCACCTGATGCTCTCCAACTGACTTCCCAAATTCAACCCGAAGGGGAATCGTGACCCCTCCCAAGTTCTTAAACCGAGATTCGGGAGGATCGCGATGACACCTGATGCATCGACCTGGCGTACATCGGCACACTACGACCATCTGGATGAACTGACGCCATCCGATCTCGCCTGGGAATGGCTCCGCCGTAACGACGAATACGACGCAGACTTCGAGGCGTCGATTTCCGAAAGTGGTGATCGCGAAACGTTGACCGAGCGAATGCAGTGGCGGTGGGGACTGCGATTTCGCCGTTGACCCCCTTACACCACCTCCTGATGCTCCGGTCTTTTGGCTCCCGCTGGAGGACACCAGCGTTGTCGTGCTGACCGAAGCCCCTTCGGCACTTAGCGCCAGCATCGCAGATGGTTCCATCGAACCTTGGCGACCCGACCCACCGGCTGGCGGTGCAGATGACGCTGCGTTCCGCTACCCTTTGGGCAATGGGCAGCACCTCCAGGTTATCGATTGCGCTGTCCAGAAAGGCGCTGTAGCCGCCGTTCCTCTCAGCATTGAGGGCTTTGACCGGATCGAGGCGGTTCATCGCCTCCTCTCGGCTCTGCATGGCCGCGCTGTTCCGCCAGATACGCGCCTCACACACCAACAGCGCATCCGTCAAAGCAAAATGCTTCGCGCGTTCGACGGAGACCGCGCTGGCGCGACGCAACAGGAAATTGCGCAGGTTCTCTTCGACGTCGATCATCTCGACCGCGACGAATGGCAGGCTTCGTTTGCTCGCCACCGCGTCAAGACGCTCCTTCGTGACGCCCGCAAGATGATTACGGGCGGATATCGAAAACTCCTTCATCATCGCCGCCAATCCTAGCGCGCTCCTATCCCCGCATGGTGGGCGATTTCAATACCTCCCAACTTCGCCCTGCAACTCGCCAGCTCTCCTCCGCCACCGTGGTCGCTGTCAGCCGCTGATCCGCAGCGGCCGTCCCCAACACCACGGAGGCCCGATCCATGCCCCACGAACCCGTCGTTTTGCCGCCGCGTTTCCTGCGCACCAAGGAAGCCGCCGAGTTTCTCAGCCTGTCCGCCCGCACTCTTGAGAAGCATCGCACCTACGGAACCGGCCCCGCCTATCGCAAGCTCGGCGGTCGCGTCGTCTATGCGATCGACGATCTCGAAGCCTGGGCTGCGCGCGGCTCCGTCACCTCGACCTCCGATCCGCGTGGGCAGGTGCTGCCGGCGAAGCGCCAGGTGCTCCCCGCCGTCCCGCAGCCCGGCCGCTACGCACGCTGATCGCGGGCGGTCGACCGAATGGCGGTGCGGAGCCGATCTTCCTCGGAGCGCGGGCAACTCGATCTGTTCCGGGCGCTCCCCGGCGACTTCGCGCCAAGAGACGCGCAGGATCTCATGGCCTATCCCTTTTTCTCTCTCGCCAAGACGCCCCGTGTCGCGCCGATCGATTTCGTCGCCGGCGACATCACTATCCGTGTCGAGGCCGTTCCCGACCATGGCATGGCCACCATCTGGGACGCCGACATCCTGATCTGGGCAGCGAGCCAGATCGTTGAGGCCCGCGACGCGGGGCTTCGCACCTCCCGGCTCATGGCCGCGACCCCCTACGAAATCCTCAAATTCATCGGACGCGGCGTGTCGATCCGCGATTACCAGCGCCTGAAGGCGGCGCTCGATCGGCTTCAGTCCACCACCGTCAGCACAACCATCCGCCAGCCCGCCGAGGGCCGCCGCCATCGCTTCTCCTGGATCAACGAATGGAAGGAGCGCACGGACCGCAATGGCAAGCCCGATGGCATCGAGATGATCGTGCCCGATTGGTTCTACCAGGCCGTCCTCGATGATGCGCTGGTGCTCACCATCGATCGCGCCTATTTCGATCTGACGGGCGGCCTCGAACGCTGGCTCTACCGCATCGTGCGCAAGCACGGCGGCAGACAGCGCGCCGGATGGCGCTTCGACTTCCGCCATCTTCACCAGAAATCCGGCAGCCTGTCGCCGTTCAAGCGCTTCGCGTTCGAGCTGCGCGACATCATCCGGCGCCAGCCGCTGCCCGGCTATACCCTGTTTCTGGAGGTCGAGCTGGGCGGCCGCGTCCTACTGGCCTTCGAACCGTCGGCGCCCTGTGGACAAGCTGTGGATGGCTTCGTGCCATCAGGAACCCGCCGGGACGTGCTATCCGGAACCGCCCCCTCGTGCCAACGGGAACCCAAACAGGATTCAAGTTACCGAATAAAAGAAGAAAATCGCGCCCTTAACTTAGAATCTAACATAGACTCTAACTTTAGAAGGCGCGCGCGCGATGTGGAAAACATCGAAAACCGGCCACCGACAAGTCAGAAAACCGATAAGATCTATCCTACGCCGAATACGTCTTTCCGTAAATCCGTAAATCCTGCCAACGAAGCTTCGGACGCGCCGCAGTTGCCCCTCGACCACCGGCCGGGAGGGGCAAGATGATCGTGGCGCTCCTCAACCAGAAAGGCGGAACCGGCAAGACGACCCTCGCCCTGAATCTCGCCGGCGAATGGGCCAGCCGAGGGCTGCGCGTCACTCTGATCGATGCGGACCCGCAAGGCTCCGCCCTTGACTGGTCGCAGCAACGCAGCCGTGAAGGTCTGCCGCGCCAGTTCGGCGTCGTCGGCCTGGCGCGCGACACGCTGCACCGCGAAGCACCGGAACTCGCCCGCGATGCCGACATGATCGTCATCGACGGACCGCCGCGCGTCGCCGGCCTGATGCGCTCGGCGCTACTCGCTGCCGACCTGGTGCTGATCCCCGTGCAGCCATCGCCGCTCGACGGCTGGGCCTCGGCCGAGATGCTGGCGCTTCTGAACGAAGCGCGCATCTACCGGCCAGAACTGGCCGCTCGCTTCGTGCTCAACCGATGCGGCCCCCGCACCGTTCTGGCGCGTGAGACAGCCGAAACGCTGGCCGACCACGACCCGCCGGCACTCTCCAATACCATCGGACAGCGCATCGCCTTCGCCGTCGCGGTGCAGTCCGGCCGCCTCGTCTCGGAACTCGATGACGACACGCCCGCCGCCCGCGAGATCGCGGCGCTTGCGGACGAAATCGACCGGCTCGGTGTCGGGAGGATCGCATCATGACCATCCTCACCGGCGATTGCCGCGACCTCATGCCCGCGCACGGCCCTTACGACCTGATCCTCGCCGATCCGCCCTATGGCGACACCTCGCTCGCCTGGGATCGCCGCATGGATGGCTGGATCGCGCTCGCCCGCGCGGCGCTGGCCCCCACCGGGTCGCTCTGGGTGTTCGGCTCGCTTCGCCATTTCATGGCGACCGCCGACCAGTTCGCTGACGCCGGGTTCCGGCTGGCACAGGAGATCGTCTGGGAAAAGCAGAACGGCTCCGGTTTCCATGCCGATCGCTTCAAGCGCGTCCATGAGTTGGCAGTTCAGTTCTATCCGGCCGAGACGCCCTGGCGGGACATCCACAACGTCGTCCAGACCACGCCCGATGCGACAGCGCGCACGGTACGGCGCAAGCAGCGCCCACCGCATACCGGCCATATCGACGCCGGTCACTATGTCAGCCGTGATGGCGGACCACGCCTCATGCGCTCCGTCATCTATGTGCGCAACTGCCACGGTCGCGCGATCCATCCGACCGAAAAGCCGGCCGCTCTCCTCGAAATCCTCATCCGCACAAGCTGCCCGGAGAGCGGGCTTGTCGGCGACTGGTTCGCGGGATCGGGCGCGGCCGGTGAAGCCTGCCGGCTGACCGGCCGCCGTTACCTCGGCTGCGAAATCGATCCCGGCATGGCAGAGAAGGCCCGCGCCCGGATCGCCACGGTGCTGCCGTTCGACGGGAGGGCCACGTTATGAGCGAGCGCCCGGCCCGCAAAGGCTTTGCGACCCGGCCTGCCGATCCCGAAAGCTGGATCAAGGCCACCGATGCGTCGACGGCTCGCAAGGAAGACATTGGCGCCTGCACCGCCCGGCTGACCATCGACATCACGCCCGAATTGCGCGGCCGCATCAAGATCACCGCCTTCCGGCACGGCGTCACCGTCGCCGAGATGCTGCGCGAGCTGCTCGCGCGCGAATTTCCCCCGACACAAGGAGATCTCCCATGACCGGCATTGCGGCCTCCCGCGTGCGCGGCGGCCCATGGCCGGCCGCACGCTCCTCAGACAATATGACCGACGTCGAGCTGACCTGGATCGAGCAGAAGATCGAGTTCTGGATCAGGTTCGGATGCGAAGCGCATGAGCAAATCCTCGACCGCCGCAGGCGCATCGTCTCTTTCCGGCCGAACAGCATCTTCGCCTTCGTTCGCTGGGCCGCCAACGACTTCGGGACGGTCATCTCGCGCATCGACATCGTGCGCGCCGTCAAGCCGGGCGAAGCGTATCAGACACTGCCCTTTGTGCGCCCCGGCGGGGACATCCTGCTGAAGATCGAAGGCTGGCGACAAGTCGAGGATGTGCTGCGCCACATCGATATCGTGGAGCGCATCGGCATCGACGCTTGCGACGTGGCCCCCGATTACTGGCGTCATGTCGCCCATCGCATGCAGGCCGGCCTTAAGCCGCGCCTTTACACGATGGAACGCCATCAGGCGTGGCTCATGCGGCGGGAGATCGAAGGATGACCCGCTTCGGTTACGTCATGGTGACGTATTTCGCGGCGATGGGCGTCGCCATAGCCGCGTTCATTCCGACACCGACCAGGCTTATCTGGAACGCCACCGCCAGCGCGCCGATCGGGATCTACACCATCACACCGGCCGACCGGCTGGAGGTACCCGAACTGGTCGCCATCAACCTGCTCGAACCGCTCGCGGATTTCATGGTCGAGCGCGGTTATGTCGGCCGCGACGTGCCGCTCCTCAAGCGCGTCCTCGGCTTGGCCGGTCAGCGCGTCTGCCGCATCGGCCGCGTCATCACCGTCGACGACGTGGAGATGGGCGAGGCTCTGGAGCGCGATCGGACCGGCCGCGATCTGCCCGTCTGGCAGGGCTGCCGACGCATCGCCGACGACGAACTTTTCCTCATGAACTGGGAAGTCCGCGACAGCCTCGACAGCCGTTACTTCGGCCCGATTCCGGCCTCCGCCGTGATCGGCCGGGCGCTCCCTCTCTACACCGATGAAGACGGCGACGGCCGCTTCGTCTGGCGCGCGCCGACGCGGTGACGGCGTGTCCACATCCATCCTCACCGCGAAACCCAAGGAGACGATTATGGCTCAGATCGGCCAATTCAACCGCACGGAAACCGGCTTCGAAGGCCACCTCAAGGCGCTCGGCCTCGACGTCGAACTCACCCTCGTTCCGGCCGAACCTTCAGACTCCGAGAACGCTCCGGACTATCGTGTCCTGCTCGGCGACGAGGAAGGCTTGGACATTGGCGCAGGCTGGAAGCATGCCAGCGAACGCGCCGGCGAATATGTTTCTATCGAGGTCGACAGCCCGCTTTTCGCCAAGCCGTTGCGGGCCAACCTCTTCCAGTCCGGCGGCGACAGCACGCTCTGGGGCCTGCACCTGAACCGGCCCGCCAAACCGCGCAAGGAGGATTGAGCGGTGCCGGCCCGTCGCCATGCCACCTTTGCCGGACGGCCGACCACCGTCCGGCATACGGCCGTCCTTCTTCTCCTTTCCGGCATGGTCGCCGCCACCGCAGCGTTTCCGGCTACGGCGCAATCGCTGCCGGCGACGCGCGCGCCGACTGCCAGTCCCTATGCCGCGCATATCGCCGAGGCATCGCAACGGTTCGGCATTCCGACGCCATGGATCACGGCGGTCATGGGGGCCGAAAGCGCCTACGATCTGCTCGCCGTATCACCGGCGGGCGCCATGGGCCTCATGCAGTTGATGCCCTCGACCTGGCGCGAGCTGCGCGTCCGATATGGCCTCGGCGATAATCCCATCGACCCGCGCGCAAACATACTCGCCGGCACGGCCTATCTGCGGGAAATGCACGAGCGATACGGCACCATTCCCGCAATGCTCGCGGCCTATAACGCGGGACCGGCGCGCTATGACGAGCATCTCGCGACCGGCCGTCCACTGCCCGCTGAAACGCGCGCCTATGTGGCGTCGCTCGCTCCCAGGCTCGGCGCTGGACCGCTGCTTGCAGAGCCGAGAACCGTGCCGCCGACACCGCCCGACTGGCGCGAGGCTCCGCTCTTTGTCGCGCGCTCGGACGACCGCCGAACCACGGATCCCCGTGCATCCGACGCTTCGTCGAATGGCGCGCGCGCAACCGCCTCCCTTCAGGGCACGGCTCCCGCCGGGCCGCAGACGGAAGCGATTTTTCTCGCCCGAAGCGATGGGGAAGACCCGCGATGACCCCCAAAGGCTCATTTCGCACCCTGTCGGTCTCCCGCGCATCATGGAGCGTGAAGGGGCGAGAGACAGGCACAACAACCGGACGAT
>NZ_JBSEFH010000043.1:0-25528 GCF_053570585.1 Pseudochelatococcus sp. B33 | reverse complement strand
ACTTAGCGGGGCTTTTGATGTTTTGACTGGTTGCGGGGGCGCGCAACCATCTCAAATTGCGCTCCTTACCACCTCGTCGCCACGCACTGGAGCAGTGGGCCACAGAAGCGCCTATCGGGCTATTTCGTGCCGCGGCGTAATCTCGACGGCGCACGTCCACATTCTATATAACATCATGATATCATATTTCTTTTTTGCGGCAACCACGAGGAGGTATTTGGTCAGGCCCAGGCGTCAGAGCAGTTCGGCAAAGCCGTTGAGTTCAGCCGCCGTCGCGACGAGCCCCAACTGTATGAGCGTGCCGAGATAAGCGTCCACACTATAGGGCGGATTCTTGAACCGGGCGCAAACCTTGCGGACAGCTATGCAGAAGACGCCCGGCGCGAGATGTAAGTGATTGACCAGAAACTCGTCGGGGGGCTGCACGTCGATGCCGAATGGTTCCAAAGCCTGGGCCGGAAAGTCCGCGCGATTCTGCGTCACGATCACGTCACAGCGCCCGACAATGGCGGCGACGAGCACATGCCGGTCGTCAGTGTCCGGCAACGTCAGTGCCGGGATCAGGGCATGATATCCGTCGACCAGAACTGTCGCGCGTGGCCTTGTCCATAAGGTCGCGTGTGCGCTCCAACGCAGCGCGATGTCCATCGGGACCAGCGGTCATGTACCGCATGAACAGGCCGGATACATGACTGCATTCGATTAAAGCTGAAGCGGTTACAATTTTCCTTGCAAACGGGGGGCGTCCATACACGCATCAAGAAGAGCAGTGTAATGGCTCATGGACGGCCATAACTCATATCCTGTTCCTGCGCCACGCTGACAGGCCGGTCGAGCACCGCTTCGCGTTCACGGCCGATCGCCGCCTTGTACGGGCGGGTTTCCAGTGTTGCTCATCCTTGTGGTCGGGCCTCTCTCAGGGCGCCTTGCCCGACGCAGCTGTCAAAGGCCCATCCCCGAAGAGGCGACGATAGCTCGCCTCGATAGCGAGCACTTCATCCGGCCTCAACGCGGCCAGTTCATTGTCCCGTGCCCGTTTCGACAGGGTGCCGTTGTTTTGCTGGAGAAAACGGAACAGCAGGTCAATGAGGCGCTCCGGCATGTCAACCACAGCGGTTACCTCTGCCCGGAAAAGATCGTGGCGCTGAAGAAAATCCGCCTCGCGCGGCAGGTCCTCGTCGATGGTGCGGCTCACGCATTCGAACAGAAACTCGGCATGCACCGTGGCGTCGAAGTAGCGATAGAAATCGAGCGTATCGTTCAGGACGCGAACGTTGTTCTTCAACGTCGGCTCCCATTCGACAAGCGGCAGCATGCGCCTGGAATAGCTTTCCAGTACAGCCCTGTATTCCTCGATGCGGTCGAGCATCACCGCCGAGACGGGGAAGACGACACCTGGCGGATTGAAGCCGCGTTCGGCCAGAACATGGTGGATCAGATAGCGGTGCAGTCGTCCGTTGCCGTCCTCGAAAGGATGG
The DNA here is from genome assembly GCF_053570585.1 of Pseudochelatococcus sp. B33. Taxonomy (NCBI): domain Bacteria; kingdom Pseudomonadati; phylum Pseudomonadota; class Alphaproteobacteria; order Hyphomicrobiales; family Chelatococcaceae; genus Pseudochelatococcus; species Pseudochelatococcus sp. B33. The sequence continues at coordinate 24,050 of NZ_JBSEFH010000043.1, read as the reverse complement.
ATATAGACGAAGCCGAAGGCGAGAACGGCCGCAGCTACGACCGGATCAAGCGACTGGGCAGCCCGCGCGGAAAAGGCGACAAGACCAGCCATCAGCCTGCCCAGATCTTCATGCCGGGCGCTGATATGATCCGGAAGCGGTGCCATCGTGTCGCGGTCATGCTCACCGACAAAGCCTCCTTCGGTCCTGAGCCCCATCCTGGTGAAGCGTGTGTCCTCGATGACAATGCGCTGAAGGCGCAACAGTTCGTCGAGGTCGAGAGGCTTCCGCCCTGCTTCACCAATCGCACGACCCCAACGCTGGATACGATTTTGCGGCGCGCGCTCACCCTCGATCGCATAGCTTGACCTGGAGTCCTTCAATAGCAGGAAGGCTGCAGCGCGTGAGAGCACATCCTTGGGCACGGCTGCGACCGCTTCCCTCGCCCGCTCTTTGAGACCCCCCGCCACAAACGCCTGGAGGCGTTCCGTCCTGAAAACGAGCGGACAGAAATCCGGCGTGCCGGGCAGATTGTCGCGAACACGGTGGCGCGGTGAAAGCACGCCCTCCGTGGCGAATTGTTGTTTGGGATCGACAACGGAGACATAACTGCCGCGGTCCGCATCCGGGAGGTTGAGGCGCGTATCGAGCAGCCATTCATGGAGAAACCAGAGTCGGCGGGCGTAGGCGCTGGTTGGCTTGGCGCGGACAAAGGCGGTGACCGGCTCCGGCCCCATGGCCAGGAAGAGGCGCCGCAGAACCGTCAGGTCGAGACCTTCATATTTGAGCGCAAAGACGAGGTGGCCTTCCACGGTCGGTTCTGGCGCATGGCGGGGTGTGAACAGCTGCCAGTTGTCGGCCTCGTAAACACGGTGCTTCTCACCGATGGCGGAAAGCCTGATTGGCAGGGGAACGGCGAGGTCAAAGGCGCCGATCAGGGCGGCATAGCCCGCCGGCAGCCCTCGCTCAGGCAGGCGGCGATCATGAAAAACGCTGATCCGCCCTGAAAACGGATGATGATCTTTCTTGTTCATGAAAACCGTTGATGGCTTCTGAAATTCGGCAGCAGCGCTGGGCGCTTATGAATTTTTCATGATGAAGGATGAAAAATAATTTTTCAAGATATAATCTGTGAAATTCGCTTACGCAGAGAGTAAGATCACCAACGCCCTCGGCCCTGCTGGCCTGATCGGGCGCAAGGCGCCAGGCCAGCCGTCGCGGCTCCCCGAACTCACGGACAGCAGTAGCAGAAACCTGAAACAGTTCCGGTCGTCATTCAATCACCCGAACGCTCGGCTGCCATGTCGCCTTGCAGCCGGTCACCTGAACCCGATCGGCCGGCATACGCCGGGTTTTAGCGCAACCTCCTCTTTCAGCATCTCGCCCAAGGTTCGCGCGTCGGTGGTGCACAGCACCTTTGCCTTTCGGGCCACAACCACGAAATCGCCGGGCGTCAGCGGATCAAGCCTCAGCACAATCGCCGGCGCCTCGCAGCCGAAATGCAGGCGAAAAGCCTTCGCGATCTGTGCACCCGTCATGGCTCCGAACCGAACCTTGAAGAGAAATCGCCGCTGCACGGCGGGGTCGAGGCGCTCCAGCGTGTTGCTGGTTGCCGCGAACGGCAGGGGATGACGCTCCATCCAGGTCAGCATCTCATTGACCTGACTCACCTCCCAGCAGCGCACGGCGCTGCTTCGGTCAGCGAGCAGCGAGTCCGCCTCGTCGAAGATAAGGAACATCCGGTTGTCGATTGCTTCGCGAAAGGCCTCGGCAATATTTGCCTCCGTCTGGCCGACGTACATTCCGAGCAGATCGGAGCCGCGCTTTTCCAGCACCTCGAGACCGAGACGCTCGGCCAGATGACGGGCAAAGGCGCTTTTCCCCGTTCCCGGCAGGCCGGTGAACAGGAAAGACAGCGCCCGCGGCCCCGCAGCCGTCACGCGCTCCTCAAGCGACAACAAATTGATATCAGCCGACAGCAGCGCGGCGTCGAACCGCGCTCCGTGGGGCAAAGGCAGGGCCGGTTCCCGGCCGCTCATCGCCTTGTGGATCGAGAGGGCGGAGGCAACGGCAATCTCCCCCGCCTCCGTGGCCGCCCCATCCGCCCCCGCAACGCCGAGGCGCGCGGCCTTGAGGGCGGACGCGATGACAGCCGGCGCCACGGGCACCTGCGCGAGCCTGTCACGGCTCCCGGGATCGAGGGAAATGCCGAACGCTGCTGCGTGTCGGTCGATGATGACCCGCCGCACCACAATGCCCGGCGGCCTGAACTCGACGATCCGCGCCATGCGCCGCAGCACCGCCTCCCCGAGACGCCATGGATGGTTGGTGATCCAGATGGTCGGGACGGCGCTCGTCTCGATCAGCCGGTTGAGAAACACCTTCGACCCACGCCGGTCCGATCCGCTCCCCGTATCGACTCCGACGAAGATATCATCGGCCTCATCCACCACCACGATCGTCCGCCCGGCGCTCTGCCCGAGCGCCGAGAGAAAGGACAGATGCGCCAGCCGATCCGCGCGGCTCGGCTCTCGATGGCGCTCGTCCGCTTCTCCGGCAAAGGCGACACGAGCGTCGCAGAGCGCTCCCAACAATGTCGCGAACTCAGTCTTTCCCGTCCCAGGATCACCATGAAACAGGATATTGATGCCCTTCTCGCGGGTTGCGAAGGCTCCATTGAGGATGCTTGCGACATCATCGACGACACGGCCGAGATGGCGGAAATCCGACCGCTCCAATGTCGAAGGACGGGACTGGCCGAACAGGCCCTGCTCCAGAAGGCGCGGATCGTCTGTATCCTTTTTCAATAGATCAGCGAGCATTGCGGAGGGAGCGAAAGCGCCGCCATACTGGTCCTCGACGAGCCCGAACCGCCGCAGCGGCGCATTCTTGCCGAGGTAATCGTTGATGGCCCACTTCGGGATACCCAACAACGCACAGACCATCCCACCGCTGACCTCTCCGTCGTCGAGGAAGCAGCCTTCGGATGATAGCGCCGCGCCGACGTCGAACGCGTCGGCAAAACGACGATCGGCGTGCAACAGCGTGGCAAAGGAGCGATAGGACGTCATGTAGGCCAACCGGAACAAGATGCCCAGGATCAGCGCGCTGCGATCATCAAGCGCCAGCGTCGCGCAGACCCAGTCCAGGCGGCGTTGCAGCGCTGACGGCGCAGGGGCGGCAGTCCGGTTTGCCAGAACAGTCTCAAGCGGCAGCTTTACGGAGATGACCGGCGGCAGTTCGGTGTCGCCGTGCTCGCCCCTGTAAACCTCCAGTTGCAGAATGGACAGGTTCAGATGCTCTGCATTCGCCAGATACCATTTCACGACATTTGCAGAAAAGACATAGTGCTCGCCTTTCCTGAGTAAACCGATATAGGCCAGTATCAGAGCCCGCAGCATGTAATGCTCGAAGGCGTCGTTCTCCGGCGCTGATGATGTGAGCGTGGCATCCCACCTCACAAGACGATCAAACAGCTCCATCACGCTCACCTTCCGCGCTTAGTTGTCTCAGGTTCATGCAGTCTTGATCGGCGGAACGCAGTGCAATGAGTCGTGGACCGGCGCCGGGCCTCGGGTACTCCCTGCGCCCTTCAGAAAGGCACCTTGACCATAGCCCGCCGATGGGCATAGTAACTATACGTAATATCGAACCGTGTCAAGATACGTATAGTTTATATTCTCATGTGAGGGTGTGATTCCATATGAGCGAGCAGACGCGGAACCTGCGGTGGGGCATCGAGCAACGGCTTGAGTTCATTGAGTTTCGACTATTCTGGGAGGGGGGTGTCAACCGGGCCGATATCATCGACCGCTTCAGGGTCTCGGTCCCGCAGGCGTCGAAGGACCTGACGCATTATCAGGAAGCTGCCCCCGGCAACATGCGCTACGACACCAGTCTGAAGCGCTATTTCGCCACGAGCGAATTCCGGCCGAGATATCTACAGCCGGACGCAGGAGACTACCTGATGCAGATGACAGCCGCCGAGTTGCCCCCGCACCTTGCTGCCCAGACATGGGTTTCACAACCGGTGGCATTCGCGACTCTCGCCCAGCCGCGCCGCGCCATCGATCCCGCGATGCTTCGCCGATTGCTGACCGTGATCCGCTCTCGCCTCTCCGTCGAGATCTGCTATCAGTCGCTCAACCCGGACAAGCCAAAACCGCAATGGCGGCGGATCACGCCGCACGCCTTCTGCTTCGACGGCATGCGCTGGCACGCGAGGGCCTTCTGTCACGAGCGCGGAACTTTTCGCGATTTCCTGCTTCCCCGTATCTCCGGGATCCGGGATGAAAGCCCGCCCGGCCTCCTGCCCGACGAGGACGGCGCCTGGCACGAAATCTACCGGATCAGGCTGAAGCCGCACCCGGCACTGTCGGACGCGCAAAAGCAGGCCGTCGCCGCCGACTACGGCATGCGCGACGGAGTGTTCGAGATCCCGATGCGCCTCACCATGCTGTTTTACTTTCGCAAGCAATATCTCGGGCTGGATTACCGGGAGCATGAGAGAAGCCCCCAGCAGCAACATATCGTCATGGCCGATCCGGAGTCTGTCCGCGAAGCGCAGACTCGAGCCGACGCGCCTCCCCGGAAACCGGGGGTATCGCCGGGTTGAGGATGGCCGAGAGGGTACGGGGCCTCGCCGCTCAATCAACCTCGCGCCATTCAACGGCAACTTCTCCCCCGAGAACCGCTGCGGCGCGCATAATGTATTTCAGGTTCGGACGACGAATTGACTTCTGGAAGAACCGGCCGGTACCGGCCAGTCTGTCGAGTTCGACAAGCGACATGCCGCGGGTGGCCGCGCAATGTCGAATGGAATCAAGAGCCGGATCCTCGAATGCCATCAGATGCGCTTCTCGTCTTCGCGCCCTGATGTGGCGCGCCTTGCTCTTGATCTGGGACGGGCGCAAGCCCGGGAACAGCAACATCAGCTCGGCATCCCGGACGTTGCTTTCCCACGCGATTCGCAGCCTTCTGACCTCACCGTTGGTCCATACATGGCGGTGCCGGACCACACCCAGATGACCGGCCCGGTTTTTCAGAGCGGCCAATGAACGATGGGGCAGCGCCCGCATCATGCGGCGATAGTCCGGATAGATGTCCCCGACCAGTTCGTCCTCTTCAGGCGACCAGCGCTCACGTCGTATGCAGGTGGATTTGGAACCGATTATTTCAGGCGGCATGAGCGACAGTCGCCGGCCAGCGCACGACCACTTGCCCCTCAAGCTCACGGATCGCCTTCTGAAGCAGATGCCAGTTGCTGGAGCGCGGGCAGACGAAATACCGCCTGGTGCTGACATAGGTATCCAGATCGGTCATTGTCAGCCCCAGATCGAACGCCCGGTCTCGTACCGTGTCAACCAGCGGCAAGCCGGTCCTCCTCGGGCGTTTTCGTGGACGCCGGATGCCGAGATGACATGCCTTGTTCCAGATCTGGCGCTTCGTCTTGCCGGGACACATGGAAACCAGATCGTCGATGGGCACGCCGGCGACATAGGGTTTACGCAGGCGCGCCGCCTCATCGGCGCTCCATATCCGCCGCGAGCGCACAAGACCGATTTGCTGAGCCTTCATGGTGATTGCGCCGATGCTACGCCCGGGCAGAGCCCGCGTAAGGGCGGCAAGGTCTGGATAGAACTGCCGTAGTATTTCAATTTCGACATCGCTCCAAAGACGATCTCCTGCAATGGTGCATCCGGTTTTGGCCATATGACGCAAAAGCGCATTTCGCCCGTTCAATCCGCGTTGCTGCGCCTTTGTCAGAAGCATGGCATCACCAAAATCATGTAACTCGTGGCAGCTCCGGTCAAGATATGGCAAGCACTCAAAACAGGAACAAGTTATATTTTACAGACGTAGCGCGACATATCGACGTCACTGCCCGTCCTGCCAAGTAGGATAAAAACAAATCGCCATATCAGCAGAATACAAAATCCGACAATGTCAATATAAATATATATAAATTCTCATATCTTGCTTAATTTAGGTAACCAATTTTCATAATTACTTTAACAGCGATCAAATAAATATGAATGTAGATTCCGCTGCGGGCCTCAGTTGTTTCAGCCGAGGTCCACAGGGCTGACCGGATCGAGCGCTTCCTGCTCGAGATTCAGCTCAGGGTCGGCATCTGCCATCAAACGCCAAAGCTCTTCTATGGCACTGCCCGAAGCGACCGCGGGCGGCTGTCCCACCGAGTGCGTGGAGGCAGTGCCATAGGCTGCAAGCACGTCGTTATTCATGAGGTGAGGCCACAAATCCCTCCCGACCCCTCTCAGGACCCGTTCCAAGTGGATGAAGATCCTGAGCCCGCCCCTATCGAGATCGCCCCAGTGAAAGATAGGGCAACGTGTGGAATCAGCCAGGATGATCGTCGCTTGCAGAAGCTGCCGGCTGGGAAAACCACCGGTGTAGATCACAAGGCCGTCCCCGCCTTGGTTCACCTCTTGGCAATGTCGTACGAAGGATGCGTAGTTCTCGACGGTGAGGAGATAGGTGGGGTTATCGACCGAGATGCGATGGGCGTGATCCGGCGCCACGCCGACGTAGGGCATTCCCGGGATCGCCTGACCATCGATTGCTAGACGTCCACCGAGGAGGATCGGTTGAGGCAGCCGCTGAACGCCCAAGGTCGCGAGGAACTCTTTGTCATCCAGTTCAGGATCCACCACGGAGTCGGGATACGCTCGGCGATAGATCGCGAGGATCAGCCCCATGCGGCTCTCGAGGAACTTGGTATCGCCAACAGCGCGCCGCGAGAAGGTTCGATAGTCGGCGGCCAGCGTCGGATCAAGTTGTGCACCACGGAGCGCCTCGACCGCTTTCAGCGCGTTTGACAGCTCCTCGGCACGCCCCGGCTGCAAGCCGCTCCAGGCAACGCCTCGCGACCATGCGGCGCCGATCTCATCGATGACTGCCTCGATGTTGCGGGGAAACGTCCGAGCAATGCGCAAAGGGCCCAAAGCGTCGCGGGCGAGTACTTGAGCGGGAGTGCGCCGACGATAGGCGTATAGCGGGGCGGGATCCTCCAGCCGCACATGCTGAACCAGATGCACGCCGTCACGCCGCACCCTCTTGACGGTCAGGGCTCCTTCCCGCGCGAGGATATCGAGACGCGCCATGAAGGCATCCTCCTCTGCGGTCGACGAGAAAGCGCCTGGATAGGCGAACAACCGCGTTGATCCACCTTTGGATTCAAGCCGATCCAGCATCTCGTCGACGAGACGGTCTATATCAGTGTACCGTTTCATCGCTCTGACCGGTCAACGGATCGTCGAGGCGTTCGGACAGGTCGGACTGCTCTGCAAGGCGCAACAGAAGAGCTTCCTGGGTCAGGTGCTCCGGATTGGCCTTCCGCATCTCCTGCCGCACACGTTCCTTGATGCGCGACGCCTCGAGCTCTGCCGAGTCACCAAACCGATAGACGTCGACGATACTGTCGAGGTTCTCGTAAACGACGGAGCGCTTCTCTGTCGGGGCAGCGATGATCACCTGCAAGCCGATCTCATTGTAGAATTCGAGCATGGTGCGCTGGTTCTCACCATCCATCTTGCTGAACGCCTCGTCGAAGACCGCCAGCCCCACCCCTCGGGCTTCGTCCGACCGGCGCGTGCCATGATAGATGCTGGAGAGTGCTGCGCCGATCACGACGTAGAAGGGAACTTGGCGCTCCGCGCCGCTGGCGGTCCCGCGTCTGCGATCGTAAGTGATCTCGTCGCCAGAGCTGACTTTCTTCATCCGCAATTCGAACGTGAAGTAGTTCCTGTAGTCCTGGTACCGCTCGAAGCTGGCGTCCTCGTCCTTGAGAAGCGCCTCCACGTGGCGGATCGCCGAAGCGAAGGGGTGCTCCGTCGCTTCCGGAGAGAAGAGCAGGGCAAGGACACCTTCATCCGTCTCACTCGCCCGCGCCAAGTCGTAGAGATCCCGGAACTCGGGCCGAACGTATGCATGAAGCGAGTAGATCTCGCCGTGCAACGGCTTGCTCCGCAAGGCAATGCGAACGTCATCGATCTCACGCTCGACATTGCGGAAGCGGCCATTGAGCTCCTGCACGAAGGAAGTGCGGAAGAGGTAGGTGACGCGAGCCGCGGCTTCGTCCGCCTGCTTCCGGTACTGGATGAGATCATTGCCCTCGAGCGTATCGATCATGTCCTGAACCCAAGGCTTCATCTGGCCGATGATCGAGGAGCTGCTATCGAAGGGACGCCGCACGTCGAAATTGTAGAGGAAGTTCGACACCCTGTCCCGAATGAGCGCATCGCAAGCGATTCGATCATCGGCGAGACGCTTCAAGCGAGCTTCCAGCTCTGCCGAGATGGCACGGTCAGTCCGGGGCCCTCGCAGGGGTCGGTAGAGCGGCCGGATATGCCGGAAGACGGCCGAGGACTTGATCCGCTCCCTGAACATCGTCAGGCGATTTCGCACCGACCACCAGGAGCCAAGCATGTCATTGCCGGCCTGGATCTGGGACCGGAGCGCAGCCAGTTCCGACGTCAACCCGCCGATGGACTGATCGTGACCACGCGTTTCCGCTCGAAGCTCTTCGATGCGGGCGGCGAGCCCCCGCCGGGACTCTTCGAGGGCCGGGTTGACCGACATTGATACCTTCTCGATGCGATCCGCAATGTCCCGCCGCCGCACATCGATGTCGGCCAGTTGCGCGCCAAGCTTCATCAGACCATCATCATCGGACACTTCGCTGGCTAGCGCCACCATCTTTGCAAGCACGTCCGAGAGCAAGTTTTCGTTCGATCGGTGAGCCTGCTCCAATTGGCGCTCATCCTCCAGTTCCTTGGCAAGCCGATCCGTCATCATCCTCGCTGCGACCTTACCGATCCTCACATCACGTACGGTCCTGATCTCCACGATGAGCCCGTCGTAATAAGTACCATCGCTCATGATGGCGCGGCCGCCAGAGATCAGTTTGGCCTGCGTCTCAGCGAGACCCACGTTCCCGAGCCGGAACACCACTACCGCCATTGCGATCGAATCCTGGCTGGAGAGCATCGACGCCAGAGTATCGGATTTGGCCTTGTCAGGGGTATGGGCAAGCTTGCGCGTGTTTGCTACTCGGCAGCCGGGGAACCTCGAGCGCTCGCGGCGGAAGAACGAGATCGCCCGCTCCGCGTGCTCGGGATCGACGATGACGGCCTCCCTATCACGGCCAAGCAGTGCTTCGGCTGCACCTCGCCACCGTTCGTCCAAAACTTCGAGGACTGCACACAGGGCGCGGGGCTTCATCCCCTGCTCGGTCAAGGCCACGATCAACGATGCGACATTGGGATCGAGCGACACCGTGCCGCGACGCGTCTCGGCCAACCTGCCGGCGATCTCCGCGACACGCTTCTCCGCCTCGACCCGAAACGACACGGCCTCGTCCCGCTTTGCCGCGACCTTGCCGGATCGGTCGAGCGCAATCGCGACCGCTGATGCGACCATTTCCTCCATGCGGACTGGATTCCTCGGCCAAGCTGGCGGGAGAAGTCCCGCGGATTCTTGCTGAATGCGCTCGAGGTTATCGAGCAGAGCGCCGAGCCCCAGACCAAAGTTTTGGATGCGATCGCGCACCGCCAGCAGCTTGAGAGCGGAGACGACTGGTGCATGACGGTTTCGAAGGCGAACGATGATCGCCTCCCGCTTCTGCTCCTCGGCCGACAGTTCTAGCCCCAAGGTATACTTCTTGGCATCCGCTCCACTGATGGCGATCTGCGCGGTCACGCTCTCCAGTTCCGCGTTGGCATAGCCGATCTCTTCGTTGATCCTTGCCAGTTCCGCGCTCAGCCGCTCCCTCTCGGCCGCCTTGGCACGACGGGATGCAAGCAGCTTGTAGTGGACCTTCGCAGTATCAAGGAGGTCGGCGAGGCGCCGCATGCTCTCCGCAGTATCGATTTGCTCGAGTATGGAGCCCAGGCGTTCGATCTCATGCATGATCGGCCGCAACGCCTCCAGCTTTCGCTCCAGTTCGGCGATCTCGCTCTGGATTTGGCGGTAGCGTTGAATGGATTCTCGCAGATCCGAGATGCTGATGTCGCGACGTTCAATAAGGTAATTGCGGACAAACTCTTCGACCGACCGCATGTCCTCGAAGGACAACGCCATGATGAAGGCTTTGATGAATCTGTCCGGGTCCGGCGCTCGTCGGCCGGTGAAGAGCACGCGCATGTACTCGCGGATGAACCGCACTGCCGAGGTGGATTGGTGCTCGTGCAATGCCCCGTCCGCGTAATGGCACGCCTCCTCGATCCGCGCACGAAGGGTTGGCCACGGAGATGGAAACCTCTCGCCGCCTCGATCCTCGAGGAAGAACCGGGTATCGACCGACACACCTTCGACAACGTACCGACCCACAATCCTCGGCACCTCTTCGCTTTCTGCGGCCTCGATGCAGAGGCCGATGGTCACAGGCTTCTCGCCACCATCGAAGCGCAGGGCAAGATGCGTGACGCATTGCGAGCGCCCGGGCTTGCCGATGTCCGTCTGCCCGAGACAATAGCTGCGCAACGTGCGATCGGACCTGCCCCCACCTTCACCAGCCGACTGATTGAACCGATAGTATGCACCGGAACCGCCGGCCATAACCGCTTGGATCAGGTCGATGAGCGTCGACTTGCCCGTCGCGTTCTTGCCGAGGACAGCGGTATTACCCGCGAAGTCAACGTCTGCGACGGTGAACCTGTGCCAGTTCACCAAGGAAATGCCGATCAGCTGGATCATGTTGTTTCCTCCGGCATGGAGACATCTTCGACCGGATCCCCGGGTTCGACCGGCTCTTCAGGCAACGCATTCTGCCCGATAAAGGCCTCCAGCGAAGTCAGGAAATCTTCGCCAGCCAACAGGCTGATGATGGGGCGGATCACCAGCTCCTGGTCCTGCGCCTCATCATTGAAGGCATGAAGCTTCACCGTCGCCCTGCGGCTGAGTTCCTTGATCACATCGCGGAAATCCTCAATGCGCAGGGCCGGCCTTCTGGATCGGGACACCAGCTCGAGATAGGTGTTGTAGGTATCATTCAGGGTTGTGAGGACGCTGCCGTAACTCCCGACGTTCCCCTCCTGAATGCCTTCCTGCCAGAGCCGCGCCAGGACGAGGAGCACCAAGGTCTCATCGATCTGCATGCGAGGATGCGACACCCGATCGAGATCCGGGAATATGCCTGCCCATCCCTCGCTTTCACGTATGACCAGCCGGTAGCCAGCCGTCTCGAAGAACTTCTCGACGGGGCGGACGACAGCAGATCGTCGCAGCATCTCCAGCATCGGTGGCGACCCGCGATCCTCCGTGTGAAGGAATTGATGACGGAGGAGATGGTGTATCGTCTGCGTGACCCGCTCCATGATCCGCGGCTCGCGCGCTTCAAGATCCTGAAATTCAATCAGCATGGAGCTTCCTCTTCGGTGCTGGCGGCATCACCCTATGGATGCTGAAGTTGGAGCAGGAGACCCAGTCGTTATCGACGTCGTCCTCGCTGCCCGCCGAGAACCGATAACGATCCTCGAGGTCTCGTGACAATCTGTCATCGCGAGAACCATGAAGCACGGATTGGACCGATCGGCGAAGGGCCTCGAATGCGAGGAAATCGTCGAGATCGACCATTAGGAGATCCCTTGCCTCGATCGTCTGTTCTGGCAGCACTCTCATATCGAGGAAGCGGAGGACTTGCTCGGGCTTCACGGTTATGCGCGCAAGGTATTCGCGCTCAAGCTGCCGACGGAGCAGATCGATGGGCTCCGGCTCCACGATTGGCATGGCGGCAGAAACGATCGATGCTCTCTCCCCGCGAGGTCGAGCGAGCAGGCCGAAGGAGAATGGACTTATCACTGCCTGCAGGGTTCCTGGCACTGACAATTCGACACGCGTGCTGCGGTTGGCGGCGACGATACGGTCTAAGTTCAGAATCGCGTCCTCGCTCCGTCGCAGATACGCCTCGGCGCGGCGACCGGCATATTTTACCGTGTTGCGGAGGCGGATCTCAAGGCGCGACCGATGCTGCTGGATGCGAAGGAAAGCCTCGTCAATCTGAACGAGGACGCGCCTGATCCGCTGAAGATCATCAAACACCAGGTCGCGTGCTTCATCCCGCTGGCTGGCCAGCCGGGCGTCGCCATAGGCCGCAGCGAGGCTCTCGATGTCGGCAGGAGAGTCCTCCAGCACCTGCAATGCATCCAGGATGGCGAATCGGAAGCGATATAGATGCGCGGTCGTCGAGATCAACGCGAAATCCTTGAGCAGGATTTGGCCGACGAACTCTTCAAAATAGTGCTGAAGCCGTTCGCTCAAATCTTGACTGGCCAAGATTTGCCGATCGATCTCGCGGAGTGAGGAGAGCACGCTACGCAGGTAGCGCCCGAAGCCGACTGCGTCCTTCGCCGCCTTGTGGAGACCAAGAGCATTCTGACTGGCGCTGGCCTTCACCGCGTCGAGCGCATTCTTGACCTCGACGATCAGGCCGCCAAGTTGTTCGCCGCTGTCTTGGCGAAGGCTGGAGAGGAATTCCGCCAACCGCATCGCCGCCGGCGGCATGTCGACCGTCACCCGCAGGCCATATCGGCTCTCCTCCAACCAGCCGGTCTCCAGCAATCGAGCATAGATGTGCCGAGCGCGCTCCATAGCCTCCACGGTGGCGCCTCGATCTCGACCCGAAGCCGCTCGTGGACGAAGGCGGCGCCCGCGAGTGGAGACTTCCTGAAGCACGACCAGATGGCCTTCGTCGTGCCAGAGTTCGGGTTGCTGCGCCAGAGCGTCGTAGACGACGCCAATAAGATCGCTACGCGTGGGAAACATCAGGTCGGCACCGAAGCAATCATTATAGATGCGCATCAAGACGGTTTCGTAAAGGAAGCGGTTTTCCCCGGCGAACAACATGAAGATGTTTTGGTTCAATACGCCAAATAGCACTTCCTCCTCCTGCTCTTGCCTAACGCCGAGTACATTAGCCACCATTTTTGCAGTCAGAAGCAAGCGCAATCCCATGGCAATCCACGCTTTTTTGGAGCTCGCTACATCGAACGGCATCATCGACCCACCCGAAATTCCTAAGAATCTCCTGCATAGACCCACTCTTTTAGAATCCACCGAACGCTGCCCAGTACCGGCCGGCGATAGCAACCCAGTGGCCGCTTTGAAGTGTCATTAGTCAAAAACAGTCGGTTCACTTCCGTGAAGAGTTTCGGGCGCCATCAGGCATACGAAAGTCCCCGAGGAAGGAACCCGCGGGCCACATGGCGATGGCTATGGGGACTTCGGATTTCGGCCGGTGTCGGCGATGGCGCGACCGCCGTCCGGAAGCGCCGGGATGGATGCGGGAAGACCGCTTTGTTGCGCCTCGGTGCAGTGTTGCCGACCCGTGGCGCGGCTGGTCGCGGCCCTGTTGGCGTCGACGATCACCACGAACGCGTGTGGATCCGTTGCCGAAGGCTGGGTACCTGCGGCTGAAGACGGGACCGTGCCATGCCGGGTCATTGACAACTCTCCCGGTTCGGTGTCGTTTTGTCCGGCGGCCCGCGCGGTTGCCTCCATCGTTCAAACACGTCGATAATGATCATGTGTCCGCCACAGCAGGGGCATGGCGGACGGAAGTCGCCTCATTCTTCCGTGGTGGCTTCATCGGACGGTGCGGCGACGTTCAGGAGTTCGCGAGCAAGCACGAGGCTGGCCTTGCGGGCGGAGCCGGCGAGCAGGCCATAGTGCCGGATGCGGTGGAAGCCGCGCGGCAGGACGTGGAGCAGGAAGCGGCGGATGAACTCGTCGGTCGCGAGCGTCATGATCTGCTGGCGGTCGGCGCCATGGCGACGATAATCCTTGTAGCGGAAGGTGACGCGGCTCTTCTCGAAGGCGATCAGACGGCTGTTCGAGATCGCGATCCGGTGGGTGTAGCGCGACAGGTAGGCGAGCACCGCCTCCGGCCCGGCGAACGGCGCCTTCGCGTAGACAACCCAGCGCTTCTTGCGGATGGGAGCCAGATGGCGCAGGAAGGTCCGGCGATCTGCCAGGTGGGCCATCGACCCGAAGAAGGCGAGCCGCCCAGCGTCGTGCAGTGCGATCAGCCGGGTAAGGAACAGGCGGCGGAACAGCTTGCCGAGCACACGCACCGGAAGCAGGAAGGCCGGGCGCGACGATATCCACCGGCTGCCATTGAGCGTGATGCCGCCACCCGGCACGATCATGTGGACATGCGGATAGTGCGTCATCGCCGAGCCCCAGGTGTGAAGGACGGCGGTGATGCCGATACGCGCGCCGAGGTGCTTCGGATCGGCCGCGATGGTCAGCATGGTCTCCGATGCCGCTCTGAAGAGCAGGTCGTCGACCAGCGCCTTGTTGTGGAGGGCGACGTCGGCCATTTCGGCCGGCAGCGTGAACACGACATGGAAGTATCCGACCGGCAGCAGGTCGGCCTGCCGCTCGGCAAGCCAGGCTCGCGCGGCCGCGCCCTGGCACTTCTGGCAGTGCCGGTTGCGGCAACTATTGTAGGCGATGCGCCGTTGACCGCAGTCCTCGCAAGCTTCGACATGACCGTCAAGAGCTGCAGTGCGACATTGCTCGATCGCCGACATCACCTTGAGCTGATGCAGGCTCAGATGACCTGCATGGGCCGCCCGCCAGGCGGGTCCCGCAGTGCGGGAGATGTCTGCGACCTCGACAGAGGGACGCACGGCTCAGCCGTCGGAGATCTCCTCGACCTTGAACAGACCGAGCTTGTCGAGCGGGCTCGTGACCGTGCGCACCGTCCGGGTTGCGACCTTGGTGTAGAAGGCGGTACTATTCAGCTTAGCGTGCCCGAGCAGGACCTGGATGATCCGGATGTCGGTACCGTCTCCTCCAGCAGGTGGTGGCGTTGAGCCGCCGGGCGACCTCGTCGCGGCTCAGCACCACCGGCAGCTTGCGCGGGTGCGTCAGACGGACGAGCCTACGCGCCAGGTCCGGGCGATCGACCGTATGCGTAAAGAAGAAGCGCAGCGCCGACACGATGCTGTTCATCGTCGGCACGGGAACACCGTCGTCCTGCTGCTCAATCTGGAACCGGCGCAGGTCATCGGCGGTCGCCGTGTCCGGTGAACGCCCAAGGAACGTTGCCAGTCGTCCGATGTCGCGGAGATATTTGCGCTGCGTCTCCCGTGAGAAACGCCGCATGTTCATGTCGTCGATCAGCCGCTGACGAAGTGGACTGATCGGTGCATCGAGAACTGAATGAGGCATGGTCCGGCTCCTTGTTGAAGAAGCCCGTGATGTTCCGCCTCTGCCCAACCCCGCTCAATGCAGGCGCGACGACCGGCCCGTGCCGCCTGCCTCAACCCCAGGCACCCGCCCGCGCAGCGGGTTCGTTCGACGGCCCCCGAGCCGTCTGTCCGAATCGCAACGAATGACGGCAATCCTCCTGTTTTCGTCTGCAACGGCATGCTCGTCTGCTATTTCACAGGTTTGGTTAAATCTGGCCAGTCGCATTGACCTCTGTCGTTTCCGGATTTCTTCTGCGCTGTTGCGTTTGGGGGCGTTTATCCGGGCGTCCTCCGCCAATTGAGGGGACATTGCTCATGGGCGGAGCGTGGTGTCACCATGATCGGGCCGATCATGCGCCTGAGCTTCAGAATGGCGCGCTCGTCGTCGCCCGTCTGCAAGTCGGCTATCAAGGAAGCAACCGTCTCCCGTGATCCATCTTTTTCCTGAGCCTGCAAGTGGTTCAGGCGTTCGGTTCCAGCTTGAAGGTGCGTGCGCAACCGTTCAGCCCGATCCTCGAGTTGCTGGAACCGTAGCTTCATACGTGGCGTGTAGAGGCCGCCTTCGATCGCCACCAGAAGCCCGCCGAGCCTGGTCTCGATCGCCTCCAACTCACGCCGTTCGCGAAGGGTCTGCCCGCGCAGATGTCGCGCCGCCAGGTTCTCCTCATCGCCAAAAGCTTCCGCATGCTCGCCCATCATCACCACGGTTTCGACGAGGAGATCCCGGATGCCGGCTTCCATCGCCCTTCGCTGCAGGGTCTTGCTGTTGCAGCAGGTCTTGCGCCGGTAGTGATGGGCACAGCCGTAGCGGTCCCGTCCGACGGCACAGAATTCCCCACCGCAGTCGGCGCATATCACCAGCCTGTGGAAGTTCGACAATCCGACGCCCGGGTGCTGCGCCCTCACCTCCCGTGCTTTCCGGATGCCGTCGCGCAGATCGGTGTGGCACTGTTCCTGCGCAAGCTGACGTTCCTTGACGGCCTGCCAGAGGCTTTCCTCGATGATCCGGAGCGCGGGAACCTCCTTCCGGATCCACTCGGCCGCGGGATTCAGCCGGGCCTGGCGCTTTCCCGTTACGGGATCCTTGATGTAGCGAAGCCTGTTCCAGACGAGCACCCCGCGATAGAGCTCGTTGTTGAGGATGCCGGTTCCCCTCATCTTGTGGCCCCTGATCTTGGTCGCTCCCCAGGGATGCCCTGCCGGCCCGGGAATGAGCTCACGATTGAGCCCAGTCGCGATGGCCGCTGGTGTTTCGCCGGCGGCGAAGGCCCGGAAGATCCGGCGTACGATCATCGCCTCCTGCTCATTGATGCGACGACCGCCGGCACCATCCTCGTCATGTAAGACAACATCGTAGCCATGGGCGAGACCGCCACCCGAGCGTCCTTTCTCCACACGTCCCCGCTGTCCCCGGCGCGTCTTGTCGGCCAGATCCTTCAGGAAGAGCGCATTCATCGTGCCCTTGAAGCCGATGTGCAATTCGTCGGCACGTCCCTCGGCGACGGTATGGATCGCAACCCCGGCGAAGCGCAGGAGCTTGTGGATATGGGCCATATCTTCCTGATCGCGGGAGATTCTATCCAATGCTTCGGCACAGACGATCTCGAATCGGCCGGCCCGCGCTTCATTCAGCAGCCGGGCGATCCCTTCCCTGCCGCGGATGCTGGCGCCGGAAGCGGCTTCGTCCTGGTACGCGGCAACGATATCCCATCCCTCCCGCTCGGCCAGGATGCGGCAGAGGCGGAACTGGTCGTCGATGGATTGGGGGGTCTGGAGGTCGGAAGAGTATCGGGCGTAGATTGCGGCTTTCGGCATTTTTGTCCGGAGGTGCAAAAAGCGGCGCTTTTGCCACTGATCCGGCGGGACTGGAAGTTCGTTTGCCCTTTTCCCTGTGGGTGGCGGCGAAGGGTGGCATGCTCATAAGCGCCGTTCCGGGCCGCAATTGGTTGCGGGGTCCGGGCAACCTGATTTGCACCTGGGTTTGTAAGTGATTGCTTTTGTTTGTGCGTGTATTGTGCGGCTAAAGCAAAGCCCCGCTAAGCTTTTGGCTTAGCGGGGCTTTGTGTGTTGTGTTTGGTTACGGGGGATCACAACACCCGATTCCTGTGTTTGGTTGAACGGACAGTTCCTAGACTGGCAGCCTAGCCTGCCGGATGCAGGCACGGTTCGGATCCTTCAAGATTCGTCAGTTTTTTGACCTGTCCGAAGCGAAGCTGGGAGCTTTACGTTTGTGGGCTTGCCAACTGACGAGCCCACGCGACAAGTTAATAATCAAGCCGCATTTTTGATGGGTGGAGTTCGATCCGCAAGATGATTGGTGACCTTCTCTGCAAACAGTCGCCGCACTGTCGCAGGGAAGATTTGATCGCGGCCATCGGTAAGCTCACCCCATGCATCGGGAAATGAGAAATCGTCCATCGCCCGAAGGAGTGCTTCCCCCGAGTCACGCCACTTACTTCCATTAAGTGCATCACAGAGCCCTTCGATGATTGTTGCCCGTACATAGCCAGCATTACCGTCCGCTGTTTCAGTAATGCATTACAGAGCCGTAATCAGTGTCTCACGGCCATAATCTCGCAAGCAGCGTCCCAATGCACCAACAGCCTGCGTCTGACCGACCTTCATCTTTGCTAATATCAGATTCCGTCGGGAGATCTCAACGCCTCCAGCAGCGCACACCTCAGCAAGCTCCTGAGCGGCCTTATCTCCAGCAGCCAAACGGGCATGATACAATTGCTGAGGGGTGGTTTTTGTAATGTTCCCGTTTACGGCCGCGTACGCTGCTGCTTGTTGCGCGCGATCAGCCTGAACGACCTGACAAGGCACTTGCTCAAGACCTCGGAGCATCGCAGCAGTCGTGCGATGCTGACCATCCACGATAGCATATAGGCCACCTTCGACAGGCGCGACTATCACAGGTGCAAACTTCGACCAATCGAAATGTTCAGCAATATGCTGAACGTTGGAGCGACCTCGCCTTCCTACCTCCCTTTGATAGGTATCATCGACAACAAATTGTTCGACAGATATCCATGTCACCATAGGTGCAGGACCTGGTGAAAACGGAGATTGCGGTGCCGCAAATTGAGCGGGATCGAGTTTCTTAAACATCCTATTTCTCCTTCAGCGCGAGATTGCGCGCCTAATCTTGGAGGCTGCCACCCTCATAGCGCAGCCATGCCTGAAATAGATATCCACCTCTATGTGTAATTATCCACCGATGAGAATCCGAACCCATTGTTCAAGCATGGGTCTGCGTAAAACAGAGTGATGAAAACTATATAATAAAAACAATATTATAATGATTCTTGTCTGCATCTTCCTCTGCTGGTCATTTCAGCGCCGATTGCGCGATACGACCGCCAACATCCGTCGAATCCATGCGTGTCCTTTGGGATCACCACGGTCGGTCATTCAATGGTGAGACCGACCGTTTTTTGCCGGGCTGATACCCGATGGATCGACCTTTTCCGATCTTGACTCCCGAGAGGAATAACGAACCAGTAGATGCCGCTAAGCGAACACCGAAAAAGCCTCCTGCCCTTCACGATCATATGCGCTGTGTCAATCATTTTTCGGATTAAACGTACCTGCCGAACAATTGCGGCCCTCTAACAGCTACGCGCTCCCTGAGCTACATGAGAATGCAAGGACAAACTGCCGATGGATGCACCTGTCATTGTCGCAATTATCAGTGCTGGAGCTGGTCTATTCGCCAGCGCAATAACATTCTATCTCACAAAGCGAAAATAGCGAGAAGCAGAGTGGCGCAAACAGAAGCTTGACCACTACAGGGAGTTTATGGCAGCGTTGAACGGAATTGCAACAAAAGCACCCCTACTTGAAGACAGCGTCAGATTCGCAGAGGCTGCAAATAATATTTGGTTGATAGGCTCGCCGGACGTACTAATTGCGCTGCGATCTTATCTCCTTGAAACAGCGAAGCCGAAAGATAGGCGAGATTTTTCCGACCATGACAAATTGCTGACAAAACTTATTATACAAATACGCAAGGATTTAGGCTTATCAGGCGCCACTCCCACGAACGACTACAATTTCATACTGTGGTCCACAACCCCAAGAGGCAAACAATAAGCACGTTAAATTCACTGTAAACCTCGGTTCAAAATCAAAATATAAGCTTAAAATCTAATATTAAAATATTGTGCAGGTGAATTATATTTTCGTTTAGGCAAGCGCGCAACATAATTTTCAACAAATAGCGGACAGACGATCATTTTTACCCATCAATCCGGGGGGGATAATCGAGATTTGGCAGCGTAAAAGCGGGAGATGATGGACCCCATTCGAGACGGCGTGTCACGCGGGTGAGATCGGGTGCGCTCACGACAAATCGCTCATCGTATCGAGCATAGAGCGTATCGAAAAATCCGCTGAGCTTGAGAGGGCTATCGTCGAGCGGAAAGCTGTCCAGCAGCATGTTCCGCCGGCCCCCCTGCATCTCGACGAGACCGAAACCGATCGCCTCATAACGGCTCACATCATCGCGGATGCCGCGGCGCCCTACCAGTTCCCGTAAAGCATTGTGAAAACGCACAATGCCAGCCACCGGCTCACCGCCTTCCGTCATGGCGATATCATTTGCAGCAAGGGTCCTGCCCCCTTCAGGCGTGTCGCGCAGGCCCTCAGCCACCTCGGCTGTATTGTCCAGCGCGGCCTCCACCACCCGATTGGCGCGCAGCAGAACGAGATAGCCGAGGACGAGTGCCGGATAGGTAATATGCAGGTTGGTGCATTCGCCAATCGTTTCTTCCATCCGGTTGGTCAGGTTTCTGAAGGCGCCGGTAACGCCCTTGCATGAAACCGCCAGAACGGGCCCAATCCCCTCTCGGGTAACGACAACGTCGACATTCTTGGTTTTCAGGCCGCCGAGGATCGTCCGTTCGCCACCTTTCGCCAATTCCGGCGCGTGGTACAGAATCGGCGCGCGCCCCGAGCGACGCTCCACCCTGAATGGCGGACGAGGCACGATATCGTCAGGATCGAACCCGCCTTCGATCACAAGCCGGCAGGCGACATACCAATGCAGCGGCTTTATATGGCTGGCGCTCTGGGTCTTGCCGGTGAACTCGGCAAATGCGGCGAGAGCTTCGGCCTGATTGGTCCACTGGCACTTCTTGAAGTCCGCGTCAGTCGGCATAATGCCGCCAACGCTGGAGCACCCTGACGGCATCCTCCAACGCCTCATCGCCCGCGCCAGCATGCGGGGCATCTGTCGGGAACAGGATGCGGGCCGCTTCCCGTGGCTCCAGCTTCAGCATGCCCCCGCCAAGCGCGTGCCCCTCCAATTCGCAACTGAGGCGCACGAACGGCGTCGACCAATGCGGCAGCAACTTCTTTGCAAGGGCCTTGTCCCGTATCCGGACGGCATGCACGCTGTTCGTACACGTGACACCGGCAAGGTTGCGCACCAGATTGGCCGAGCGGCCCGACATATAGCTCAACACGAAATCTGGCACCTGCACATCCGGCACCGCATACCACGGTGCCCGGTTCCGGCATTTGTAACCGAGCCGCGCTTCATGGCCGGCGCTGCTTTCGAGATATCGTCGCACGCTCGCCGGTAACTCCTGATCGCGTGTAAGGCGGAGCAGCAGCACCTTGTCATCGCTCTTGGTCCATGCCTCAACGGTCGCTTTCGTAATCTGCCGGCTGGGCATTACACGCCCGTTGCGCAAACTCGGGTGCAAAAACCGCACCGGAATTTTCAGCCGCCTAGCCTCGGACGGTCGCAGATGAAAGAAATCGTTATCGCCGCTGACATAGCCGATACCGACGTTCGCCATGTCACCAAGCCGCTTGCTCTCCGGATCGCAGGCAACCGCAGCGTAAATTTCACGGATTTCCTTCGGCAGAAGATAGGGGCGCAGGCGCCGCAACCAGACCGTCCGCCACTCCTGAATATCGATATGGCAAGTCGGCTTCGGAGGCTGTTTGTCAGGCTCGAACGTCTCGCAAATCGTCAACGCGATCCGGGACGTCGAACCTCCATACCCGTCTGCATGGAGCAGCCAGCAATCTTCCGAGAGAGACGGAAACAGCTTCCGCCGGACGGCAATGACCTGCACTGTGGAGAAGGAGCTGACGAGGTAGTCCAGCAACGGCGCCGCATAGGGGGCGTGACCGATCTCCGCCGGCACGACGAAAGCCATGCGGCCACCCGGTTTCAGCAGCCCCGCCGTCGCGACGAGGAACGGCGCCCACGAGGACGTGAGGCCGGAAAACGGCGCACCGTGCTGCGCGCACAACGCCAGTGCCCGGCGGCGGATCTCTCCCTTGAAGCTCTGATAGCGGATGAAAGGCGGATTGCCGGCGGCACATTCGAAACGCTCATGCGTCTCGGCGGCCCAGGCGAAAAAATCCCCCTTGTGGACCAAGGCCCAGGGCGCGGCCGCGACGGCCGCTTCCGCCGCTATCGGATTCTGCTCGATGCCGACAGCATTGCGGTGAATGGACAAGAACTGGCCGTCGCCGCAGGAGGGATCCAGCAGACGGTCCGACGCGCGGCGCAGTGCCCAGGCCACGAGAGCCTGAGCCACCTCATCGGGCGTATAATAGGCGCCAGACTTCTTCTGGCAGAATACTGGCGAATCGTCATCCATCATGGCATCAGCTTGAAGCATGGAGTGCGCCCCTTCAACGACGTATGGCGGTTCAATATGATTGAACATACAAGGAACATGCGAGATTCGCAAATCGCTTCGATGCAACGTCGGTAGCTCGGCTGGATCTCCCTGAACCAACACGAACCTGCATGGTGACGGCACGCAAAACGGGCATTCAGCTCACTGTTTGAAGCGATTCTCCCGATGCCATTCCAGAAAACGCGGGTGCGGCCTCTCGAACAGCCTTTGCGGCACGATCGCTCTGCCTGTCCTGTTGATCACAGATCTGACGCTATCCACGTCGTTCACATGCCGGGAGATCAAAATTTCCAGATCATCCGCCAAGCTAACCAGCCCGCGGTCAAACAGCCAATGCGCCGTGCCAGAGAGAGCGATGCCGTTGCTGATAATATCTGGCCCGTTGGCTTCTACCGGCCGAATATGCGCTGCATCGACTTCAGCACGGCCACCGCCATTGATGAGCTTCAATCCGGTGACTGCACAGCGTTTATCATAGGCATGCAGAACAAGGCGTCGGAAAAGGCGCTTACGAACAATCCTAGATGTAAGCTGGATAACGCGGTCACGTTCCTGCTCGAATATGTACGGCGACTGAGCACCTTCATCAAAGCCGAGTGACGGATCACCAGCTTCTTCCACACGCGGCAATTCGGGCTCACTTTCATTGAGCCCCAATGATAGAATACGGTTGAAATCCGCGGAGGAAAGCGACCGAATAGCAGCTTGCGCGCGGCCGGATATTCGTCCTTTTTCGTTGAGCACACCGCGCTCGATAACCCCTTCAGTATCGCTAAACGGAACAGGGTTGACGAAATCAAGGTACGTGCCAGGTTCGATCAGCGCAAGATACATGCCGGCTGCTTTGGGATCCGGAATGACCTGCGCTACCTTTGCGACCGCAAAATATCCTCGCGTGCCGGCAACTTTCCGGGGCTCGTAATAGACAATCCAATCACCGACACAAGCTTGAACGCGACTGAGATACTGCGCCGGAAACTGATAACGCTCAGCCAGACTATCGTCATAAATCGAATCTGAACGGTGAATAAAGACGCCGAATCCCATAGTGCTTGTATAACATGCCGTTATGATCCATCAATACCCGTTGGCCTCCTCGGGAATGGGGCGTGGATGGGACAATTCTCGCTGCTATCGACAAACTCCCTTATGGCAGGTATCAGATGGATTCTGCCCGCTTCGCCCTGTTGAATGCCTTGTCCGTCGCCATGAATCTGGCGACCACGGGCACGATCAGCTTGGCGGGATCGGGTGACGTGGCCTCGCCAGCGGCTTTGGCGAGGATGAAGGCATAGCTCTGTAAATCTCTGAACACGGCGGCCGGCAGTTCGACCGTGATTTTGACCGGACGATCGTCGGGAATCGCGGATAGCTTCAGCTTCGTCATTTCGCTTCCTTCGCGGTTCCGTAGGGTTGGAGTACAAGGTCGCGCTGGACCAAAATCCTGACCGGGAAACCTGGGTGAATGGTCAATGTCGGCTGGATGTTGAGCTGGCGGCGGACGATCTGCTGACCGATGTCGGAGGCACTGTCCTGCGCGCTCTCGTGGATGGCGCGGGCGATGTCGCTTTCGTCATCGACGGAAAGTTCGGTAGCGACGCCGAGCAGCGTCGACAGCGCGGAAGAGCTGGCCCCAATGGTGATCAACCTCGTCCTCTAGTTGTCGACATTGTAGAGTTCGGTGGCGGAGCGGCTGCCTCGCCGGCTGGTGTCGAGCGCCCAGAAGAGTGCCGCCGCGATGGCGATGCCCGCCACGCCGCCACGCCGGTCAATACTTTTCGGGAGAGCCTCGTGACGTGCGGCGGCTCCGGCGGGAGGCGCAGCGACGCCTTAATGTCGGAAGCACCGCTCATCGGAACTGCCCCGCGCGGCGGGCGGGCAGGCCATCGGCGCGGACGATATCGAATCGACCGGCCCGCGCATCGTCCAGCAGGCGGAACATTCCGGCTCTGCCGCGGATGCTGGCGCCGGAGGCGGCCTCGTCCTGGTACGCGGCAATGATATCCCATCTCTCCCGCTCGGCCAGGTTGCGGCAGAGGCGGAACTGGTCGTCGATGGATTGGAGGTTCTGGAGGTCGGACGAGTATCGGGCGTAGATTGCGGCTTTTGGCATTTTTGTCCGGGGATGCAAAAAGCGGCGCTTTTGCCACTGATCCGGCCGGACTGGAAGTTTGTTTGCGCTTTTCCCTGC
>NZ_JBSEFH010000042.1:0-25618 GCF_053570585.1 Pseudochelatococcus sp. B33 | reverse complement strand
GACCCGGGTGACGGGATCGTCTGCCGTGACGGCGGCGGACGCGACCGCGCGGCGATCCATGAGGAGATCACTGCTGCGATCATCGGCTTTCTGGCACAATCCCTGCCTCCCCGCTGACCGGGGTCCTGACCTTCGACCGTTCCCCGTTGCGCCACCCGCTGGGCGTGGTGCCCGCGATGCGCAAAAACTCCCGGTTGAAGTTCGATTTCGTCTGGAAGCCGCAGTCGAACATGATCGTCGTCACGGGGCGGTCTGTCTGCACGAGAAGGTCCATCGCCTCGCGGATCCGCCATTCGTTGATGGCCTGCGACACGTTCCGGCCGAGCTTGCGGTTGATCGCGCCGGAAACCTGCCGGGCGGGAATGCCAAGGCGGCGCGAGAGCCGGTCCAGCGTCAGATCCGGATCGCGATAAAGTTTGCGTTCGGCCATGAGCCGATCGACCTCGGCGAGGACATGGTCGTCGTCGGGGCCGGGCGCATCTGGCCCGGTCTCGGTGTCGACGGCGGCAATCGGGGGCGCGGCTTCGGCTAGGGGCGCACTGCGGGCCATCACCACCGTGGCCCAGGCGAGCAGCGGCAGCACCATCATGTTCCCCGCGCTGACGATCCGGCTGGCATGGCTGCCGTCGCCGAGACCGAAATCCAGCGCGATGGCCAGGTCGACAAGTCCCGACAACAGGAGCAGCGCACCTGCAAGCGCGGCCGCCCTGCCTGCCTGCGGCGCTTCGCTCAGTCGTGCACCCGCAAGGCTGTCCGGCCCGGCGAGGCCGCGTCGCAGGAGCAGCGCCCCATAACCGAAGAACAGGATGGCCAGCAAGGCATCGATCGGCGGGTGCAACCACGGCCAGAGGGCCGAGAGAGCGAGCACCAATCCAGCAGGCAGGAAATGGGGCCACACCGGACCTTGCATCGTCCCGCGCAATCCCGAAAAGCAGAGCCACGCAGCAGGAGGCAGCAGCGCCGCCACCACCGGCTGCAGGAAGCGGAAAATTTTGGCCTCGAAGGTCCAGCGCAGGCCGACAATGACCACCAGCGCTATACAGGCACAGAGAAAGACGATGACCGGCCGCCGGCCGCTGTCGTTTCGCGCCACGACAAGGCAGAGCAGGACGGCCAGCAGCAACGCAATCACGAAGGGCGGCGGGAGGGAGATCATGCATTACCACTATCGCCGTTTACGAGATCCCGCAAAGGACCCTGACCCCACACGCCTCGGCGGCGTCTTCAACGCCGATGCTTGTCGCGCCACCAACATGATCGGCCCATAGCTGCCGCTGCGCAATCCCTCGACCGGAGGCCGCTTTGCGCCCCCATCTCAGTCGCTCGGCGGCTTCTGCCGTCATCTCCGAAGCGGACATCGGCTAAGGCCGAATTATTGGCTCTACTTGCGCCACGAGCCGACGCTTGTCCGAGGGCGGGACGAGGGCGCTAGACCGCCATGTCCAGCGAGCATATGAGGCGAAGCTGCTGGACAACTGCATCCACAGGCGATTCCAATCTTGGCTGTTCCGCTACTGCCGGTCGTTTCCTATATTTGCCAACGATGTCGAAAACTGGGCCTACGAAATCAAAAACAATTGCGCTGCGCACTCTTGCGACGGGGGGCGGCAACGCAACCGCGTCGGGGATCAACTTCCAGCAGAGTCTCGGTGGCTTGTTCGGAATGTGGATGCTGACGGAGACGCCGATTGATCCGCGGCTTCAGCTCGGTAATGCGACGATCACTTCGATCCGCATGGAGACCGAAGCGCCGCTAGACGATGCCTTTGCAACGACCTCTGATAGCGGGGTTATCTCCGCCCAGGCCAAGAACACCCTGTCGATGTCGGATAATCTGACCAGCGAGTTTGGCAAGACAGTGGATCAGATCGTTCGCCAGTGGTGCCTGTGCCGAGACGGCGCGGGCGACCTAGGTTGGAACCGGCCCCTCGACCAAACCAAGGACCGCTTGGTGATCGCGGTCGGACCCGGTTCGCCGGCTACGACGCGGGTCAATCTAGCCAAAGCTTTGGAGGCCAGGCGGCAACCGGGCGCCCCGGTGCTCACCGCTTCAGAGACCAAGGCGCTTAGCCAGTTCGACGCCTGCGTCCGTCTCGCCTGGACGGTGTCGGCATCTGGCGAACCCCTGACTGAAGCGATCCTGCAGTCTATCTCGTGCCTGACCTACATCTATACGATCGATCCTGAGGGCGTCGATCGCTTGGCTTGGATCGCGACGCTTGCACCAGCGCTTGAAAAGGCTGCCGACGCACCGTCCGGTTTCAACCTGCTGGAGCGGATTGCCGGGGACTTGATGAGCGCCCGGGGCGGCCGGACTTTGCCCACCCTTCGCGCCGACCTTATGGCCCGCGGGGCTCGGCTCGCCGCGCGACCCGACTTCCGTAAAGATTTCGCTGCACTCACGACCTATTCCTTGCAAATCGAACAGACCTTGGCTGGCCTGGAGGTCGTCGAGGCCGAGATGGGTGTGCCAGTAGGCATCGCTCGCCACTGCCAAGCTGCGGTAAATGCGGCAGCGTTGAGCGGCAATCTACTTCTGATCGGGGAGCCCGGTGCCGGTAAGAGTGCAGTAATCAACACGCTTGGCCGTGCGCTCCGAACGCAAGGTCATGACGTCGTCCAGCTGGCAGTGGATCGGTTCTCAGTCGAATCCTTAGAAGGCCTCTCCCGCACCCTCAAGCTGGAGCATGATCTTCCCGCCGTCCTTGGCGCCTGGGACGGGCCAGAGCCGGCCTTCCTTCTGATCGACGCTCTGGACGCCAGCCGTGGCGGATCTGGCGAGGCGGCGTTTAAGCGGCTCAGCGAGTCGGTAATTGAACTTGGCGGACGCTGGACCGTGGTCGCCTCGATCCGCACATTCGATCTTCGCCTTGGGCACAATTTCCGTGCGTTGTTCAAGGGAACGCCTCCTAACAAGGCGCTTCAAGGCGACGGCTTCGACAACGTCCGGCACATCCAGGTCCCTCCTTGGTCTGAGGCCGAGTTTGCCGAACTCCTGGTGTGCGCGCCGCGCTTGGCCGACGTACTCAAGCACAGCAGCGCCAAGCTGCGCGAGTTGGCCGCGGTGCCGTTCAATACGCGACTGCTCGCGGACTTGGTAGCCACTGGTGCGGTTAGCCAGGACTTCACCGCCATCGACTCCCAGATCTCCCTGCTCGACCTTTATTGGGACCGGCGCGTCAGGGGTCACGGAGTGGCGGCTGAGGTCTGCCTCCACACCGTCGTCGAAGAGATGGTCACGAACCGAGCCCTGCGCGCTCAACGGGTTAAGGTCGCCGTTGCCAATCCGACCATCCTTGACACCCTCACTGGCGAGGGCGTGCTGGTGGTCACCAACGGAGAGCGGTCGGTGCAATTCCGCCACCATCTTCTCTTCGACTACGTCGCGAGCCGGGTGTTTCTCGATCCTGACGCCGTCGCGGCCGGCAGTGCGACCTTCCCGAAAGTCGAAGGGCTCGGCCTAGTCCTCGCACCGGCGATGGGCTTTCTGCTGCAGTCGCTATGGGCCGAGGGCGCTGCTCACGACCGTTTCTGGATGGCGGTCGGCACTCTGCTCGGCGCCGCAGACTGCGATCCGGTCATTTGCAGCATCGCTGCCCGCATGGCCGCGGAGCTGCCGGTCACGGCCGAGGACATCTATGCCTTCGCGGCGATGGTCAACGCCGGTTCCGCCGCCGCGGTCGCCGCTCTGCCGCACGTCGCGGGCGCCATGGCGGTGCGGGTGGAAGACGAGCCTAGCATCGCGCTGGCACCATGGGTCCACCTTGAGCTTCAGCTGTCGGCCGAGCCAGCGGCCATCGTAGGCGTCCTGCGCATGATGGCCTTTATGCTGATCGACCGCGTAGAGGACGCGGCCTTGCGCGCCGACCTAGGCTCCGCGGTGCGCGCGCTGCTGGCCCATGGCTACACGCTGGAGGAGTCGCAAAGCCTCGCGACGCCGGCGATCGGCTTCGTCGCTGACACCATCGCAACCGATGTTGAAGCCTCCGTCACGCTGCTGCGCCAAGCGCTCTCTCACGACCGTTTCGACCGCTTTGCACCTCAGGAGGTGCCGGCTCTCGCGCGCAAAATCGAGCCGATCGCCCATATCTCGCCGAGGTTCGCCGCAGAGGTCTACGAATGCGCGTTTGCCGGACAGGTGGCCGAAGACCGCCAGACGTCGATCGGTGACAGCCGCATCCTCAACCTGACGTCGGACGCCAGACAGGATTTCGAGTCGGCCCGATGGTCGCTGAAGGAGTACTTCCCACGCTTCCTGGCCGCATCACCTGTCGAGGCGACCGAAGCCCTGCTGCTGGCGGTCGAGGGCTACATCGCCCGGGCGCATTCTCACTCGCAGGGACTGGATGAGTTGGAGATTACAGTTGAGGAGGCTGTGGTCCGCCTACAGCCGGACTACAGCTACATTTGGGCGCATGAGCCGCACTCTGAACATGCACACGACGCCGACGAGCTTCTCTCGCAATTCCTGACCTGGCTTGAGACCGGCGACGAAGCTGGTGTTTTGGCCGCCGTGGACTTTGCGGCGTCCCGGTGTCGACTGGCGGTCTTGTGGTCGCGGCTCTTCATGGCCGGCGCTGCTCGCGGCGGCGCGTTGGCCCAGCGACTGATACCCTATGCGAAGCAGCCTGGCTTCCTGATCACGCCCGACACACGAAAGGACGCAATTGATCTCCTCGCCGTCCAGTACGACGAGCTCCCAGAAGCGGAGCGTCGCGCCCTGGAGACTGAACTCCTAAATCGCCCCTTCGATGAATACGCTCATCCCGATGCGGCAAAGGAGAGCTTCCTTCGGCGGCTTTTCGGGACGATCGGAACGGACAGCTTGGCCACAGACGCCGCCCGCGAATTGGCGATCGCGGTGCCCGAAGGCGAGACAACCAATAATCGCCTCTACAGCATGAGTGTTGGCTACGTGGATGGCGATGACGACTATCAGTGGCTGAACCAGGAAGGGAAGGCCAATCCTGCCGTTCGGGAAGCCATCGCCGACATTGATTTCGTCCGCGAGCAGCTTCGCCTGAAGGCCGGTGATAACGAACCGCCGGGCGATCTCAACGCCGCGCTCGATGCACTTGGGAAACTCAGGAGCCGGCTGACCGACGGCGCTATCCCCGATCGGAGTCTGCTCCATCACGCCGAGGGATCGTTCGCCCAGGGCATCCACAAGCTCGTCAACAGCGACCAAATCGGGACTAGTACGTTGCCTGAACTGGTAACACAGCTAGTCGAATGGATCGAGGATGCGAGCCGGCTCGGCAATCCCGAGGTCGATCCGGACACGGAGAGGAAGTTCGAAGAATCTCCATCTTGGGGCTCGCCCTCGGCCCGGTTGGAAGCGGTGCAGGCGGCGCTCGATCTCTGCCTCAAACGGCCTGAGGTCTATCCAAGCCTCGAGCCCCTGATCGACCGCATGTTGAGAGATCCCCACCCTGCCGTTCGAATGAACGCTGCGATTCATTTAGTCCGTATCTGGGACATTGATCGGGCCGGTTTCTGGACTCGCGCTACCCGGCTTGTCAAGACGGAGGCAAATCGAAGCGTTCTCGATACCTTCATGTGTAACACTCTGGTTCGGGTCCAATGGTATGACGCGGCGCGTGAGGTTGCCGATCTCGTTCTACCTTTGGTAGAACGGTTCCCTGCAAGCGATCCGCGTAACACCTCGATTCGTCAGCACTTGGTCGAGATAACGCTTCAATTCTGGTTCCGCTTCGGCTTCGAGGATGCAGCCGAACGGGTCCGCGCTTGGTTCGCACAGACGAGCGACAACGTTGAAGAGGTTCGCGACGCGATCCGATGGCTGCGGCCGACCCTCACCGTGGGGCTTCACCCCAAGGACAAGGCGGACTTCGCCGTCCAGCGCCCGCTTGCGATCAACCTCCTGGCGCAAGCCGTCTCGCAAGCGGGCAAAGCGGTGGACCACTACAAGACGTTGCCTGCGCCAGAGGAGGCTGACACGGCGCGCGCGCGCCAAGCGATGCAGATCATCGATACGGCGTGCCAGCAGCTCTATTTCAGCTCGGGCGCCTTCCAGCACGGGGACAAGAACCCTGCACCACTGACGCCAGAGAGCGCGGCGATCTTCCTGCATGAAACCGCGCCGATCCTGCGCCAGATCGGCGAGCATGGCGGGCCGTACACGGTCTATTATCTCGTCCAACTCCTCGAACAATTGATTGAGGCCGACCCCGGTGGCGTCTTTGACCTCATCGCCACGGCCGTTCTCCAGGGAGGTCAGAAGACTGGCTACCAGTTCGAGCACATGGCCGCTGAACTGATGGTCAAGCTCGTCGGGCGCTTCCTGGCCGATCACAAGGAGATCTTCGACGATTCCCAGCGCCGCACGGCCCTAGTCGACACGCTTGAGGTCTTCGTCGGCGCTGGCTGGCCGTCGATGCGCCGGCTGTTCTACCACTTGCCCAAGCTCATACAATAATCTAAGTGATGAACGTTAGCTTGACGTCTTTCTGTGCGTTCTCGCGACGCGTTGTAAGCTTTGCACCGCCAAACTGGTCGTTCGAGACCTTAAGGCGGATGCCCAAACCGGACATTGTCGAAGCGCAGAAACTCGGCGCTAATCGGTAACGTTAGAATTCGCTTCTCGCTGGCAGCGCACCTGATTTATCCTTCGGTAGAAATAAGATGAAGTGTTAAATTCCATGCGGGTCGTACCTAGGTGTCTACTTCGTTATCGCCGGAAACGGGGCGTCCAACTCTCGATGAGGCTGTCTTCATCATGTTCACTGTCATCGGAATCGTCATCCTGACCGATGCTTTTTGAAGAAAGGACTGTTAGAATCTTTTCGTAGCGCCCCAGGCCGACGGATTCCTCCCAGACGGCCGCGCGTGTAGTGCCTCCGAGCCAGTCCCGCACATCGGTCTCATCGCTCAGTCTATCGCCGGCAGAGACACGCTCCGCGTCCGCTGCGAGCGTTGCCGTCGCGGTGCCCGTCGGCAGCGGCGTACCTTTGCGAATCCAGTCCAGTTTCGGCAACGATTTCATGGCGTCCGACATGAAGCAGTAATCGATGATGCCGCCGGTGCTAACGATGACAGCGACGGCAGCATCGGACAGTTCCGCGAATCGAATGGCCGTTGCCGTGCGCGAGGTCACGCACAACTCGGCCATCTGGTTGATCGCATCCAGACCGGGATCGAACCGGTCCATCGCTTTGCGAAATGGCATTTCCGGCATCAGAAGCCCGGCAGCGAAATGATCCGCCTCCAGCGCATAAGGGTCGTTCGTCACGAATCCGGCACGCGAGACATGGATACCGTCCTTGATGACTTGGTCGATATGCCCCAGCAGGAAATAGTGGCCGAGTTCATGGCTGACGCTAAAGCGTTGAAAGCCGGGGCTCCGAATATGAGTAGCAAAGACGATGCCGAAATCATTGCCGTGCCGTAGCAGCATCCCGGACACGCCGTCATGTTCCGCGGGCTTGCCCTGGACCACGATGTCACGGCTCTCCGCAATCGCGAAAGGGTCGACCGGCAGCGTCGAAATGCCCTCATCCCGGAGGAATGCTTCCGCCGTCTGCCGGGCCAGTTTCAGGCTGAATATCCGGCTCACGGATCCCTGTCCTTCTTCGCGTTGCGCTTGGCGAGCATCTCCAGAAAGTCCTTGGCGATCTCGCGGTCGCTGCCGGTCAGCTTGCCGATGTCGCGGAAAAGGGGGTCGCCCGCCTGCGCCAGTTCCGGGCTGTCCACGCGCCCCAGCAGATAGTCCGTGGTAATCTCCAGCGCATTGGCGAGTCGCCGCAGCGAATCAAAGGACGGCTTACGGCCGGTCTCGAAATGAGCGATGGAGCTGGCCGGCATGCCGGCGCGCACGCCAAGCTGCTCTTGGCTGTAACCCCTTAATTCGCGGGCACTTTTCAGCCTTTCGCGGAAGATATCGCTGGGGCTTTCACTATCGGTCATGTCTTCTCCGTCATGATAAACTTGACGCCTGTTGACCGACGTTCTATTTTTATAGACATGTATCTCATGTCTTCCCCGACATGAGCAAGCTAAATCCGGTCGGCCCCGCCACTCCAGAAGGAACTTAAAGACATGTCCGCACCGGACCCTTTTCATAAGACTGACGCCCTCGATGAGGTGCTTCTCGATGTGGCGGCGTTGATCGAACTCAGCCCGCACGACCGCAAGGTCGCCGAAAACCGCTACCGCCGCCTCAAGACCCATCTTGAGCGCCGCGGCAGCCCGCTTGCGCCGTATCTTATCGACGGCGTCAGCCTGATCTATGCGCAGGGCTCGATCGCCACGAGCACGACCATCCTCAGCGGGACGGATGACGACCGCTTCGACGTTGACGCCATCGTCGAGATCGACGTGCCCGCCAACTGGGACAACAGCCGGGCGCTCGACCTGCTGGAAGAATCGTTGCAGGGATTTCCGGGCGTCACCAAGATCGTGCGCTGCACCCGCTGCGTGCAGCTCCAGTTTCCGTTCATGCACATGGACGTCACGATCCTCGACCGGCGGCAGCGTCTCGCCGTGGAGAGGGCCGGCGAAATTTTCCATTCGCCCGACACCGGTCCGGCGTTGCGGGTTCCGTCGAACCCGTGGGGGTTCACCAACTGGTTCCGGGGTCAGGTCGGCGTCGGTCAGGAACTCTTCGCGGAAGCCCTGCGGCGCCATCGCGGCGCGGTCTCCAAAAACCGCCTGCGCTATCTCGACGAGCAAGAGCGGCTGGTTGTCGCCAAGGCCGAGCAGCATGAGTTGCCGCCCGTCATCCCCAGTGCGATCGACGTGCAGGAGGCCGTCGCGCTCAAATTGCTGAAGCGGTACCGCAACCTGCGTTACGAGGGCTTGCCCCTGTCGCGCCCGCCTTCCATCTACCTGACTAAGCGCGCCGGCTGCGTAGGGTACATCCCGCTCGGCCTCACCGCGCAGCTCTATGCCTTGGCCGACAGCACGGCGAAGATCATGCGCCAGCATCTTGCGGACGACACCCGCCCGCGCGAAGAAAACCCCTCCTATCCGCCGGACCGCATCAATGACCGCTGGCCGCAGGCCGATGCCGCCGGCCTTGCCGACATGAACGCGCTGGCCGAAGCGCTGGAGCACCTTGCGGCACGGCTGGAATTCATGGCGAGGGCGTCGCTGACCGATATCGCCAACATGATCGACGAGTTGTTCGGCGAGCGGATCGGCCGGGAACAGCGCGCCATCCTAATGGCGCGCTACGACCGGCGGGACCGGGCGGCGCCGGTGCTTTCGGCGCCGCGCACCGGCGGCATTTACGCGCCG
Organism: Pseudochelatococcus sp. B33; assembly: GCF_053570585.1. NCBI lineage: Bacteria > Pseudomonadati > Pseudomonadota > Alphaproteobacteria > Hyphomicrobiales > Chelatococcaceae > Pseudochelatococcus > Pseudochelatococcus sp. B33. The sequence goes on along the minus strand of NZ_JBSEFH010000042.1, from coordinate 16,360 downwards.
GCCGTCGTTGCCGCCCCGGAGCGCTTGCGTGAAGTGCCGCGCCACAATTTCCATCCCTTCATCCTCGGCACGCCGACGGACGGCCCGGATGAAGACTGACGGCGCGCGCTCGCCCGATGCCCAGCTCAAGGCGATGTCCGGCCAGTGGCCGGACTTCCAAGGGAGGAGACTGGGGGACGGTACGTTGGTATGGCGGGGGCCACTGCGGCCCAAAGCCCGCCTCTATGAAGTATTCCTCTTCTGGAAGCCGGGCGCGATGACGCTGCCCTATGTGATGGTGATCGATCCGCCGCTGGAGCCGCGGCCGGGCGGCACTTTCGCCGAAATCCCGCACCTGATCTACGATGCGAACGATCCCCCCAGCTCCGGCCTGTGCCTGTTTGATCCCGAGGGCGGCGAGTGGTCTGCCGCGCGCCTGATCGCGGAGACGACTATCCACTGGACCGCCGAATGGCTCGCCTATTACGAGCTGTGGCACCTGATGGGCGCATGGCTCGCGCCCGGTGTCGGCTACGAAAGCGTAGCGCGCATGCACGCAGCCGACGCGCAGATCATCCGGGAGGTGAAGGCCGATGTTCACTGACCGCCGCGCCAACAGCCTGCCGACCCGCCGCGTGCGCCAGCCCTGGCCGGCGGACAGGCCGTTCAAAATCCTCTCGCTCGATGGCGGCGGGATCAGGGGCATCTACACCGCCGAAATCCTGCGGCGTTGTGAAGAGAATTTCTGCGGCGGCGCGCCGCTGGCGCAGTATTTCGACATGATTGCCGGCACATCGACCGGCGGCATCATCGCCCTTGGCCTGGGGCTGGGCATACCGACCGCCGAGATCACCGGTTTCTACCACGATGACGGCCGGAAGATATTTCCGCCGCTGCCGGATGGATGGATCGGCCGGGTCCGCCGGTGCCTGCGATCCCTCAACGGCCCGAAGCTGATCCACGAAGAGTTGGAAAAGGCCCTGAAGCGCCGGTTCACCGATCATCTTCTCGGCAACTCCATGACCCGGTTGGTCATTCCGGCCTTCATGATGCCGAAGACGGAAATCGCTGTTTTCAAGACCGATCATCACAAGGACTTCAAGAACGATCACGCGACCCCGATGTGGAAAGTGGCGCGAGCAACCTCGGCAGCGCCAACGTATCTCAAGGGCCTTGAACACGAAGAAAGCGGCCGGATTTTCATCGACGGCGGCGTATGGGCCAACAATCCGATCATGGTCGCACTCATCGATGCCATCACCGCCTACGATATAGGTTTCGACCAAGTGGAGATTTTCAGCATCGGCACCGGCAATGCGCCCTTCGCCCTGCGCAAGCCCGACGTGTTCCGGGGGCTGATCGCGTGGCGAGAGGCGATCAAGGCGGCGATGTTCCTGACCACCGACAACGCGACCGCCCAGGCGAAGTTGTTGCTCGGGCCTGACCGTTGCCTGCGTATCGAGCCCGACGAAGCCGATTCGGCGATCGAGATGGACGACTATGACGAAGCGTTTGCCCGCCTGCCGGACCGGGCTGCGGAGCATTTTGAGAGCAGGCGCACCGAGATTTCCTCCTTCTTCGGGAATAAGGTGTTGCCCCGTGAGAAGCATTTTTCCGGGAAGTAGCTTATCCGTGTGTGTCTGCGGACTTGGGGGCGCACCCGGCTCTATGTTGTGCCACGCGCTCTACGGAGCCGTTTGCCTTTTCGCCCATTAGGGCGATGTTCCAATGCAAGGAAGGAGAGAAACCGGAGCGTCCCGTAGGGATAGATTGCGCGGACACAGTTATCACCCGTCCCTGCCACTCTCGGGGAGGTCCAAATAGCAACTGCTTTGTTTGAACGCAAAATCAGGTCTGCATTTTCGCTTCGCACTCCTGAAGCGGTCGACCAGCTCCCGACCTCGGTCCAGGCGTCTATTGCGAGCGAAAAGGACGGCAAGTTTCGGGCAGCGCTTGGAACAAACCGAATGGCGACAATGGGGGTCGGCAGCCGAAGGACCGCTTGTCGCTAGTCCGGGCCGAAAGCTGCCAGTCCGCAACCGGCCCCTTTTCAGCCAGTCGGCCGCGCTCCTACGAACAACCACTCTCCGGCCTTGATGACCGAAACCGAGCCATGAGCATCCGCTATGCCCTGTTCGTGGCTGGCAGTTCGCCACGCTTTCTTGCCCGCGATTGGGATTGGCGTGCTATCCGCGCGACGATGGCTTCGACTTCGCCGGGCAGCAGTCCGGCCTCGATCGCTTTTTTCACGGCCCGTCCCAATGCCAGTTCCGCTGCATCGAGATCGATCTGCAGCTCGGCCCAGGATCGCAGAAGCTTCAGACGGCTGATCTGCGGTCCACCTTCCGGAGCGGGAAACTCGCGTATCGATCTTTCGACCTCGGCAAGCAGCTGGCGCGGGTTGAAAGGGCGTGAGTGGACGATGGCGAACATCGCCGAATCCCTGCCTGCATACCAGGCGTCGCAGGTATCACGGATATCGGCGGGAATGTCGGTGCCCGGGCGCATGTCTTACTCCGATGCCTCAGATCGCAAGACCATGTTTATAAATTGAATCGGCGGCAACCTTGCACCTGTTTTTCGCCGAGACGACTTCGCCCTTCTCCCCCACTTCCGGCATCGTCAGGCGCCTGCGTTCCACCAGCCGGGTCGTGTTCCCGAAGCCACGCCAGGATGTCGCGTTTGCTGCGGAGAACGCGCCAGACATCGCCCGTGTCCGACCGTTCAACATATAATACCGGGTAAGGATACCGCCAGACTGGCATGGCGCCGCTCCGCGATCCCGAATTCATGGACATAGCGCGGCGAACCAAAAGCGGGATAGGCCGATAGCCGGGCGTAGCTCCGTTCGAGTTTCGGTTCGACGCTGGCGGCAGCGCAGCAACCCGGTCGCCATTGGATGAGCATCGAACCGGACGGCCGGCGCCGTCCGCCTGCCTGGCCCCGTCAGTAGATTGCTGACGCTATTCCTTCCGGAGAAAGCCCGCCGGCAGTTCGTCGTGTCCGTTGCGCAGGAGAAGATGCTCGGGAATGCCGTCGGGCCGCACCCTTCCCTCCGGAAGGGGCGAGATGTAGGTCCTGCCAGCCTTGCGGCGGCTGAAATCATCGCGGGCGGAAGCGCGTAGGTTTGCGTCCGTCATCAGGTCGTAGCCGACACCTGCCATGACCGCGGCTGACCAGATCGAGCCCTTGTCGCCGATACTCGTGCCCCCGCACGCGGTCACCGGCCAGGTGTGCAGTCCGACGCCGATCGGCATGGTTGCTAGCGCGAAGATGGCCGTGGGCGTGTTGTGGCTGACGTCGCCCACATCGGTCGAGCCGCCGGTGGTGATTTCGGGCAGCGCCGGGAGAACCGCCGACGTCGATCCCCGTTTTCGCCACGACCTCGCGTGCCGCGCGGACAACTGTGCGCCATAAATCCTCGGGATCGTGTTCGACGAGGCCGGATGCGGGATAGATCTGCGGGAATTCATGCTGCACCGCGCCGACGGCGCGCGCATCCGCGTCGAAAACGATGGCCCGGGACGAGGTGGTGCCCTGATCGATCGCCAGAATATAAGGCATGAGCCTCCCCGATACCGTTCCTGCCGCCGGATTGCCCGCAAGCCCTGCGGCTTGCATGCCCCTTGCTTCTTATCATCCTGTATACACGCTCCTGTCGGGTAGACCCCGTCCGTTTTTCAGGAGCGCCAGCCGGCGACGTTCATGGCGAGGCCCATGAGAATCGCCCGCATGCCGATGGCCAGGAAACACATATACCAGCACTCATGCTGGCGCGTAAAAACACGGGCGACCTCTCGCGGTCTGTCGAATGCCGCCGCCACACGTGCATTGAAACAATCACCATCTGATGCTAGATTTGATGCCGATATCGGGGGAATCCAGATGCGTTCGACAATCAACATCGATGACCGTCTTATCGAGAAGGCACGGTCGTTGACCGGTGTCCAGGAAACGAATGCAATCGTGCGCAAGGCTCTTGAGACGCTCGTACGGGTGGAGGCCGGCAAGCGACTGATTGCGCTCGGCGGCACGATGCCCGATGCGGAAGCCGCGCCTCGTCGCCGGAGCACGATCGAAAAGTGATCCTCGTCGATACCTCTGTCTGGATCGACCACCTTCGGCGGTCAGATAGCGATCTGCGCCAGATCATCGAGTTGGACATCCTCGTCTGCCATCCATTCGTGACGGGTGAACTCGCACTTGGCAGTCCGCATGACCGCAAGGAGTTCCTGTCGTTTCTGGCTCTCCAGCGGCAGGCCACGGTTGCCACGCACGACGAGGTCATGCATGTCGTGGAGCGCCACCAACTGCACAGCATGGGCATCGGCTACACCGACGTCCATCTGCTCGCCTCGACGTTGATCGACGCGCGCATGGAGCTCTTCACCCGCGACAAGAGACTTATCGGCGCAGCCCGGAAAGCCGGTATCCGCCTGCATGCTCCGCCAACGGCCGTGAATTGATGTCACCAACAAGGTGCGCGGCGTCCTGCTCCTGTTCAATCCGGCGACCTTGGCTTGAGGATCAGCAGGTGTTGGCGGCGGGTGGACTCGTGGAGGACGGAAGCCAATGGCGCGGGATCCTGGACCGCAGGGGCATGAAGGTGGCGGTGTTGTCTCTCGATCAGGGACCACGCAAGGACATGCTCATTGTCTTCGAGCCTGGATAGCGGGCAGCGCGATCTTTTCCGGGTCAGGCTCGACCAGATCGTCACATGAACCATGCGCTCGCCCGGCTTGCCCGGGTACGCGATGGATCACGAGCACAGGGCTTCTCGATATAAGCAACCTCATCGGTGGCTGGTCGACGGATCCGCCGCCAGCGGCGCTGGTGGCATTCGTAAATGCACGGTGTACGAGTCCGGCGCACGACAACAAGACTCAGAAGAGGACTGCCACCTTGATGATCTGATCGAGTCGAATATTTCCGCCGCACTCGAATCCGAGGGGGAGGGGTATCCCATACCGAAGATGAAGTCCGCACCACTCGCGGGGGCTTCCGCCTGACGACGACCGTGGGCGGCGCCCTGACCGGGCGCGGCGGTTCGATCATCATTATCGATGACGCCATGAAGGCGGGTGACGCAAGGTCCGACCTGCTCAGGCAGAATACCAATGACTGGTTCGACGAAACGTTGCTTCCCCGCCTCGATGAAAAGCTCAACGACGCCATCATCCTCGTCATGCAGCGCCTCCATGTGGACGATCTGGTCGGGCATGTGCTCAAGGCCGGAGGCTGGACCCATCTCAACCTCGCAGCCATCGCCGCCAAGGACATGCGGGTGTCCATCGGCGAGGGCCTCTTCCATTTCCACTCGGCTGGCGACCTGCTCCACCCGGAGCGGGAGCCGCAAAGCGTGCTGGACGAATTGCGCGCCGCCATGGGATCCGCCGCCTTCTCGGCGCAATATCTGCAGGAGCCCGTGCCGGCCAGCGGCAACCTCGTCCAATGGGAATGGTTTGGAACATGGACCCGTCTCCCCGAGAGAAGGGGCTATCAGGCCAGGATCGTGCAGAGCTGGGATACGGCTTCCAAGGCCACCGAGTTGAACGATTACTCGGTCGGGGTCACCGCCCTCATTCACAAGGCCGCCATCTATACCCGGACCACCACGTTCGTCGCCAGCAGACGTCCCCAAGCCTGGCCGCGAGAATATCGTCTCGGTGACGACAGGGTCGGCGAATACACCGCCAATGGAAATGGAAGTCAGCGTTGCGGCAGGTATAATGGCGTTACGCAACGTATGCACCAATAGAATGCGCCGCTTCGAGGGGCCTTTCGGACGCAGGAAATCGGCGTAGGGAGACCGCGGATTATATTCGAGAAAGCGAAGCGCGGCCTGGGCATGGCGACGGTCAGCTTGAGGGTGAGCGTGATCCACGGCAGCACGAGTTCCCTGAAACCGGAGCCATATCTCGGGCGGCGGAAATCGCCTGCGCTGCCAGCGCGTATCCGCCGTCCGCGCCGTCGATGAAATGGACATGGCTCTGCGGTTCCGACGCCGGCATGAAGCAGGTCATCAGCGCGGACTGCTGGCGGTGCAGCCCGTGGACGATGATGCCCTCCCTATTCGCTTGGCTGAGAAGTTCCTCGATCCGCCGGGATCGTTCGGAGTCGATGTCGATGGTCATTTTCAGGCCGTCGTCGAACTTCCGGAAATCCGAATGCACCGCGAGCGATGCGGGTGTGTGCGCGGACGCGGCGGGGAAGGCCTTGAGGAGCAAGCGCGCCGGCCAAAGGGCAAGGGTTTGCGCGAGAATGGCGATGCGGACAGCCCATCGCCACCTCGGCCGGGAGACCGCCTTCGCCTCCCGTTCGATCGACGCCAGCGAGAGATGGGGAAGGGGACCGCCCGTCGGGACGGGATGTCCGGACCTCGCCTCTTCTCCGGCAATCGCGATGATGCCCGAAACGAGCCGCTCGAACCGTCCTTCCCCCGCATTTGGCCCGGGAAGGACGATCAGGGACAATATTTCGCCGTGGCGCGGGGCGATCGGGCGCCACCGGCATTGAAGGCCGGTGAGATCGGGCCGCGAGCCCGCCGCCGCGGCGGCGATCCCGTAGCGGCCGAGCTTCATCTGCCGCTCGGCCCATTCGGCCCCGCCGCCGGAAAACGTCGCGAAGGATACCGCTTCTCCGGGTGCGTATCGGCCTATGCGCACGTCGAGGCCGTGCCGGCGTATCTCGGAAAGGGGCACGATGGCGGCCCGGACGTCGAGCTGCATCTCGTCGCGCGCCCATGCCCTGAGGTTGCCTAGGGCTCTTGCCGCATCGGGCACCATGTCGCCGGCGATGGCGACGACCGCGCCGTCGCCACCGAAGACATAGGGCAACGCATGACTGTCCAGCGCGTTGCAGACGGCGGCGATCGCGGAAGCGCCGACCATGTTGACGCTCCGGTAGCGGCCGTTGCGGATCGCGTCCGTCGAGTTCACGACGTCGGCCACGGCAAGCGCCCAGCCGTCCGGCACCGGCGTGTAGTGGCTCCTGTCAAGGACTTCCGCGAAGTCGCTGAAGGCGGGCAGTCCGCTGAAGAAGCCTTCCGCCCCCGGATCGGCAGGCTGCATGTCAAGTGCTCTTTCCGGCTGCATGGCTTATGGCCGCGGTGCAGAGGCGAGCCCGGCAACGAGTGTCGCGATCGCGGATGGTTCGTGCGGGTTGCTGTCCCACGCGCACGGCAACGCGGCGAGCGCGGCCACCGCGAGGGCTATGACGAACATACGCATGGCGTTCTCCTTGATCTTGCACTTTCGCTGTCGTCATGACGCCAGCCGCCACGACGCGGCGGGAGATATCACGCGGCCGGGGCCGGCATGAAGATGGCCTTGGTCTCGAGGAATGCCTCGAGACCCTCCGGCCCGCCTTCGCGGCCCACGCCGGAGAACTTGCGCCCGCCGAACGGCACCGACGGCGCGAGTTCGACGCCGTTGATGCCGACCTGGCCGGTCCGGATCCGGCGGGCGACGCGGTAGGCGCGCTCGGCGTCCCGGCTGTAGACGCTGCCGCTCAGTCCGAGCTCGCTATCGTTGGCGATGCGGATTGCATCCTCCTCATCATCATAGCCCAGTATCGTGACGACCGGCCCGAAGATTTCCTCGCGCGCGATCGTCATGTCGGCGGTCACGTCCGCGAATACCGTGGGATCGATGAAGAAGCCGCGCTCGAAGCGCGTGCTGCGGCCGCCTCCCGTCACGACGCGGCCGCCCTGCCGGACGCCGAGGTCGATGTACCGGAGGACGCGGTTGGACTGGCGCGCGTTGAGAACCGGGCCGACCTGCGTCTGCGGATCCCAGGGATCGCCGATCCTGAGGCCGTCGACGATCCGGACGTAGGCATCGATCACCTCGTCCATGCGGGCCATCGGCGCCAGGATGCGTGTTTGCGCGAAGCAGATCTGGCCAGCAAAGGGCATCGTGAAAGGGGCCAGCGCCGGCAGGGCCGCGGAGAGATCGGCGTCGTCGAGCAGTATTGCTGCCGATTTCCCGCCAAGCTCCAGCGTGACCCGCGCCATACGGTCGGCCGCCGCGGCGCCGATTTGCCGGCCGGCCGGCACGCTTCCCGTGAAACTGACCTTGTCCACGAGGGACGAGGCCACGAGGTAGACGCTCTCGTCGCGGTCCGCAGTGACCACGTTGACGACGCCGGCGGGAATCCCGGCCTCCTCGGCGCATTCGGCCACGATGAGCCCCTCGACCGGGCTCTCCACCGGCGATTTCAGGATGCAGGTGCAGCCGGCCGCAAGCGCCGCCCCGAGCTTGTGGGCCATGATCGGGAATGTCGCGTTCCACGGCGAAATAAGCGCCGCGACACCGACGGGTTCGCGCCGGACCCGCGCATGGCCGCGGGCTGTGGGCCGCCGGTCCTCGAACAGATAGTGCGCGGCAAGCGCCGCATAATAGTCGTATCGCGCGAGCCCAGTTCGGACGAGATTGCCGGCGAAGGAGATCGGCGCACCGACCTGCGCAGTGCACAGCCGGGCCAACAGATCCGCACGCGCCGTCAGGCGTTCGACCAGCCGCTTCATCGCCTGCGAACGCTCCGCGCCGCTCATGCGCGGCCACGGACCGGTGTCGAACGCGGCGCGGGCGGCGGCGACGGCGCGGTCCATGTCATTCGTGTCCGCGAGCGGTACATCGAAAAGCACGTCCTCTGTCGCCGGATGGACGACCGCGACGCGCTGGCCCGAGTGGCCACGGATCCACTCACCGCCGACGTAGAAACGCTCGAGGACGTTCTGTGAAAGCTCTGCCTTGATATCGGGCATCATTGGATCTCCTTCTGTCCGGCGGAGAGTGATGCGGGCACGTATCCCGGCTATGTCCGGATGGCGGGATAACGTATCCGAATGTAGGGGCACGGTTGCCGGTCAGTCCGACACCGCTTTTGCCGCCTCCGCGATCAGCGCCGCGACGTCGCCCGGCTGCGCGGCATAGACTGCGTGGCTTGCCGCCACCTCGCGGATCCGGCTTCCCGCGCGGCGGGCCATGTCCCGTTCGAGATCGGGATTGATCGACTGATCCCGGGTGGCGACGAGCGCCCAGCTCGGCCGGGATTTCCAGGCCGGCTCGCCGACCCTGGCCGTGAACGCGGCCTGCGCCGCGAACACCTGCGATCGGGCGAGGAAATCCGCATCGGTTCGGGGCAGGTCGGCGGCGAAGGCGTCGGCGAATGCCGCCGGGTCGAGGTAGAGATAGCCGTCGTCCGTCGCCCGGATGGTGTCCGGCCGCGCGCCGGCGACGGGCTTGCTCCCGGCGAGCGCGGCGAGGCTCTCGCCCTTTTCGGGCTGGAACGCCGCGACGTAGACGAGGGCCGCGACCTTGTCGTCGTCGCCCGCGTCGCTGATGACCATGCCGCCATAGCTGTGCCCGACGAGCACGGTCGGGCCGTCCTGCAGCGACAGGACGCGGCGCGCCGCAGCGACATCGTCCTGAAGGGACGTCAGCGGCTGCTGCACGACCGAGACCCTGTAGCCTTCGGCGGTCAGGATATCCGAGACCTTGCGCCAGCCGGAGCCATCGGCAAAGGCGCCGTGGACGATGACGACATTCCGGACCTCAGCGGCGGAGGCTGGCGATGCGGCGCCCGCCGTCGACAATGCAAGCCCCATCAAGGCAATCGAAAGGGAGCGGGGGATCATGCGGTTATCCTTTCATGATTTGGCATGGCGACGATCGCGGTGACAGCCGGTCGTCCGTCGGTTACGGCGCGAGCCGCGTGAAGACGAAGTCGTGTCCTTTCACCCGCGCTTCGTGGCAGGCGAAGCAGGTCCGATGCTGCGCTTCGTCCACCGGCTTCCCGTCGATGAACCGGCCGAACCCCCAGCCTCCGGTCGCCACGTACCTTTTCGAGTCCTTGACCATGATCTGGACCGTGGTGGCCGCGCCGGGAATGGAGGCGGGTTCGAATTCGGGCGACGGGATGTGCTTCCAGGCGAGCTTCGCGAGGACGGTTCCGTCCGGGAACGGCAGTGTTCCCCGGCGGTAAGCCTCAATCGCGATGGTGTTGCCGAGAACCGCCCGAAGCTCGTTCAGAGGCTCCGCCTCCTCCGCCGGCGCGATCAGTTCCCATTGCCGGTAGCCTTCGGGAATCGTGACGCCGAAGATCGGCGACGCATCCGTGTTATCCTGAGCGCTTTCGGCGTTGAGCGCCACGACCGCCGCAAGCGCGATCATCGCGGCCGCAAGAGAAGCAGGAACGAGCAGTCGCATGGGATGCCTCCATTCAGGCCGGGCGTCAGAAGCCGTCGACGTCGATGACGGCCTGGGCGAAGGCGCGGGGGGCTTCCTGCGGCAGGTTGTGCCCAACGCCACCCGTGATGACCCGGTGCGCGTACCTGCCGGAAAATTTCTTGGCGTAGGCGCCGGCGTCCGGATGCGGCGCGCCGTTGGCGTCGCCCTCCAGCGTGATCGCGGGCACGCCGATGACGGGGCCACGGGCGAGGCGTTTTTCCAGTTCGTCGTATTGCGGCTCGCCTGCCGCCAGTCCCAGCCGCCAGCGGTAATTGTGGATCACGATGTCGACGTGGTCCGGATTGTCGAAGGAGGCCGCGCTGCGCGCGAACGTCGCCTCGTCGAAGTCCCAGCGTGGCGAGGCGAGCCGCCAGATGAGCCGGGCGAAGTCGTGCGTGTATTGCGCGTAGCCCGCCCGGCCGCGCTCCGTGGCGAAGTAGAACTGATACCACCATTCGAGTTCGGCCTGAGGCGGCAGGGGCTTCCGGTTGGCTTCCTGGCTGCCGATCAGATAGCCGCTGACGGATACGAGCCCCTTGCAGCGTTCTGGCCAGAGCGCCGCGACGATGTCGGCGGTCCGTGCTCCCCAGTCATAGCCGGCGACGATGGCCTGTTCGATGTTCAGGGCGTCCATCAGGGCGACGATATCGGCGGCGAGCGCCGCCTGCTGGCCGTTCCGGGGTGTCGTGTCCGACAGGAAGCGCGTGGTGCCATTGCCGCGCAGATGGGGAATAATCGCGCGGTATCCCGCCGATGCCAACAGCGGCGCGACCTCGACATAGCTGTGGATGTCGTAAGGCCAGCCGTGCATGAGGAGGACCGGGGTTCCGTCCGCCGGCCCCTCCTCGGCGTAGCCGATATTCAGCACGCCGGCGTCGATCTGCCTCAATCCGGTGAAGGAAGTCCCTGCACCGACGGATGCTTTGCTGCCCGCCTGCGCATTTGCGCCGCCGGTCGTGCCGAACTGCGCGAGGGCGATCGTCGCAGCGGCGACGCCGAAGAGGCTCCGGCGGCGGTGGTCGATTTTTTCGGGGTCTTTGATCGTGTCCATTTCGGTTGTCTCCTTGAGTGAACCGCCGTTGCCGTCAGGGCTCGACCAGATCGATCGCGACGTCGACGTTGCCGCGCGTGGCCTTCGAATACGGGCAGGTCTGGTGCGCGGTCTCGACGATCGTTCGGGCGATGTCGCGGTCGATGCCGGGCAGGCTCACGTTGAGGCGGGCGTGCAGGAAGTAGGCGCCGTCGGTGATATTGAGGTCCACCTCGGCGTCGATCGCCACGTCGTCGGGAAGGGTGACGTTGAGCTTGCGGGCGGCGATCGCCATCGCTCCCTCGAAGCAGGCCGACCAGCCGGCGGCGAAGAGCTGCTCCGGATTGGTGCCCGTGCCGGCGCTGCCGGGGGAGGAGAGCCGGATGTCCAGCCGCCCGTCGGAACTGCGCGCCCGGCCGTCGCGGCCGCCCGTTGTGTGAACCTTGCCGGTGTAGAGGACCTTTTCGGTCTGGGTCATGGTCTCGTGCTCCTTGCTGAGGATTTGATCGATCAGCGCAGCGACCTGAATGCCGCGCGGATTTCGGCGCTGAAGAGTTCGGGTTCTTCCCACGCGGCGAAGTGGCCGCCCTTGTCGACCTTGTTGAAATAGATCAGGTTGTGATAGGCGCGTTCCGCCCAGCTCCTCGGCGCCTGATAGATCTCGCCGGGAAACACCGAGATCGCCGCGGGGATTGCGACGTCGACGGCGTTGAAATTGTTGGCGTTGTTTTCCCAGTAAAGACGCGCGCCGGAGGTCGCGGTGCCGGTGAACCAGTAGAGCGAGATGTCGTCGAGCATCTCGTCCTTCGTCAACGACCGCTCAGGATCGCCGCCGCTGTAGGTCCAGTCGGCGAACTTGTCGTAGAACCACGCCGCCAGCCCGACGGGCGAGTCGTTGAGCGCATAGCCGATGGTCTGCGGCCGGGTGACCATCATCAGCGCGTAACCGCCGCCCTTCCTGTAGAGGGCATCCATCTGCCCGTAGGCGGCCTTCTCCTCGGCCGAAAGTCCGGCCGGCGCCGGCTCGCCGGCGAGCAGCGCCTTCGCGATCTCCGGCGGAACGGTCGCGGGCATGTTGACGTGGATGCCAAGCAGTCCCTTGTGTCCCTGGCGGGCCATGACGTCGGAGATGACGGAGCCCCAGTCGCCGCCTTGCGAGACGTAGCGCGTGTAGCCAAGACGCCGCATCAGTTCGTGCCAGGCGCGGCCGATGCGGTCGGGCCCCCAGCCGGTCTCCGCCGGCCTGCCCGAGAAGCCGTAGCCCGGCATCGACGGTACGACCAGATGGAAGGCGTCGTCGGCGTTTCCGCCATGCGCAGCGGGATCGGTGAGCGGGCCGATGACTTTCAGCAGTTCGAAGACTGAACCCGGCCAGCCGTGGGTCATGATCAACGGCAGGGCGTTCGCGTGGCGGGAGCGGACGTGAATGAAGTGAATGTCGAGCCCGTCGATTTCGGTGACGAACTGCGGGAAGGCGTTCAGCTTCGCCTCTGCCTTTCGCCAGTCGTATCCGGTGCCCCAGTAATCCACGAGTTCCCTGAGCTTCGCGGACTGCGCGCCCTGGGACCGGTCGGCGACCGTCTCGCGGTCCGGCCAGCGTGTCGCCGCCACGCGGCGACGAAGCGCGTCGATTTCCGCTTGCGGAATGTCGGCGCGGAACGGGCGGATGGTGCTGTCGCTTCCGGCAATGGCCTTGCCGAGAGGCAGCGCGCTGATAGCTCCGATGGCAGCCGCCCCTGCGAGAAGGGCGCGGCGGGTGGTCGGATAGGGCAACGCCGGCATGATCGTTCTCCTGTGGTCGTTCGGCAGAGAGGTTCCTGCCGTCCAGACCCTAGAGGGAGATCGCCCAGGGCACCCGTTATGCGTTATGATGTGCCGTTAGCGCCTGCCCGCAGCCGCAAGTCCGGCCGGGAAGCCGTGAGGGATGACGTCATGACATTGCCGGAGGAGCGGGAGACCGACGCGATCTCGTTCGGTCCGTTCACGCTGGTCGTGCACGAGCGGCTCCTCCTGCGGGAGGGCGGGCCGGTGGAATTGGGCGCGCGCGCCTTCGACATTCTTGCCGCGCTCGCCACGCGCCCCAACGAGATCGTCGGCAAGAAGGATCTGCTGGCCCGCGTATGGCCCGACGTTACCGTCGAGGAAGGCAGTCTGCGGTTCCACATCGCCAACCTCAGGAAGGCGCTGGGCGACGGCAGGGACGGCGCGCGCTACATCGCCACGCTGGCGGGACGGGGGTACTGCTTCGTGGCGCCCATCTCGCGTACTGGTCGCCGGGAGGGATCGCAGGCGGAAGTCGCGACGAGCTATCCGCAGGTGAGCCTTCCTGGCCGCCTGACACGCATGGTCGGGCGGGCGGAGGACGCCGCCGCGCTGTCGACGCAATTGGCCGCCACGCGCTTCGTCACCATCGTCGGCACCGGCGGGGTCGGCAAGACGACCGTCGCCGTGGCGGTGGGGCACGACCTGATCGAGGGATTCGCCGGCGCGGTGCATTTCGTCGATCTCGGCGCGCTGCGCGATCCCGATCTGGTCGCGACGACCGCGGCCTCCATGCTCGGGCTGTCTTTGCAGCCGGATGACGCCGTGTCCGGCCTGATCGCCTGGCTGGCGGAAAAGCGCGTCCTCCTGATCCTCGATACCTGCGAGCACGTCATCGACGTTGCCGCAGACCTTGCAGCCCGCATCTACGCCGCCGCACCGCAGGCCCACATTCTGGCGACGAGCCGCGAGCCTCTCCACGTCGAAGGCGAGCACGTCTACATGCTGGCGCCGCTCGCATACCCGCCGGACGATCCGGACCTCACCCCGGCGATCGCGCAGAGTTTCCCGGCGACGCGGCTGTTCGTGGAGCGCGCCGTGGCGAGCGGCGCCCGTCTCGACCTCGATGATGCCGATGCCGCGCTGGTGGCTGGCATTTGCCGGAAACTCGACGGCGTGCCGCTCGCGATCGAACTAGCGGCCGGCCGGGTGGTGAGCTACGGCCTGCAGAAGACGGCAGCGCTTCTCGACGAACGCCTGACCTTGCTCTGGCCGGGCCAGCGCACGGCGCCGGCGCGCCAGAAAACCCTGCAAGCCACGCTGGACTGGAGCTACGGCCTCCTGTCCGCCTTCGAGCGGCTGCTGCTGCGCCGGCTCGCCGTGTTCGTCGGCCACTTCTCGATTGAGGCAGCACTCGCGGTCGCGACGAGCGCCAGCGTCGACGACGTGCTCGTTTTCGCTGCCATCGACAGCCTTGTCGCCAAGTCGATGGTCGCGGCGAGGCCGGCAGGGGCCACGATGCGCTACCGGCTGCTCGACACGACGCGCGCCTACGCGCTCCAGCGCGAGGCCGACGATACGGAACTCTCGGATGTCGCCACGCGCCACGCGGCCTACTACCTGCGCTGGCTGGAAGAGACGGGAACCGAGTGGCCGACACTGTCGAGCGCGGCCCAGCGGGCGCTGCATCTCGATGGACTCGCCAACGTGCGCACGGCTCTGGAATGGTGCTTCGGACCCGGCGGCGATGCCGGGCTTGGCATCCGGCTCGCCGCCGCGGCGGCCCCGGTGTTCCTGTCGATGTCCCTGCTGACCGAATGTCATCGCTGGACCGCCCGGGCGATCCTTGCGCTCGACGACGCCACGAGCGGTGTGGGCGAGGAGATGCATCTGGAGGAAATGCATCTACAGGCCGCCTCGGGCGTCTCCCTGATGTTCACGCGGGGTGGGCGGGATGCCGCGCGCGTGGCCCTGAACCGGAGCTTCGCCATTGCCGAGGCGCGCAAGGATGCGCTCGACCAGATTCAGGTTCTGGGCCCGCTGCAGATGTTCCATCTGCGTACCGGAGAGTTCAGGACGGCGTTGCACTATGCGGAGCGTTGCGCCGTCATCGCCGGCAGGCTGGAGGATTCCGCCTCCACCACGCTGGCGCATTCGCTGATGGGAATTTCACTTCATCTCGGCGGAGAACTCGACCGCGCACAGGGTGCGCTCGAAGCCGCATTGCGACAGGGACCATATTCTGGCCGAGTCACGACGAACTATCTTGGCTTCGACGGCAGGATACTGGCCGGCGCGATCCTTGCCCGGACGTTCTGGCTGCGCGGCCGTCCCGATCGGGCGGTTGAGCGCGCGCTGCTGACGGTCGGGGAAGCGGAAGCCCTCGGCCATCCGCTGACGCTCTCCATCGCCCTGGTCTGGGCCGTTTCCGTGCTACTCTGGGTCGGTGACCTCGACAGGGCGGACATGCATATCGATCGCCTGTTTTCGCGCGCCGCGCTCCACTCCCTGGACCCCTATCTCGCGGTGGGGCGCGGGTTCAGGGGCGAGATCGCCATCTGCCGGGGCGACGCGGCAAGCGGGGTCGAGAGCCTGCAACGCGCTCTTGAGGAACTGCATGCGGCGCCCTACGAGCTGCTCGGCACGCCGCTGAGCATCGCCCTCGTTCAGGGTCTTGCCGCAACGGCTCGGTTCAGCGAGGCCGTCGCGCTGATCGATGAGACGATCCTGACGGTCGAGACCAACGGCGATCTCTGCTACATGCCCGAGCTGTTGCGTGTGAAGGGCGATCTCGCTCTCGCGATCACGCAGCCGGGCGCCGGCGACGCAGAACGTTATTTCAGGCGCTCGCTCGAACTTGCCCGCCGCCAGGATGCACGGGCATGGGAGTTTCGTACGTCGATCGATCTCGCCGCCCTGCTGGCTGGCCGCGGTGAAGGCGAAGGCGCACGGGCGCTCCTCCAGCCGCTGGTCGAACGATACCCGCAGGGCATCGACACCGCCGATCTGCGATCAGCCGTGCATCAGCTTGCGGCGCTGGGTTAGCCCCGCCGAACGGCGGGGGTGCTCGTTTCAGCCGAAGGTGAAGGCGTAGGCCTCGACGCCGGGGTCGAGGAACCGGATCTCGAATGTGCGGGCCTTGACGTCCCCGGACTGGCGCACGAGCTGGTACAGCCTCGTCTCCGTCACTGTGCCGTTTCCGTCGGCGTCGGTGTCGAAACCGTGATCGGCTTGCGGGGCTGCGCCGTCGACGGTCACCCGGAAGCGCACCGGCTTGCCGCTCTCGCCGGGCCCCAGAACGAGATGCAGGTCGCGGGCGCTGAAGCGAAAGGCGATGCCGCCGCCCGCCTTGTCGAGC